>JANNNB010000233.1:0-3867 GCA_031398325.1 Actinomycetes bacterium
CACCACTTCGGCATGGGAGCCCGACCGGGGCGAGTTCGGCATCGCAGCGGTGCTCACCTTCACCGTCCTTATCGCGCTGGTTGCCGTTGTCATCGCGTTGCCGATGTCGCTTGGCACCGCGTTGTTCATCACGGAGGTCGCCCCGCCCCGCCTCCGGTCCTGGCTCGTCGCGCTGGTCGACCTCATGGCTGCGGTCCCGAGCGTCGTCTACGGCCTGTGGGGCGCCAAGCTCCTGCAGGGCCAGATGGTCGGACTGTCGCGTTGGTTGAACACCTGGTTCGGGTGGTTCCCGATCTTCAGCGTCGAAGGCGCCGACCCGAACAGCCCGCTCGCCAGCGCGAGCGTCTACACCGCGTCGACGTTCATCGCCGGTGTCGTCGTGGCGATGATGGTGATGCCGATCCAGTGCTCGGTGATGCGTGAGGTGTTCTCGCAGGTTCCGATCGGCGAACGCGAAGGCGCCTATGCGCTCGGCTCGACGCGATGGGGGATGATCAGCGTCGTCGCTCTCCCATTCGGCAAGGGCGGCATGATCGGCGGCACCATGCTCGGCCTCGGGCGGGCGCTCGGCGAGACGATCGCCGTCCTGCTCATCATCTCGCCGCGATTCGACATCACGTTCGGGATCCTCGGAGCGGGCAGCAACTCGGTGTCCAGCCTGATCGCACTCCGCTACAGCGAGGCGTCGTCGTTCGGGCTGTCGGCACTCATGGCGGCGGGGCTCGCACTGTTCGCGATCACCCTCTGCGTCAACTTCGTCGCCTCGTACTTCGTCGCCAGGTCACGTTCGGGTGCCGGGAGCGAAGCGTGACCGTCATCGACGAGGTCGACATCGATCATCACGCCGAATCGGTCGACACCGATGTGTGGTCCGCGACCGCGCCGCAATCGGACCCGACGGAATCTCCGGCCGATACTCCGTCGACCGTGCTCCCGCGGAGACCCGGCCCGACGGCACCACCGCCGATCCGGCGCCCGATCGGCCAACTCTCGATACGTGACGTGATGATCGTGGCGGGTGCCGCGGGCAGCGCGATCTGCACCACGTTGTTGCTGTTCGGCCGGCTGACCCCGATGTCGGGAAGGCTGGCGTTCGTCGTCGTCGGTTTCGCAATCTTCCTCGTGACCTACGCGCTCCTGGTGTCATTGATCGAGAACCGAACGGCCGTCATCGACCGCGTGATGAGCGCGCTGCTGTGCTCGGCAGCGATCGTCGCCGGGACGGCATTGATCTCGGTCGTGACGTTCACGCTCTGGAAGGGGCGCGAGGCACTGATCAGGACGAACCTCTACACGCAGGACATGAGCGAGGCCGGTCCGCTCGACCCACTGACCGTCGGCGGCATCAAGCACGCCATCGTCGGAACGCTGATCATCATCACGCTGTCGCTGATCATCACCGTGCCACTGGCGCTCGGGTGCGCGGTGTTCCTGACCGAGACACGCGGCCGGTTCACCGAGCTCGTCCGGTCGGTGGTCACCGCGATGACGGCGCTCCCGTCGATCATCGCAGGACTCTTCATCTTCGCCACGTGGATCCTGATCCTCGGTTTCGAGCGTTCCGGCCTGGCCGCATCGTTCGCCGTCAGCCTGATGATGTTGCCGATCATCATCCGCTCCTCCGACGTCGTACTCCGGCTCGTCCCTGGAAACCTGCGCGAGGCCTCGGCCGCGCTCGGCGCACAGGACTGGCGCACGGTTCGATATGTCGTGCTGCCGACCGCCCGGTCCGGTCTGGCCACCTCGGTCATCCTCGGCGTGGCCCGCGGTATCGGCGAGACGGCTCCCGTGCTGCTCGTGTCCGGCATCACCGCGACGATCAACTACAACCCGCGCTCGGGGCCGATGATGTCGTTGCCGCTCGCCACGTACGAGTTCGTCCGGTCGCCACAGCCGACGCTGGTCGCCCGTGCCTTTGCCACCGCCGCCGTACTGATGGTGCTCGTTCTCGTGCTGTTCACGCTGGCGCGGATCGCCGGCGGGCGCCCGGCGGGCCACCTGTCCAAGGGCCAGGTCAAACGAACCGCCGCCCGATCGGCGAAGGACGTGGCGCGATTCGAGATGCGTCACCCGGCGATCGCAGCCGGATCGGTCGACCCCGTCGATCCGGTCGATGTGTCCGCACCCGTCGGAGCGACGTCATGAGCCTTCGGCGGATGTCACCGCACGCCCGTGCTCGCGCGACCGGACTGCTGATCATCGGAGTGTTGCTCGCTGCGCTTGTCGGGTCCGGCCAGCCGCCGGTGGTCGCACAGGAGAGCTACCAACGGATCTCGGGCGAAGGGTCGTCGTGGGCGGCCAACGCCATCGATGCGATGCGGGTGAACGTCAAGCAGTTCGGCATCACCGTCGACTACAACCCGAGCGGGTCCACATCGGGTCGCAAGAACTTCCTCAACGGAACCGTCGACTTCGCCGCGTCGGACATCCCGTTCCAGTTCGAACCCGAGGATGGATCGGCGCCGGAGAACCCGGCACCCGGCAGCTACGCCTACATCCCGGTGACCGCCGGCGGCACGGCATTCATGTACAACCTCAGGATCAACGGCCAGCAGGTCACGAACCTGCGGCTGTCCGGTGAGAACGTCGCCAAGATCTTCACACTCGTCATCACGAAGTGGAACGACCCCGCGCTCCAGGCCGACAACCCCGGCATCGTTCTGCCCGACCGTGACATCGTCCCGGTCGTCAGATCCGACGGGTCCGGATCGACTGCACAGTTCACCCAGTGGATGATCGCCAAGCACGGCGGGATCTGGAACGACTACTGCGCCCGGTCAGGCCGTGCGCCGGCGTGCGGGTTCACGTCGCAGTATCCGACCATCGGCGGATCGAAGATGCTCGCCCAGGCCGGCGACGTCGGAATCGCCGGCTACGTCAGTCAAGGGTTCGCCGAAGGGACCATCGGCTACGTGAACTACTCCTACGCGTTGGGGGTGCAGTTCCCTGTTGCCAAGGTCCTCAACGCAGCCGGCTTCTACACCGAGCCCACACCAGAGAACGTCGCCGTGTCGTTGCTCCAGGCACGGATCAACACGGACGAGAGCAACCCTGCGGTGTACCTCACGCAACAACTCGACGGCGTGTACAACGACAGCGATCCACGCAACTACCAGCTGTCGTCGTACTCCTACTTCATCCTGCCGACCAAGATCGGCGGCCAGTTCAACGAGGCCAAGGGGCGCACGCTCGGCGAGTTCGCCTACTACGCGATGTGCCAGGCCCAGCAATCGTCCGCCTCGCTCGGCTATTCGCCGATGCCGTTCAACCTCGTCGAGGCGAGCTTCGACCAGATCCGCAAGATCCCCGGCGTCGTCGAGAAGAACCTGAGCAATGGTGATTGCAAGAACCCGACGTTCTCGCCCGACGGTACGAACGTGTTGGCGAACGAGGCGCCGCAACCGCAGCCGTGCGATCGGCAGGGTCCCACGATGTGCCCGACCGGAACCGGTGGCCTGAGCAACGTGCCGACGGCGACCGCCACGGGGGTTGTGGTCGTGGTCGGGACCCCTGGCGGCACGACCGGCGGCGGTACCACCGGGGAAGCAGCGACGACGGGTGGCACGACCGGCGCTGCGACCGGCGGCGAAGCCACCACGCCTACGGAATGAGCGAAGAGCAGGCAAAAAATATATCTAACGGCATTGCCGACCGCCTTCGCCGGGCACACAAGGTCGGAACGAAAATGGCGTACGGCACGGACGTCATCATCGACCTGCCGGGAATGAACCGTTTGCAGAGTAATTTCCGTGTTCTTGAGAATTGGAAGGCAGCCGCGATACCGCCTTCGTACATTTTACAAACCATGACGCTGAACGCTGCCGAATTGCTCGGGATCGAAAAATCTCGCGGCGTGATCGAAAAATC
>JANNNB010000325.1:0-2156 GCA_031398325.1 Actinomycetes bacterium
GCCGTTTGGGTGGCATCAGGTGCGACAGTGCGCACGACCAGGTGATTGGTCGCAACGCTCTTGCTGCGGTCGACCTGACCCGAGCGGGTGTTGATCGTCAGCCACGACTCGGTGACGACACGACCGAACGACGAAGCCGACGTGACCAGCCGCGGCTGCCCCTTCGGGTCGGGGATGTTGCACACGTAGGGCTGGTGTGTGTGGCCCGACACGACCATGTCGATCTCGGGGTCGAGGTTCTTGGCGATGTCGACGATCGGTCCCGAGATGCCGGTGCAACCATTGAACGTGCCGGTCTGCAGGCCACCTTCGTGGAGCAGCACGATGATGGTCTTGACGCCTTCGCGCTTGAGACGCTTCACCGCCTTGTTCGCTGCTTCGACCTCGTCTTGGAACGTGAGGCCGACGATGCCGGACTGCGCAACCAACTCGGGCGTGCCCTCCAGGGTCATGCCGATGAAGCCGACCTCGACGTCGTCGGCGACTTCCTTGATCCACGTCGGCGCGAGCACGTACTTGCCGGTGACGCTGTCGACCACGTTGGCTGCCAGCCACGGGAACGAGGCGCCGTCGTACGGAGCTTCCGGGAAGTAGCAGCCGTCGACCGGGTGGCAGCCGCCGTTCTGCATGCGGTAGAGCTCGGTGAGGCCTTCGTCGAACTCGTGGTTGCCGACCCCGGAGACGTTGAGGCCCATCGCCTCCAGCGACTCGACGCTGGGCTCGTCGTGGAACAGCCCGGACAGGAACGGCGTGCCGCCGATCAGGTCGCCGGCGGTGGCCGTGAGCGAATACTTGGCATTCGCGCGCAGCGCGGCCAACGTGGTGGCCAGATACTCGCCGCCACCGACGGGCGTGGCGGTCGGGTCGAGTGTTGCGCCCAATGTCGCGTCCGTGCCGCCCGGCGCCTCCAGATACCCGTGGTAGTCGTTGAAGCTGAGGAGCTGGAACTGGATCTCCTTCGGCTTCTTGGGCTTGTCCCTGTCCCTGTCATTGTCATGAGCCGACGCAACTGCAGCGGTGCCGATGCACATCGCTATTGCAACGCCGAGCCCGGTCATCAACCTGATCCGGGTGTGCCGTGTTCGCATGATCCCTCCTCATTTGAAACTGTTGACCGGACGGTAGCACTCGGTGCGGTTGCCATTGCATGGACCTTGACGCTCCGTCGACAACGAGTCCACATCGCTGTGTCGTATGCGGTTTTGCTAGGGTTTGCCATGGTCGTTGCTGGGTGTCGCACGCTCGAGATGGGGCCGATCGGCAGCCCGCTGCCAGCCGGTGCGCCGCATTCGGCCACGGTCACGGGCGCAGTCACGAACATCGCGTTCGAGTCCGGCAGCGCAACATTCAACAACACGTGGTTGCGCGACAACTGCCCCTGCACGCGGTGCCGTATCACCCAGACCGACGAGCGCCGCGTCACGCCGTGGACGCTTCCCTCCACAGACTCCCCCGTGGCCACCGTCGACGAAGCGGGACTGCACCTCACCTGGTCCGACGGCCACACGTCGCTGTTCACGGCCGCCACGTTCGCGGCGATCCAGCGAGCCAGCAGCCGCGGCCGCTACACCGCGAACCTGTGGCAGCGCGACTACCAGCTCGACCGCTTCGAACACGACGCCGCCGTCAACGACCTCGCCACACGACGCCAGTTGTTCGAGTCGTTCCGTCGCGACGGAGCGATCGTCGTCACTGACTCGCCGACGGTGCCCGGCACATGCATGGACTTCGTCCGCTCGCTCGGCCTCACGCTGCGCGACAGTTCGCTCGGGCTGATCTTCGACGTCAAGCTCGACCCGGCCGGCTTCAACGTCGCGTACACGTCCGAGAGCATCCCGCCGCACCACGACAACGCGCAGTACACCCAGCCGCCCACCGGTCAGGTGCTGGCGATGCTGGTCAACGACGCCACGGGCGGCGAGAGCATCGTGGTCGACAGCTGGTCATTGGTCGACAACCTGCGCCGCACCGATCCGGCAGCCGTCGACGTGCTCAGCCGCGTGCCGGTCGGATTCCGCCAGTACTCCGAGCAGGCCGAGGGCTTCACTCGCGCCCCGCTGATCATCCTCGACCGCGAGGGTCGCTGCTCGCACCTGCGGTTCTCCAACCAGTTGATGCAGCCGTTGGCCTTCGACGAGGTCTTCTACTACCGCACG
>JANNNB010000330.1:0-19979 GCA_031398325.1 Actinomycetes bacterium
CCACCCGCCGACGACAAGTGCGCACCCGTCACCTACGACAGCGGTGACACGAACACCAACGCGCTCGTCGAGGTCGGCGAGACGTGGGTCTACACGTGCACGGAACCGCTGAACCGCACGGCCGACTCGAACACCCCGCCGACCGGGGACGAGTCGGGACTGGTCACCAATACCGCATCGGTGACCGGCGTACCCGTGTACCTCGGCGTCGATCGGCCACCCGTCACCGACACCGACACCGCACAGGTGCTCGTGATCGAGCCGGGCCTCACGCTGACGAAGACGGCGTCGACGGAGGTTGCGCTCGCCGGCACTGACGTGACGTACACGTTCGTCGTCCGCAACACCGGCGACGTCGGGCTGCCGATCATCGGGCCCGAGGACGATCTCTGCGTCGACGTCGCACCAACCCTGCAGGCGGCACCCAATGACGCCTTCAACATCGGCGACCTGAACCGAAACGGTCTCGTCGATGGCGCCAACTCCGCGGCGCCCGAGCAGTGGACCTTCACGTGTGTTCAGACGATCGACCTGCCGCAGTCGCCCGCCACCTCGATCGTGAACACGGCGACCGTGATCGGCATCGACCCGCTCGGCAACGTCTACCGTGCCCAGGACACGGCGACGGTGCGCGTGATCGACCCGGCGATCCGGCTGACCAAGACCGTCAGCCAGTCGCTCGTGCCCGCCGGTACGACCGTCACGTACGACTTCGCCGTCACGAACGCCGGCGACAGCCCGATCGAGAGCGACGACGTGCTCGTCGACATCCTCCTCGTCGACCTCGCGTCGCCACCGACACCGACCTGCACGTCGCCGACCTACGTGAGCGGCGACATCGCTCCGCTCGGGGAACTCACCCGCGATCCTGCCGAGACGTGGCTCTACCGCTGCTCCGCACCGATCTCGGCACCGACGGTGAACGTCGCGGGCGTCCGCGGAACCGCCGGCCCGCCGATCGGGCTCGACGAGGTGTTCGTGGTCGACCTCGCGGCGGCCTTCGTCCAGACGTTCACGCCCGCCATCGACGTCGTCAAGTCGGCCGACCCGACCGAACTCGGCGCAGGCGGCCCCGTCGCCTACACCTATCTGGTCCGCAACACGGGCGACGTCCCGCTCGCCAACGTGGCGTCGCGAATCACCGACGACACCTGCTCGCCCGTCACGAACGTCGCCGGCGACGACAACGCCAACGGCCTGCTCGACACCCCCAACAGCCTCTTCGAACTCACCGCCGACGAGACGTGGACGTTCACCTGCACGACGACCGTGGCGCAGACGACCACGAACACCGTCGTCGTCACCGGTACGCCGACCGACGAGGCGGGCGTACTCCTGTGCGCACCGCCGTCGACGGTGAGAGCTGCCGCCTTCCGGATCACGCAGCCGTGCGACGTCAACGATCAGGCCCAGGCCACCGTCAACGTGTCGGCGGTGCAGCCGCCGACGGCCGGTTCGATCACCGTCGTCAAGCAGACGTCGACGCCCACCACCGCCACGTTCGGTTTCACCACCGGCACCGACGCGTTCTCCCTCCCGAGCGGCGGCACCCACACCACCTCGAACCTGCTCCCCGGTCGCTACAACATCACCGAAACTCCCACCGCCGGCTGGCAGCTCGCCACGATCTGGTGCACGAACGCCAGTGGTGTCCCGGTCGGGTTCCGGGACGGCAGCACCGCCACGGTCGACCTCACCTCCGGCGGAGCGATCACGTGCACGTTCACCAACGCGTACTCGGGCACGCTGCCGACGACCGGCAACGGGTCACTTGCGGTGACCATCACGCTGGGTGCCCTCGCCGTCGGGCTCGGCGCACTCCTGACCGGAACGACACGCCGCCGACGTCGGGGAGCGCACTCGACCGATGGTCAGACCGTCTGACTGACTCACAGAGCGCATCACACCAGCTCAGAGGGGCTGAGCGTGAAGAGCCGCGGGCCCTGCCGTTGACAATTCGTACGGACTCCGGCGGAGTTGCCCGTTCAGCTTGACCAGCGGCCCGCTGGATCGGATACTGCAGTCGGCGATGGATGGCACCCACGAGATCACACCTCCGATCAGCAGCCCGACCGGGCCGAAATCTCACGTTCGTGCGAGGCGCGAACGGTCAGAGTCACCTCTTCGAGCGTTCGACACGGTCGCATTCACGACGCGAGTCCGAGCCGAGTTCGGCGACCGCCACTTCGTCGCCTACGAGAACCGGGCCAACCCGCGACAGTTGAACTTCACCGCGCCGTCAGGTCTGTTCGACTGGTTCCTCGTCCATGTCGAGGCGGCCGGTCAGAAGACCTACGCCCACGCGTACACGACCCATGGCGGGATCCTCCTGAACTGCTTCCCGGGGGACGCCAGCGGCCCGAGGCGGGCGTGTGGGAGCCACCTTCTCTGGTGGATCGGCGGCGCTCGGATCGACGTCGTGCGCAGGACGGTGAAACAGCCGGTGCTGTCGGGTACACCTCGGATCGCGAGCACCGTGCTCACCGTTCGGGCAGCGGGCGCCCCCGTCACCATCGATGTGGCGATCGAGGCGCTCAGCAACACGAACGCCACCCGCATCTCCGATCACGCCGTCGACATCGCCGCCTGGCCGCGCAGCATCGTCCCACCCCCGTGGCCGACCGGCCGCGGCAAGCACACGATCACCTTCGACTCGGCCTGAACACCCGAAGGTGTGCAGACGTCTTCGGGTCCTCAGTTCCGGATTCCGACACTCACGACGCGAAGAGTTCTGCGGGTTCGTCGGCTGGCCGAGCGTCAGGTCAGGGTCTTGGCCAGGCGGAGCTGGCCCGCACGCATCGGGTCGGCGAGTGCTGTCACGGCCAGATCGAAGTCGGGAAGGCTGATCACCTCGCCGTCGTCGGAGATCATCAGGAACCGGTCGAGTTGTCGGAGGAAGGTGCGGTCGTGACTCACGGCGATCACCGTGCCGATGAACCGGTCGAGCGCTGCTTCGAGTGCGACCGCCGAGTCGACGTCGAGGTTGTCGGTCGGCTCGTCGAGCAGCAGCACGTTGTGGCCGGCGAGCTCGAGGGTGAGGATCTCGAGTCTGGCCTTCTGCCCACCCGACAACGTCTGGTGCTCCTGCCGCCCGGCCTCCGCGAGGCCATACCGGGCGAGCGACTTCATCGCCAGCTCGAACGTGCCGACCATCGGCTCGACGATCTCCAGACACGTCACCCCGCTGAACTCGGGCCGATCGTTGACCTGCGAGAACATCCCGACCGACGTGCGCGGCCCGAAGTTGATCGTGCCGTCGAAGCCCGACGTGCCGGCGAGCGCGTTCATGAGATGGGTCTTGCCGGTGCCGTTCGGGCCGATCAGCCCGACGCGCTCGCCGAAGTAGATCTCGTCGCTGAACGGGAAGAACAGGTCGTCGACCGTCACCTCGATCATCTGGACCACCCGACGAGCCGAATCCGCGCCACGCAGTCCGACGTGGATCTGCTGGTCGGGCACCGGTGGTGGCGGCGGGCCGATGGCGACGAACTTCTCCCACCGGGTCTCGGCCGCGTTGGCCTTCGACGCGTTCTTGAAGTTCACCGCGGCGCGCTGTTTCATGATCTTCATGTGGCGGAACAGTCGGCGCTCCTCGTCGTTCCAACGGCTGAGCGCATCGCCGAGCCGGGCCTGACGATCGGCGCGGGCCTGCGGGAACGAAGCGAACGACCCGCCGTGCACCCACGCCCCCGAGCCCTCGAGGGCGATCACCTTCGTCGCGACGGCGTCGAGTACCGCCCGATCGTGGCTGACCATCAACACCGTCGACCTCGTATGGCGCAACTGTTCCTCCAGCCACCAGCGGGTCGGGATGTCGAGATAGTTGTCCGGCTCGTCGAGCAGCAGCACATCCGCGCCCGAGTTGAGCACGAGGTCGAGCACCAGTCGTTTGCGCTCCCCGCCCGACAGCTCACCGACCCGCCGAGTACCGACGTCGTCGACAGGTGACTTCACCACCCGCTGCACCGCCGAGGCCCACTGCGCTTCGAGCTCGTACCCGCCGAGGTCACCCCACGTCGTGAGCGCTTCGGCGTACGCCATACCGGTCTCGACCGAACCTGGTCCCTTTGGGGTCGGGTCCGGAAGGGACCAGGTCGAGGGTTGGAGGGCGCGCTCGGCGGCGACGAGCGCACGGCCGGCGGTGCGCAACTCGGGAGGCGCAACCTCGATCAGCATCTCGCGCAGCGTCGCGTCGGGCGCCGCCATTCCGGCGTCCTGGGTCATCGTGAGGACGGTGCCGCCGAGCGCGAACTCACCGGCGTCCGGCTGGAGCTCGCCCGACAGGATGCGCAGGATCGTGCTCTTGCCGATCCCGTTCACCCCGACGATCACCGCCCGCTCCCCTGGCCCGACGGTGAAGCTGACGTCGAAGAACAACGAGTCACGCCCCGGAGGCGCGTACTCCAACTCCGACACCACGATGCTGCTCACCGCGACAGATTGTCACGGACCGCGCTCACCGTCCTCTCACGTTCAGCCGCGAGACTTCGGCGATGCGACGCACGGCGATTCACACGGGCCTCCATGCGACACCCGCCGGGATCTTCGTCGCAATGACGCTGCTCGCGTTGACGACCACAGCCTGCAGCAGCGAACGAGCCGTCGAATCTGTTGACACCGCCACCCCGACCGACACCGCACCCGACACCACACCGTTGCGCACCACGCCCGCCCCGGCGACTGCGCCACCGAGCACGCAGCCAGTGAGCACGCCGCAGGCGACGACCGAGCCCCCGGCGGCCTTGCCATCCACGAGCGAGCTGCCCACGACTGACCCATCGGCGGCCGGACCGTACGAGGTCGTCACGATCGACGGTGAGTTCATCGACGTCGAACGAGACCGTCGGATTCCGTACCGTGTCTTTGCACCCGCCGGCCCGACCGGCGCGACCCCGGTCATCCTGGTCAGCCACGGCGGCGACGGCAGCGCCATCGGGCACCTGTCGGGCGCACATCTCGGCACAACGTTCGCCACCGGCGGTTACCTGGCGATCCACATCGGTCATCTCGAATCTGCGCCGGGAAGCCGTCACCTCGATGATCGCCCGGCCGACGTCACCGCCGTCCTCGACCAACTCGACATCGGCTCGATCGCCCTCCCGTCCGGATTCACCGGAACGGTCGACACGACGCGCATCGGCCACGCCGGCCACTCGTTCGGCGCGTACACCTCACACGCCGTCGGCGGCGCCGACTACGGCCCCGGTTCTGCGACCTATCGAGACGAACGCATCGACGCCATCGCACCGATTTCCCCGCAGGGTGCAGGACAGTTCGGTGCGTTCGACAACGGTGCGGACGAGAACACCTGGATGACGATCGACATCCCTGCGTACAACCTGATCGGTGGCGCCGAGATCGACTCCAATGCCGTCGACAGCGTGCTGGTGCCCGACTGGAGGCTCACACCCTTTCGCAACTATCCCGCCGCCGGCGACAAGTTCGTAACGGTGATCGACGGGCAGGGACACTCCGACATGTGGCGCACCGGTAGCGACGACGTCGAGGCCTTCATCGCCAGCCAGATCACACTGTTCTTCGACGTCTACGTCGCGAACGATCCGAATGCCGACGCCTGTCAGATCGGGCGCCGCGCCGATTTGGACGTAGCGACGGAGACCGACGTGCTCGCCGACGCCAGCGGTTCGACGCGCCTCGTCGCCTGCTCCTGAGCCGCGGCGGCGCCGCCAGGTGTTTACAGCCCGATCGTCAGCGGCACGACGATCGGCGTGACGATGAGGGTCATCAGCGTGAGCGGTGCACCGAGCCGCGTGAAGTCGGCGAAGCGGTACCCGCCCAGGCTGTACACCATCAGGTTCGTCTGGTAGCCGATCGGCGACAGGAAGGAGCACGACGCACCGATCAACACGACGATCGCCATCGAGCGCGGGTCGAGTCCACCTTCCAACGCCGTCGCCGTCGCGATCGGCAGCATCACGGCCGCCGCCGCGTTGTTCGACAACGCCTCGGTCAACACCATCGTGGTCACGAGGATCGCCACCAGCTTGCCGACGTCGCCGAACGGATCACCGATGTCGCTCAGCACGCGCGCGGCCTCCACCGCCAATCCGCTCACCGCGATCGCCGTTCCGAGGCTCACCGACATGGCGATCGTCAGCACCACGTTCAGGTTGATCGCCCGCCTGGCCTCGTTCACGCTGATCACCCGCAACGCCACGAGGGCGACCGCGGCGAGGATCGACGCCTCCATCAGGTCGAGCACGTTGAACACGGCGAGGCCGATCATCCCGATGATCGCGATGAGGACGATCCACGCCCTGGCCCGACGCGGCGGCGGAGACGTTTCGCGCGAGGCGATCACGCTGAAGTCGTGATGACCCCGCCATTGCCGCTCGAACTCCGGCGTCGCAAGGACGAGGAGCACGTCGCCGGCACGCAGCCGGACCGTCCCGAGCTTGCCCGGCAGGTCGTCGTCGTGACGCTTGATCGCCAGCACCGCCGCGTCGTAACGCGCCCGGAAACCGACGTCGTGGAGCGTGCTACCGGCCAGCTCGGAACGCTCGGAGATCACCACCTCGTACAGGCCGGCATCCGGGCGGTCGCCCGCACCTTCGAGGTGGGCCTGCTCGGCGCTCTCCAGACCGGGCGTCTCCAGCAGATCCACGACATCGTCGACATCTCCGGCGAAGTAGCAGATGTCGCCCGCGCCGAGCAGCGTCTCCGGCCGAGCGGTCACGAGGTGACCGGCGCGCTCGACCCCTGCGAGGAACACGCCGTGCAGCGACCGGAGGCCGGCATCGTGCACCGTCTGTCCGACGACGGGCCCGTCCGGCTGGACACGCAGTGCGAGCGTGTACGTGTCAGCCGCCTCCGCCCGCTCGCTCCGGCCGGCGCTCCGATCGCGGAGCAGCCGCGGCGCCGTCACCACGAGCACGAGCACCCCGACCACCGCGACCGGAAGGCCGACCGGGGTGATCTCGAAGATCCCCAACGGCTCACCACCACCGGCGACGAGCAGGTCGGACACCACCAGGTTCGTCGAGGTCCCGATGACCGTCACGACGCCGCCCAGGACCGCCGCGTACGACAAGGGCATCAGGTAGGTCGACGCCGACACACCATTGCGCCGACACCACGTGACGACCCGCGGTGCGGCGAGCGCAACGAGTGGCGTGTTCGGAAGTACGGCCGACATGCCTGCGACCGCAGTCGACATGCGGGTGAGGCGCGTCGCGTCCTTGGCCGGTGCGCGGCCCGCGGGCGAACGCCCGGCCATCAACCCGTCGATCACCGGTGTCAACGCCCCCGTAACGGTGGCGGCGCCGGCGAGAACGTAGAGCGCCGCGATCGTGACCGGCGCGCTCGACGCCAGCCCGGACAACGCCTCACCCTGATCCACCACGCCACACAGCAACAACACGCCGACCGCGGCCGCCATCCCCATCGCTGCGGACACCCGCTCGGTCGCCAACGCGACGAACGTCACGAGCAACACGACCAGCGTGATCCACGCGTCCGTCGTCACCCTGATCCAGCCCGTCGCCTCAGGACCGGATCAACGGAGGATCCGGCGGGCGCGGAGCACGTCGAGGATCTCATCGGCGGCCTGCTCGGGCGAGGTGGTCGCCGTGTCGACGCGCACTTCGGGATGCTCGGGTGTCTCGTACGGCGAATCGATCCCGGTGAAGTTGGCAAGCTCACCACGGCGGGCCTTCGCGTACAGACCTTTCGGGTCTCGTTCCTCGGCCACGGCCAGCGGTGTGTCGACATGGACCTCGATGAACTCGCCATCGCCCACACACTCACGTGCGAGGCGGCGTTCGGCGCGGAACGGCGAGATGAACGACACGAGCACCACGAGGCCGGCATCGACCATCAAAGCCGACACCTCGGCAATTCGGCGGATGTTCTCCACCCGGTCGGCGTCGGTGAAGCCGAGGTCGCGGTTCAGCCCATGGCGGACGTTGTCGCCGTCGAGGAGGTACGTGCGCACGCCGAGGGCATGGAGCTTCGACTCGACGATGTTGGCGATGGTCGACTTACCCGAACCGGACAGACCGGTCAGCCACACGATGGCCGGACCGTGGCTGTTGAGCTCGGCGCGGGCCGACTTGTCGACCTTGACGTCCTGCCAGTGGATGTTGTGCGACCGGCGGAGCGCGAAGTGCAGCAGACCGGCGCCGACGGTGACGTTGGTCAGCTTGTCGATGATGATGAACCCGCCGGTGTCACGGTTCACGTCGTACGGGTCGAACGGGATCGGTCGGTCGAGGCTGACATTGCACACGCCGATCTCGTTCATCTCCAACGTGTTGGCGGCGAGGTGATCGAGCGTGTTCACGTCGACCCGGTACTTCGGATGAGCGATCGTGGCCCCGACCGTGCGGGTGCCGATCTTCATCAGGTACGGGCGGCCGGGGAGCATCTCGTCTTCGTGCATCCACACGATGTGCGCCTCGAACTGGTCCGCCACCTCGGCCGGGTCGTCGGAGCCACAGATCAGGTCACCCCGGCTCGCATCGATCTCGTCGGCGAGGGTGATGGTGACCGATTGGCCCGCGATCGCTTCGTCGAGGTCGCCGTCGAAGGTGACGATCCGCTCGACGGTGCTCATGGTGCCGGCGGGCAGGACCCGGATCGCGTCGCCGGGGCGGATCGTTCCCCCGACGATCCGGCCGGAGAAGCCGCGGAAGTCGAGGTTCGGGCGGTTCACCCATTGGACCGGCATGCGGAACGCACCGTCGGCGAGCTCGTCGTCGACCGGGACCGTCTCGAGGTACCCGAGCAGTGTCGGGCCGTCGTACCAGGGCGTGTTCCCGCTGGCGGCGATGATGTTGTCGCCCTTGAGTGCCGACAACGGGATGAACGTGACGTCGTTCAGCCCGACACGTTCGGCGAACGCCAGGTACTCCTCGGCGATCGTGTCGAAGGTGTCCTGCGAATAGTCGACGAGATCCATCTTGTTGATGGCCACCACGACCCGCTTGATCCCGAGCAGCGACACGAGGAAGCTGTGCCGACGCGTCTGCGTCAGGATGCCCTTGCGGGCGTCGACGAGGATCACGGCGACGTCGGCGGTCGAGGCGCCGGTGACCATGTTGCGCGTGTACTGCTCGTGGCCGGGCGTGTCGGCGACGATGAACTTGCGCTGCTCGGTCGAGAAGAAGCGGTACGCCACGTCGATCGTGATGCCTTGTTCGCGTTCGGCGGTGAGCCCGTCGAGCAGGAGCGCGAAATCGAGGTCGCCGCCCTGGGTACCGACCTTGGCAGAGTCCGCCTCCAGCGCCGCGAGGTGATCCTCGAACACGAGGTGTGACTCGTACAGCAGGCGGCCGATCAGCGTCGACTTGCCGTCGTCGACGCTGCCGCACGTGATGAACCGCAGCAGGCTCTTGTACTGGTGCGAGGTCAGGTACTCCTCGATGTTCTCCGCGATCAGCTCGGACGCGTGCGCCATCAGAAATGGCCTTCCACGACGCAGGCGGCGATGCGGCTGTCGCCGCCGCCGTCCTGAGCCCGGCCATCCGGTCCTGGGAGGCGCATCAGAAATAGCCCTCTTGCTTCTTCTTCTCCATGCTGCCGGCGCTGTCGAAGTCGATCATCCGACCCTGGCGCTCCGAGGTGGTGGCGAGGAGCATCTCCTGGATGATCCCGGTCAACGTGTCGGCGTCGGACTCGACGGCACCCGACAGCGGGTAACAGCCGAGCGTGCGGAAGCGGACCGACCGGATCATCGGCTCCTCGCCCGGCAGGAACGGCATACGGTCGTCGTCGACCATGATCAACATGCCACCGCGGTCGACCACCGGACGGGGTGCGGCGTAGTAGAGCGGCACGATCGGGATCTGCTCGAGGTGGACGTACTGCCACACGTCGAGCTCGGTCCAGTTCGAGATCGGGAACACCCGCAACGTCTCGCCGTTGCTGCGGCGGGCGTTGTAGACCGACCAGAGTTCGGGCCGCTGGCGCTTCGGATCCCACTGGTGCTGGGCGGTGCGGACCGAGAAGATCCGCTCCTTGGCCCGCGACTTCTCCTCGTCACGGCGGGCGCCGCCGAAGCAGAGATCGAACTTGTTGTCGTCGATGACCTGCTTCAGACCCTCGGTCTTCCACATGTCGGTGTGCGTCGACGACCCGTGATCGAACGGGTTGATCCCGCGCGCCACGCACTCCGGGTTCTGGTGCACGATCAGGTCGAGCCCGAGCCGGGCGGCGGTGTCGTCGCGGAACTGGTACATCGCCGAGAACTTCCACGTGGTGTCGACGTGCACCAACGGGAACGGGGGCTTCGAGGGGTGGAAGGCCTTCATCGCCAGGTGGAGCATGACCGAGCTGTCCTTGCCGATCGAGTACAGCATCGCCGGGTTCTCGCTCTCCGAGACCGCCTCGCGCATGATGTGGATGGCCTCGGCCTCGAGCCGCTGCAAGTGCGTCAGTCTTCCTGCGGACAACGACGGGGTCGCGTCGAGTGTCTCGGCTGTGCTGGCGGCGGTCGCGATGTCGTTCGTCATGTACCGGATTCGGAGGGTCGACTTCAGGGCATTGTCCACTAACCCGACGGACAATATCGGAATTACCCGCGGACCACTCCTCGAGGCACGGTCAACCCGTCAACGGCCCGAGATCAGCGCAGAGGATCGCCGTGGCGGGCTTCGGTCGTGCGTTGGTAGGTGTCGGCGAGGTCGACCACACCAGCCGGCAGCGTGCCCTCGACGAGGTCGGCGACCGACACCGTCTCCAGCACCGAGCGCAGGCTCCCGCGCACCGCCATCCACACCCGCGGCAACGACGACGCCGGCGCCGGATAGCTCAGCCCACGCAGGCTCTCGTCGTGGACATCGGCGAGCGGGCCGTCGATCGCTCGGAAGATGTCCGCCAGCGAGATCTCCGCCGCCGGGCGGGTGAGCGTGAACCCGCCATCGGGGCCGCGCTTCGAACGGACCAGTTCGGCGTGTCGTAGCTCGCGCAGGATGTCGAGCAGGAACTTGAGCGAGATGTCCTGCCGCCGGGCGATGGCCTCGGCCTTCATCGGTGTGCCATCACCGGCTGCGAGCTCCGCCATCGCTCTCACGGCGTTGTCGACCCGCTCGGAGATCCGCATCGTGGCCGACGCTACATGGGCTCCGCCGCTCGACGCCCCGACCCTGTTCGTCCGGGTCTGTCCCCGCGCGAACACCCGCGCGAACACGGTTCGCCCGGACACGAGCGGGGGAGCGCACCGGTGGCAGTCTGTGGCCGTGGAAACGACGGGCACGGACCAGATCGATCGGAATGCGCTGCGGGCCAAGTACGCCGAGGAGCGGGCGAAGCGGCTGCGTGCCGACGGCAATGCGCAGTACGTCGAACCGATCGGCCAGTTCGCCCACTACCTGGACGACCCGTACACCCCGATCGTGCCCCGCGACCCGCTGACCGACGAGGTGACCGTGGCCTTCATCGGCGGCGGGTTCGCCGGGCTCGTCACCGGCGCACGCCTCAAGGAGGCCGGCATCGACGATGTGCGCATCATCGACAAGGGCGGCGACGTCGGCGGCAACTGGTACTGGAATCGCTACCCCGGCGCCCAGTGCGACACGGCGGCGTTCATCTACCTCCCGCTGCTCGAGGAGACCGGCCACATGCCGAGCGAGAAGTACACGCACGCACCGGAGATCCTCGAGCACTGCCAGCGCATCGCCGAGCAGTTCGGCCTCTACAGCCAGGCGTGTTTGGCCACCGAGGTCACCGAGGTGGAATGGGACGGGCCCTCGCACCGTTGGATCATCCGCACCAACCGCGGCGACGAGATGCGCGCCAAGTACCTCGCCATGGGCACCGGCCCGCTGCACCGCCCGAAGCTGCCCGGCATCCCCGGCATCGAGTCGTTCGCGGGTCACAGCTTCCACACCAGCCGCTGGGACTACGCGTACACCGGCGGCGACGCGAAGGGTGCGCCGATGGTGGGTCTCGCCGACAAGCGGGTCGGCATCATCGGCACCGGCGCCACCTCGGTCCAGTGCATCCCCCACCTCGCACGGGCCGCCGGTGATCTGTACGTGTTCCAGCGCACGCCGTCGTCGATCGACGTCCGTAACAACCAGCCGGTCGATCCGGAGTGGTTCGCCACCCTCGAGCCGGGCTGGCAGAACGAGTGGCTGATGAACTTCACCACGCTGCAGACCGGCGGGTTCACCGACGTCGACCTCGTGATGGACGGCTGGACCGACATCTCCCAGCGCATCCGCGACCGGGCGATCGCGAACGGCGACTTCAGCGTCGAAGGGATGCTTCGCGCCTACCACGACAGCGACGACGAGAAGATGGAAGAGATCCGCCAGCGGGTCGATGCGATCATCGCCGACCCGAGCGTCGCCGAAGCGCTCAAGCCGTGGTACCGCCAGCTGTGCAAGCGGCCGTGCTTCCACGATGAGTACCTGCAGGCGTACAACAACCCGAACGTCCACCTGATCGACACCGACGGCAAGGGCGTCGATCGGATCGACGAGACCGGCGTCTGGGTGGGCGGCGTGCACTACGAACTCGACTGCCTGATCTATGCGTCCGGCTTCGAGGTCGGCACGCCGCTCGAACGGCGCACCGGCTTCGACCCGGTCGGACGCGACGGCATCAAGCTCTCCGAGTACTGGGCCGACGGCATGCGGTCACTGCACGGCATCCACGCCTACAACTTCCCCAACGCGTTCATCGTCAGCCCGGCGCAGGGCGCCAACCTCATCTCCAACGTGCCCCACAACCTCACCGAGTCGGGCTCGACGATCGCGGCGATCATCGCCCACGCCGAGGCGATCGGCGCGGAGGAGATCGAGGTGACGGCCGAGGCAGAGGACGCATGGGTGGAACTGCTGCGCGCCGGCGGGCGAGCCTTCGGGGCCGACCCCAGCTGTACCCCCGGCTACTACAACAACGAGGGCGGCGAGATCTCCCAAGCTGCGCTCGGCCTCGGCTACCCCGACGGGCCGGTCGCCTACTTCAACTACATCAAGGCGTGGCGGGAGTCCGGCGACTTCGAGGGCCTCGAGTTCCGCTGAGTTGGTGCGCGGGGTCAGGCACCGCGCACCAACCTCTCGAGCATCGTCCGTCGTTCCGAGGTTCCGAGCATCGTCCGTCTCGGAATCCGAGACTGAGCGTGCGCAGATCCGATCGGGCGACTACGGCCGGCGGAGAACGGTGACGGCGAAGTCCGCCTCGGCGTGCAAGGCGCGCAGGTCCCACGTGGCGAAGCGGTGCTCGATGCAGAGTCCGGCATCGGTCACCGCCTGATCGAAGACGTCGAGCGCCAACTCACGCCGGGTGTGGAACCCGGTGACGATGAATCCGTCGTCGGCCAGGTGGGCGTTCAGGCGGCGCAGCACATCGGTCTCCGTGCCGGGCGCGAGGAAGACCATCACGTTGCCGGCGACGACGATCGCGTCGAACGGATCGGCCTCACCCTGCGCGGCGAGGTCGAGCTCGCTCAGGTCGGCGACGAGCCAGTGCGGGCCGGGATGATCCACTTCCGCGGCAGCGATCAGCTTCGGGTCGGCGTCCGCACCGACGACGTCGTGTCCGACGGCGTGGAGGTACCACCCGACCCGGCCGGGTCCGCAGCCCGCATCGAGGATCCGGGCGTTCCGCTTCACCATCGCGTCGACCAGTCGGCCCTCGCCTGCCAGGTCCGCCCCGTCGGCTTCCATCTTTCGGAACCGGTCGATGTACCACTCGCTGTGCCCGTCCTTGGTGTCGGTCACCCATCGTGTCGGCGTCGCCATCGCGCCAGCGTACGAGCGCGTCCTTCCCCTTCGGTGTCGATCTCGCCCACGTTCGGGCATGGCAGATGCTCGAACGACCTCGGAACCACACGCGCCGCGCCGATGGTCGCGAAGAAAGTGGGTCGCAGCCATCGCGGTCGGCGCGTCGATCGTGGCGTTCGTGACCACCCCGCTCGGCGCGGCGGTGATGTACGTGTCGACGCAACTCGCGGACGAGGCTCCAGCGTTCGCGCTCCCGCCACCGGCGACCGGATACTCGCACGGCGCGGCCGGGAGCGCGCTCAACGGGTTCGGAGGATCGATCGCGCCATCGGCCACGATCCCGTCGTGGCCGGGCACAGGCGCAGGAGGCAACGGCGGACCGTTCGCGTTCGTCGGCGCCCATCATGGCTCGCTGTGGGGAGTTCCGGCCGGCGACAACAACTCGCGCGGCGTCGGGTACTGCGTGATGGAGGACGTCGGCGGTTCGGGCACGGTGACGCTGCGACCCGACCCGCCGCAGTGGGATGCCGGCGAGATGGCCCGGGCCGGCGCGCTGATGTCGACGTTCGGCGGCGACCGGGTCGTGCCCTACGGGATCAACGACGGCGGCAACTACGACGTGGCCACGGGCGAATGGGAGCACCCGTTCCTCCTGGGTGGCGGCGAGTACACCCGCCGCCGCCAGGTCGCCGTGAACTTCGGCGCCCGCATGTTCCTCGAGGACCTCAGTCCGAGTGGCGTGGCGGCCGGCCGCAAACTCGCTCGCGACACCTCGATCGTCAACGGCTCGGGCGGCGACTTCGCCGCGCTCCGGTGGGGATACACGGTCGCCCAGTACATGGCCGACGTCGCCGAGGCACAGTCGGCGATCGGCGGCATCTTGCTCACGATGGTCTGGGGTACGCCGAACGGGCTCCCACCGACCTCGCCGGGGACGTACCCACTCGAGGTGATCGTCACCGATTCGACGGGACGGCGCGTCGGCCTGGTACCGGTGCTCCAGTTGTCCGGTGTCGGGATCGGCTCGAACCGGTCGGTCGCAGCGACGGCGGCGGTCGACAACTCCGGTGACTCGTCGGACGACATGGCGCGGTGGAACGCTGCCTCCGCGACCGGATGGCCGGTGTGGGGCATGGTCGGCCTGCTCGCCACCGACGCCCGGTTCGTCGTCGGCACGGGCAGTGGGCCTGGAGCCGGTGGTCCGACATCCTCGGCGGCCGACGTCGCCGACCGATCCGGGGTCGCCCGCTTCGACGTCACGATCACGTCGGCCGAGTGGCAGCTCGCGTTCCACGCCCAGGCGCCGACGAACGACGTCGCGCTGTACGCGGGCACCGGCGTCCAGGGTCAGGTCACGTGGGTCGGTCCGCCCCAGTCGGCATCGGTGCACGCGCAGTTCGTACCGCCGGAGGTCGGACGCTTCGCGATCCGCAAGGTGCTCGACGACGCCGGCGTGCAGGGAACCCGCGACATGTCGGGGTTCACGTTCGAGGTGAGCCGGATCTCGACCACGCCCGGCACGGACCCGGTCCAACCGCTCGGCTCGTTCACCACCGACGCTGCGGGCCGAACCCCACCGATCGTCGCGGTGATCGGTGAGTTCCGTGTCGCCGAGGTCGGGCGACCGGCGTGGGCTGCAGGGTTGATCGACACCGGCCCGATCCCGTTCCGGCTCGTCGCCGGTACTCGCGGCGACCCGAACGGGATCGCCGTCGTCGAGTTCACGTACACCAACGTCGTACCGGCGGCGACGCTCGCGACCCGAGCCTTCGATCGGGTCGACGGCGACCAGTTCGTCCAGCTCCCGCCGCTCGGCCCGTCGGACGCTGCCGGGACCGTCGGCACCGAGCCGGCCGCCGAGGTCGCCGACGCCGTGACCTATTGCGGGTTGGTGCCGGGCACGACGTACACCGTCGCTGGCTCGATCCAGGTCGTCACCGCCGGCACGGCAACAGCATCGGGCGGAACGGGCGCCACCACGTTCACGCCGACCGAACCGTGCGGGACCGTCGAGGTTGTGTTCGCAATACCGCCCGACACGGCACTACGGGGACGGACCGGCGTCGTGTTCGAGATCCTGACGCTGGCGTCGACCGGCCAGATCGTCGCCCAGCACGCCGACCCGTCGAGCGCTTCGCAGACGCTGTACTTCCCGTCGGTGACCACGGCGATGCGCAGCACCGGCAGCGGTCCGACGGATGACGACCGGGTCATCGCTCCAGGCGACGAGGTGGTCGACATCGTCACCATGTCCGGGCTCGCCCCCGGGCGCATCCACCGAGCGGTGCTGACACTGTTCGAGCGACTCGACGACGGAACCTGCGTCGCGACCGACATGACCGCGACGCGCGACTTCACCGGCAGCGTGGCGGCCGGTGATCCGGCTGCAACGCCGGCGCCGCAAGAAGTCATCGTCGGTGGCATCGCGGTTCCGGAGCCGGGCGTGTTCGTCGGGTTCGAGCGGATCTACCTGATCGAGCGAACGGAGGAGGCCGAGCGACTCACGCTCGTGGCGGCCCACGAGGACTGCGACGAGCCGAGCCAGACCGTCCGATCGATCGCCCCGCCGCCACCACCTCCTCCGGCTCCGCCGTCGTCGCCAGCGCCGACGACAGAGACGACCGTTCCGGAACCGTCGGCGTCGACGACCTCCACCCCGGCGGCCGAGACGTCATCGACCAACCCACCGGCGACGAGCGTCGTCCCCGGTCGGCCACTGCCCCGTACCGGATCGAGCACGCGGGGCCTCGCCACCACCGCTGCACTGCTCGCCACGTGCGGGATCGGCGCGATCGCGATCAGCCGGCGCCGTTGGTGACCCACGGATCACCCATCGATGCACTCCTCGGTCCCGTCGTCACGTTGCACGCACATCGTGTTGTCGTTCGACAGGATCTCGATGTATTCGTCGGCGGCGACGTCCGGTATGCCGCTGAGCACCGTCGCCGTGAGCGAGAAGCTGTTGCTGTTCGAGAACTGCCCCATCCCCGTGATGCATGCGAACAGCGCGCGCACCTGGTGGCTACCGGCCGGAATCGGTGTCGACGTCACCCCGTGCAACACCTTCTGGGAGAAGTTGGCCGCCGAGAACGACTCCGCCGGCAGGACGTCGAGGTTCTCACCGATCGAGACGCGCGACGAACGAACCGGCTGGCCGTCGACCGTCAGCCACCCGGAGTACGACGAGGCGTCGGTGCAGCGCAGCCCGCCCGAGCCGACGAAGTGCAGTTCCAGGTGCCCCGCCTTCGACGTGGTGATCGTCCCCGAACCGAGCGTCAGCTGGCTGGCGGGGAAGACGAAGTTCGCCGCAGCACCGCCGCTCGTGGCCGTCTGCTGACGTTCGCCGACGAGTCGAGCGTCGACTTCGGGTTCCGTGTAGTAGCGGTCGTCGTGGGTGTGGTCTTCGAAGTAGCCGACGATGTCGATGATCAGATTGACCATGCCACGCTCGTTGAACACGTTGATTGCTCCGGTGGCCGACAGGTCGACGGTGACCTGGTTCGGTGTCGGCGCCTGGCCGACCTTCCAGTTCAGGTTCGACGCGTTCGGAGGACCGACATCGGCAGGGAACACGCTGAGGTACGAGTCCGAGGTCGGGTCGAGGATGGTGACGTTCGTCGCGATCGCGACCGCTCCAGCGGGGATCGTGCACGAACCGTTCGAACCGTGCACCTGGAACGTGGCGACTTCGGCCGAGCCGATCGGTGTCGAGCGACCGCCGACGGTCGTCGGTGCAGGACGGGTGTCGGCCAACCGGCATGGTGCGATCGCCACGAACACCGGCTTGTCACCGGAGCCGAGCGTCGCGTTCACCACGCTCAGACCTCCAGCACCGAGCGACACCGCGACAGCCGCACCGATGGCGGCCCACCGCACACGGTCGAAACCTGCAATCCGTCCCCAACCCATCGCAAACCTCCGTCGGCCGGCCGCCCCGGTCCGGCGGCATGCCACGACGATAGTTCGCTCGTGAATCCTCGTCGCCGGGTTTGCGCCGCTCGCCGAACCTCACGCTGCGCGCCACCCTCACCGCCGAGCGCGACATGGCGGTCAAGACAACGTCAAGGGGCCTGGCGACGGCGTGACTCGACCGGGCGGGCTGTCGATACTGGACCGCGGTGGCAACCAAGCGGAGCGAGAGCAGGTCGGTGCAGCGATGAGCTCGGCACCCAGCGCTACGGGGCCGCACACCGACGGAGTCGACTGGTTCGCACAGGCGCCAACTACACCCCCTGCCGGCGATCGGGTGTGGTCGCCGCGGTCCGTGCAAGCCGCCGTCGTCGCCGTCTCGGCAGTAGCCGGCCTTGCGGCGACGTTCGGCGGACCGTCACCGACGGGCTCGACGATGATCGACACGATCCTCGTGGCGTTCACGGTGGGACTGGTCACGTGGCTCGGCGCCTCGGCACTGCGCTGGGACATGGCCGTCGCCACGATCGTCGCCGGTGTCGCGAGCTGGTCGATCGCCGGCGCCCTGATCGGATTCGCCGCTGGGGTCGGCGGGTACGCAATCCCCGACCGCCGGGGAGTCAAGAGCGTGATCACCGCCGCCATGGTCGCCGTCGCACTCAACCTCTTGTGTCGCAGCCAACTCGATCTGTTCTTCGGGGCATCGAGCATCATCGGCATTGCGATCGCCCTGGCCATCTCGGCGATCGGCCTTCACCGCCGCACCCCCGCCACCCGTCGAGCGGTACGAATCGGTGTGCTCGTCGCCGCCCCGCTCGCGCTCCTCGGCACGGTCGGACTCGCGCACGGCGTGTGGTCCGCCGCCGGCGACCTGCGCTCCGCCAACCGGCAGGCCGAGCAGGCGCTCGATCAGCTCGGCGACGGTGACGTCGCCGCCGCACGGGCATCGTTCACGGGCGCCGCCGCCGCCTTCCAGCAGGCCGACGGCGCACTCTCGAACCCCGTCGCCCAGCTCGCACGGTTCGTGCCCATCGTCGCCCAGCACCGCAGCGCGGCCGTCGAGCTCAGCGCTGGCGCGGCCACGATGTCGACCGCCATCGCCGAGCATCTCGAACTCGTGAACCTCGGCGCGCTGACGGTCGTCGACGGCCGGATCGACGTCGACCGGGTCCGGGCGCTGCAGGCGCCGCTGCTCGCCATCCAGACGCAGATCGAAACCCTGGACCGTTCGATCGCCGACGTCCGCAGCCCCTGGCTCATCGGACCTGCCGACGAACGCATCGACGAACTCGCCACCGATGTCGAGGCCCAACGTGAGCGGGGCGAGGACGCGCTTGCCGTGGCCATCGCCGCACCCGCCCTGCTCGGTGGCGACGGCCCGCGGGTGTACTTCATCGCCTTCACGACGCCAGCCGAGGCCCGTGGACTCGGCGGGTTCATGGGCAATTGGGCCGAGATGACCGTCGACGACGGCACGATCACCCTCACCAAGTTCGGTCGCACCGACGACCTCGAGATCGCCGCCGCACCGGGCACCCGCTTCATCACCGGACCGGCCGACTGGCTGTCGCGCTATGGCGCGTTCCAGTTGAACAGCGGGGAGAACGGATCGACATCTGCCATGCCGTGGCACAACATCACGATGTCGCCGAACATGGAGTCGACCGGCCAGGTGATCGCCGAGCTCTACCCGCAGAGCGGCGGCCAGTCGATCGACGGCGTGTTCTCACTCGACGTGTTCACGCTCGCCCGGTTCCTCCGGTTCACCGGCCCGATCTCGCTCCCTGAGGGCAGCGGCCCGGTCGACGGCGGCCAGATCACGTCCGAGAATGCAGCGAAGTTCCTGCTCAACGACCAGTACGACCAGACGAAGCTCGATGCGCGAGTCGACGTACTGGAAACGTTCTCCCACGCGATGGTCGACGCGCTCCTCACGGGCTCGCTGCCACCGCCCGCGGACCTCGTCGATGTGCTCGGACCGATGGTCGACCAGGGCCGATTGGTCGCCTATGCAGTGCGCGCCGACGAGCAGGACATCCTTCGACGCGTCGGCTTGAGTGGAACGTTGCCGATCGTCGACGCATTCGGCACTGCCACCACCGATGGCGAGGCGTCAGGCGACGCACTCGCGATCTCGTTCAACAACGCGGCCGGGAACAAGATCGACTACTACCTGGGTTCGGCCGCCACGTACACCGTGACGGCCGATGCGACGACGAACACCGCGACCGCATCGCTCGAGCTGGTGATGACCAACAGCGCGCCGCTCGAGGGTGAGCCGAGCTACGTGATCGGCAGTCCGGTCGACCTGCCGCTCGGCGAGAACCGGACGTACGTGTCGGTGTTCTCGCGGCTCCCGGTCACCGAGCTGCTGATCGA
>JANNNB010000140.1:0-2524 GCA_031398325.1 Actinomycetes bacterium
GCCGTTCGGCACCCCGCTCGTTGCCGTCGAATCCGGGTCCGCTCAGTTCTCACAGAATGCTCTGGGTGGCAATGCCATCTGGCTGCAAGCTGCCAGCGGCACGAAGTACTACTACGCCCACCTCAGTTCCTACGAGGGCTCGAGTCGATCCGTGTCGCAGGGCGAGGTGATCGGCTACGTCGGTGCCACCGGCAACACGACGGCCAACCATCTGCACTTCGAAGTACACCCCGGTGGCGGGTCCGCCGTGAATCCGTACCCGTACGCCCGTGCCGTCTGCTGAGGCGACCAGTCCGACCATCCGATACGACACTGTGTGGTAGTAGTATTCCGTTCATGCCAAACCTCCTCGGCTCCATTCCGAGCCCGTCGACGGGGCAGCTAGGAATCGGACCGCTGCAGATCAACGCCTACGGGTTGATGATCGCACTTGGTGTCGTCGCTGCGACGTGGCTGGCCAGTCGGCGACTCGTACAGGCCGGTTCGGGTACGAGCGACGACATGCAGTCGATTGCCGTGTGGTCGGTGATCGGTGGTGTGATCGGGGCCCGGCTCTACCACGTCGTGACCGATTGGAGTTTGTTCAGCGACGACCTCGGGAGAATTCCGCTCATCTGGAAAGGTGGCCTCGGCATTCCAGGCGGACTGATCGGGGGGCTGGTGGCCGGCAGCTACGCCGTCCGCCGACGCGGCATCGATGCGGCAGCGGTGCTCACTGCGGTCGCTCCGGCGATCCCGCTCGCCCAGTCGATCGGGCGATGGGGCAACTGGTTCAACCAGGAGTTGTACGGGCGGCCGACTTCGTTGCCGTGGGCGCTGGAGATCTCCGAGTCGAACCTGCCCACCGGTGTCGCTGCTGGAACGACCTTCCATCCCACGTTCTTGTACGAGTCGTTGTGGACGCTCGCGCTGTGCGGCGCGCTGTTGTTGATCGACCGTCATGTGCGTCTTCGGCCCGGCCGGTTGTTCGCCGTCTATCTCGCCGGCTATTTCTCGGGTCGTTTCTGGATCGAGGGGCTTCGTATCGATCCAGCGCACGAGTTCGGCGGCCTCCGGTTGAATCAGTGGGTGTCAGCGGCTGTGGTGATCGCCTCGATCGTCTTCCTGATCGTCGACCGTGTCCGGCTCGGTCCGGTGCCTGATGAGGTCGATGCCGAGCCTGTGCAGGAGTTCGCATGACTGACGACATTCGCGGTGCAGACCGAGCGACGTACACCCGCCGACGATTGCTGGTTGCTGGCGGCGCCCTCGTCATTCCCGTCGTCGTGTACAGCCAGGTGCGTGGGCGCAAGACCGAGTCGGCCGTGCCGTCTACACCCCTTCCGACTCCCCCAGCCGAGCCCGTCGGCGTCGCTCCCGTCGCGGAACCCCCTGCGTCGACCGTGGCGCCCGTCGTGTTCGATCACGACGTGGCCGAGGGCTCGAGCGGTGACAAGGTCGTTGCACTCCAAGACCGTCTCCGGGGTTTGGCCTTCGATCCGGGCCCATCAGATGGATACTTCGGCCCGGCGACCAAGCGATCGGTGTGGGCATTTGAGAAGCTGATCCGCGACGTCGCCTCCGCTGATGTGTCCGGCGTTGTCACGCCGGCACTCTGGCAACGCATGAACGAATCGATCGAGGTTCGACCTCGCCGGTCGGGGCCGGGAACTCATCTCGAGGTCCTGCTTCCATCGCAGGTGGCCGTGCTCTACCTCGACGATGCACCGCGACTGATCACACACATCTCGAGTGGTACCGGCGAGACGTGGTGCGGTGTCGTGATCGTCGACAACGACGACGGCTCCCAGACAGAGGAAGGCATCTGTGGTGTCGCCACGACGCCCGGTGGCGTCTTCCATTTCGAACGTCGGATTGAGGGCTGGCGTAACTCGAAGCTCGGGAGGCTGTGGAATCCGGTGTACTTCAACTACGGCATTGCGGTGCATGGCGCGTCGAATGTTCCGAGTGAGCCGGCGTCAAAGGGATGCGTTCGGATCCCCATGCACATTGCCGACTATTTCCCTTCGCTCGTCGCGAACGGCGATCTCGTGTACGTCTTCGACGGAGTTGAAGAACCCGAGACCTACGGCGCGCAGGTGCCCACGTTCGACTACCCCGACCCCGACTACGTCTCCACATCGACGACGACCACAACAACAACCACCACCACGACACCGCCGCCGCCGTCGCCGTCGACAACCGTGCCCGAACCCGTTCGTTCCGCTACGACCACTCTGTCCCCTCCTCCGCCGACAACCTCGGTCGCGGTGGCGACCACGACTGCACCGGCCACTCCGTAGGGTCGGTGGCGAGCGGCTCGCATACGTCGGTTCGGCACGACCACGAGCGGGTCGCAGGCGCGGCGCATCAGGTAGCGACACACCGAGTTGCTTCGTGGGCGCCAGGCGCCAGGGTGCTCAACTCAGACAGGGCGGCGCGCGTGACACCTCCACCCGAACTCGTTCGCGTCGACATCGACGTCGGAGAATCCGATTTTCGTCAGACGATCAACCATCGTCGAAGGATCAACCGGGTTGTAGAT
>JANNNB010000016.1:0-12448 GCA_031398325.1 Actinomycetes bacterium
CCCCCCGCGGGGGGCGGGGTGGCCCCCCACCTGCCGGGGGGGGGGGGGGGGGGGGGCCGCCGGTGGCTGGGGTGTGGGGGGGGGGCGGCCCCCCGGGGCGCCTCGGGCGCCCGACGCGGATCCGCGCCGCCCGGTTCAGCCGCCGACGTAGACCACGAGTGCGGCGTTGCCGAGCCCGGCCACCGGTGGGGCCGTTGCAAGGGGTGCCACCGAGGTGACCGGCAGGCTCATGTCGAGGGCCATCAACTCGGCAGCGTTCTGGAACCCGTCGACGTAGTACACCACCGTCGCCGTCGAGGGAACGGCCGCGTTGACACCGCGGATGTCACTCCATCCGGCGAGCGACAAGAGGTACACCGTCGGCCCGACCCGCTCGCCGGTGCTACCGGCCGATGTGACCACGACCGGCACGAACGGCCGCTCGGGTGGCGGGAGCGTGGTCGGCGGGAGCGTAATCGGAGCCTCGGTCGTCGGCGGGAGGGTCGTGGGCGGGAGGGTCGCTTCCGGCGGGAGCGTCGTGGGTGGGAGCGTCGTTGGGGCGATCGTGGTCGGTGCGACGGTTGTCGTGGTGGTCGATTGGGTGGTGCTCGACAGGGTCGTCGCCGGTTCGGCCGACTCCCCGTTGTTCACCTCGAGGTACACGACTGCGCCGACGAGCCCGACGGCCAGCACCGCAAGGACGATGTTGAGGAAGACTTTTCGACTCACGCTGACGAGCGAATGATCAGGCCTGGTCGGTGCCGACGTACACGAGGAGTTGCACGATGCCCAGTTCCGGCACCGCGGGCGCACCGTCGATCAGGGCGACCGCTCCGGGAGCGAGTCCGAGGTCCGCGGCCAGCCGCTCGGCCAGGCCGACGTTGCCTTCGACGAAGTAGACGATCGTCTGATCGACGACCTCGTTGCCCGTGAGTGCTGCGACCTCGGCGTACCCGAGCCCGACCAGCTCGTCTGCCGTCGCCACGGCGACGCCCGCTCGACCGGAACCGTTCGCGACGGCCACGACGACATCCGCCCGCGGCTCGAGCGCCTCGATGGTCGTCGTCGTGTCGTCGGCATCGTCCTCGGTGGTGGTGGTCGTGTCGTCGGGCTCGGTGTTGTCCGGCTCGGTGTCAGCCGGGGCCTCGGTCGTGGTCACCGCCGGCGTCGTGGTGGTCGGGACCGTCGGCAGCGGCGCTTCCGTCGTCGTGGGCGGGATGATGGTCTCGCTCTGCGGCACCGAATCGGGCAAGCCGGCGATCGCCACACCGGCGCCGATGCTGAGGATCGCGACGATCACATACGCGACCCACTGATGTTTCATGACGGCGCGAGGCTACCGACCAGGGCGGGCTCGGCAGCGTCAATCCGCCCCGGGCAGACGTACGACGACCCGATCGATTACTCGACGCCGACCGTTCGAACCTTCGGTCGCACGTCCCGCGCGGTGTCGCACCCCATCGATACAGTCGCCGACAGTGAGCGACCTCGGCAACCTCGACCTGCCCGACGCCTCGACCGAGCCACCGGCGTCGGACGTAGCGGAGCAGTCGTCGCCCGCACGCTCGTCGGGAGGCGATTCGCCACCGGACGGGCCGTCGCCGGCTGGCACATCGCCGGGCCAGGCGCTGACGCCGTTGCAGCGCAAGACACTCGAAGCGCTCCGGCGGACGGGTGAGCCGTTGGTGTTCGATCCCGATCTCGTGGCCGACATCCGCACGGAGATGCGCGTCGCGCTCGATCACTTCGGCCAGCGACTCGAACCGGGGTTCGACCTGTTCATCACGAAACACCGGATCGGGTCGGCGCTCGATTGTGAGGAACATCACCTCGCCCCGGACGAGTTCGAGTGGAAGCCGGCCACGGCGAAGGGCCAGGTCGCTCACCGGGCGATCCAACTGATGCTGTCGTGGCGTGGCGAGCCTTCCCCCACCGACCTGGTCGACGAGGCGATGGCCCGGCTGGTCGACGAGGATCGTGGCATCGGCGTGTGGATGGCGGCGCTCGGGCCAGCCGACGAGGCCGATCTCCGGGGGATGTCGATCGAACGGGTGACCAAGTTCGTCGAGAGCTTTCCACCCCTCGATCGGCGGTCGAATCCGGTCACCGAGGCGGCGGCGCAGTGGCCGCTCGAGGGGCCGATCCTCCTGCGCGCCCGGGTCGACCTGATGATCGGTCGGCCGGCCGGTGACGAGAGCCGCAAGGTGATCATCGACCTCAAGACCGGACGACCGAGCCCCAAGCACCGTCAGGATCTGGGCTTCTACGCGTTGCTCGAAACGCTCGCTCGCGGCGTGCCGCCGCGCAAGCTGGCGACCTTCTACCTCGATGCGTCCGAGGCCCAGGTCGAAGATGTGAGCGAGCGACTGTTGCGGTCAGCCGTCCGCCGCACGCTCGATGGCATCAACGCCATCGTCGAGCTCGAGGCCGAGGGCCGCTCCCCCATCCGCCGTCCCGGCTCGTCGTGCCGCTGGTGCCCCCTGGCCCACTCCTGCCGAGACGGCCAGGCCTACCTCAACGGCGACGACGCCGACTCCGACTCCGCCGACTGAGTTCGCCCGACCGAACCGGCGTGACGCGACGCCCTCAACCGGCGTGATCAGCGCACCGTGAGTCTCGGATTCCGAGACGGACGGTGCTCAGAACCGAGCAGGTTCCCCTTCAGACCGGTCGCCGCCCACGTTGTGGGATGAGGCTCTCCACGTTCGACGATTGGGCACGCGCCCACCACGGCTTGATCTCGCTCGACGCGTCGGGCCTGTCGCGAGCGGCCTGGTATCGCGCGATCGAGGCAGGGACGCTGATCCAGGTCCACCCGCACGTGGCGCGGCTGCCTGGCACGGCCGACACGCCGGAGCAACGGATCGCCGCTGCGGTCCTCTCGGTCGGCGACAGCGCCCTCGCCTCGCACCGCTCCGCGGCGCGGCTCTGGGGCGTCAGCCGCCCCGACCACGACCCGGTCGACGTGATCACGCCTGGTGTGCACCGGGGCCTCCGACTCGACGGCGTGGTCCTGCACCGCACCGCTGATCGTGATCACCTCAATCGGTTGCGGCGCTTCAACATCCCGTGCACGAGCATCCTTCGGACGCTGGTGGATCTCGGTGCCGTCGATCCCGGTGGTGTCGTCGGTGCGGTGGGGCACTCGATCGCGACTGGACTGGCGGGTCTCGGGGCGATCGAACACACGCTGCAGGTCCACGCCCGCCAGGGGAGGGCGGGGGTCGCTGCACTGCGGGCTGCGACCGACGAATTCTCGATCGATGCGAAGCCCGCCGACTCCATTCTCGAACCGGCGATGAAGCGGCTGATCGATCGGTTCGGGCTGCCACCCGTCGAGTTCCATCCGACGATCGAGGGCTGGACCGTCGACTTCCGCGTGATCGGCACCCCGGTGATCCTCGAATGCGACGGCTGGACCTACCACGGCCTCGTCCGATCGAACTTCGAACGCGACCGCCGCAAGGACACTGAACTGATCGCGGCCGGTTGGATCGTGATCCGATTCTCCTATCGATCCATCGTCGTCACGCCCGGGCACACGGCCGAACGGATCCGAAGGGCGATCAGGCGCTGGTCGGAGATTCCCGCGCCGGATGCAGCTTGACGGAGTCGCGCTCACTCCACCCAGTTTTGGGCACCCTCAGTCTCGGATTGCGAGACCCACGATGCCCAGATCCGCCAGGCCGTTCGACTCAGCCGGCGGACGAGCGGCGGCGGTAACGGGTGGCGAGGACGAGCCCACCGCCGAGCGCAACGAGCCCGAGTGCGATCCAGGCCTGGTTGTTCTCGTCGCCCCCCGTGGCGGGCAGCACGCCCGTGATGGCGACCGTCGTCGTCGGAGCCGGCGGGATCGCCGCGGCGGCCGTCGTGGTCGGCGCAACCGTGGTGGCCGCAGCCGTCGTCGTCGGTGCCAACGTCGTGGTCGTAGTGGTGGTGGTGGTGGTGACCTGCTGTGCCCGGACGGTCACGAGAAACGTCGAAGGTGGTTGTGCACCTTGAACGAAGGCGGAGGGTGACCCTCTGAAACCTTGCACCGCTGACCGAAAACCCTGGGGTGATCGATCGTCGCAATCGCAGCTGTAGTCGATCGTTCCGGTGTAGGTGGTCTCCGTCGCAGTTGCGAGCGGCGCCGTCAAGGTTGCAACGACTGCGCCATCGATGACCTCCGCGGCGAGCCGAATACCACTGACCTCGAGCGCTTGGTCAGTGACCTCCGGAAATGGGCATGTCCCTGAGTCAGTGCTCCCTTCCAGGTCGAAGGTGACGTCGTACCCGTACAGGTTCGGGGGGCATTGCACCGTCACGGTGATTGTCTCACCGCCATCCACGACCACGGGGTCGCCGCCCGGCACGGCTTCCGCGGCATTGGCCACGCCGCCCAGTCCGACTGCTGCTACGGCTCCGAGTGCCAGTGCTGCCAGCTTCTTGATCATGTCTCGCCCCTTCGTCCGTCCTGTCCACGGAACGTACTACGTGCGGGTGAGCGTGGCGCCCATTCGGGCTCAGGACCGCCCTCGGCTCGCTCAGGTGAGCCACAGGTAGCGGGCGACGACCACCACGGCGACGAAGGCGATCGAGCCGAGTTCCTTCCACAGCATCCGACGCTCGGCGCGATCGTGCGTGGCGACCTCGTCGTCGAACTGTGCCTGCTCGACCGAGATGCTGCCCTCGGCAGGCGGTTGCAGACTCATCCCGCCGTCACCTTGCCGGTCTTTTCGGTCTTGTCCCACTTCATCTCGGCGCCACGGAGTTCCTTCACGTACGACGTGAACGAAATCGCGCACAGCACCGCCCCGTAGCCGCCGAGGTAGACGAAGCAGCGGCTCACCCATTTGCGGACCCACTCGCTGTGTGCGCGCTTCTCGACCTCGTGAGCGGCCCACGCGACGAGCATGCACAGCGAGATCCAGGAGTACGCGAAGAGCAACATCAGGCGGGTGTGGAGTTGCGTGCGATCCATTCCGGCACCGCCGAACATCTCGTCGACGAGCCAACGCACCGGCCGTGGGAAGCACGCGTACGCGATCAGGGCGAGGGAGATCGCGCCGGGAAACAGGATCGCCTGGAACCAGCAGTGCCGCGCGGTCCTGGGGTCGATGAGCAGCGTGAACGATGTGATGAAGAGGTACGAGACGGCGTTGATGATCCAGAGCAATCGGAACGCCGGCCAGGCCGACGGCGGATCGAGGAAGAACAGGCCGATGAGCCCGGCGGACGAGGTGATCATCAACAGCGGCAACAGGAACAGGCTGAACCAGGTGAGCCCGAAGACGATCCCTCCGAGGCCGTGCTCCTTCGATCGCCGGAACCACAGATGCCGGAATCGAGAGGTCACCTGCACGTTGCCCCTCGCCCACCGGAGCCGCTGTTTCCACAACCCGTCGATCGTGTTCGGCTCTTCGGCCCACACGATCGCATTGCCGTCGAACACCACGCGTTTGCCGCGCAGCTGCGTCTTGAAGGTGGTGAACGTGTCTTCCGCGAGCGAGGTGGTGTCGATCTCGCCACCGATCGCTTCGATGTTCTCCCGCGAGTGCAGCTGCGCTCCCCCGGCGAGGCAGGCGAGCACGCCGATCGTGTTCTGCCCGCGCCGCGCCGCGGCCTGGGCGGCGATGTACTCGTAGGAGATGAACTTGTTCATCCAGTTCGACGGCTCGCTCCCCTCCTTGATGTACGCGGTGACGGCGCCGACGTCCGGGTCGGCGAGGTGGCGAGCCATGTAGCGCAGCGCCCGCTGTTCGTAGACGACGTCGGCGTCCATGATCAGCACGGCTTCGGCCCAGTCGTCGGCGAGCACGACGCGCAGCCCGTGGTTGAGGGTATGGGCCTTACCTTCGCCCCCGCGCTCGCGACGCAGGTGCAGCACACGGTCGGGATGGTCCAGAATTCTCGAGCCCACGACCTCGGGCGTGTCGTCGGTGCTCGCATCGTCGACCACATAGAGCCGCAGCGATTCGGGTGGATAGTCCATCCCGAGCAGCCGGTCGAGCGACGCGCCGAGCACCGCTCCCTCGTTCCAGGCCGGGATGACGATGGCCACCCGCGGCAGATACATCTCGACCTTGTCGAGGTGGCTGAACCAGCGGTGGAGCCCGACCCGCGAGAACTGGTACGTCGCCACGACGAGTGGGATGGCCCCGACGAACACGAGCACGACCAACACGACCGTCGCCGTGTCGTACGCGACGTCGCCGATGGTCGTGCCGATCATGTTGCGACCGTCACTCCGCGACCGTCACGTCCGTCACGTCCATCACGACCATCGGACGGATCCATCAGGTGGCGAGCAGCGCTTCGGTCTCGCCGATCGTCGCGCGGACCCAGTCGTACCGACCGATCGTCTCGCTGCGGTGGCTGTCGGTCGAGGCGATCAGCGACGTGCCGGCGCGGTGGAATGCCGCCAGGGCGACCGGGCCGGGGCACTCCCATCGCTCGGACAGTTCGACGGAGACATCGGCGGCCACCAGCACCTTCGCCAGCGCCTGGAGTTGCTCGGCGGTGACCATCGACTCGTCGAGTCCGCACTTCGGCAGGATCGAGAACAGGTGGGCCAGCGTCGAACCGGGGTTGCGGCGTGCCGCTGCCATGGTGGCTTCGAGGAGTTGCTCGATGACGAGGGACCCGTCGCGGCGACCCTCCTCGATGTCGGTGCGGATCGCCGCGGGGTGATGGACGCCGTCGTTGAGCGGCATCTGATGGTCGGCGATGACGAGGCGGTCGACGAGCTGTGCGTCGTCGGGAGCGTCGATGGCTCCGGTCGTGTCGAGGATCTTCACCTCGATGCCGCACGTGATGGTCAGCGGTGCTTGCTTCGCCATCGCCCGGGCGGCGTGGATGTAGTCGGGGAGCCAGTCGGTGTCGGCTCTGGCATGGTCGACGAAGCCGAGCTCGTGCAGGCCGGCGACGATCCCGGCGTCGAGGTTGCTCTGCAGCGTGCCCTTGCCGTCGGAGAACGTGCTGTGGATGTGGTGATCTTCGCCCAGATCGACATCGAGGCGCACCGGTCGGTCGAGCGTGCTCATGGGGTCCCTCCGGGGTTGCCGCTTGCGGATTCGGTACGGGCGAATTCGCCGGCAGGGATGGCGATGTCCTCCCAGTGTCGCACCATCGCCACGTCGATGAACTCGTACGAGTCGTCGATGTGTTCGCCGAGCAGGTCGGCGAGGGCGATGCCGACGAAGTCGACGCCGGCGGCCATGGTGAGTGGCGACGAGCCGGGCAGCCGCGGGTTGATCTCGAGCAGCTTCCAGTCGCCCGTGACCGACCGTTTGAACTGGACGTTGAGCGGGCCGGCGAGCCCGACCGACTCGACCACCTCGCGCGCCATCGCGATGGCGCCGGGGTCGTGGATCGTCTCGCCGGCCACGGCGATGCCGGAATCGACCTTGAGCCGCAAGCGGGGCACGGCCGCCACCACACCGCCGGACCGTCGGGCGAGCACGTCGACGGAGATCTCTTCGCCGGGGAGCAACTGCTGGAGGATGTGCGTCGAGTCGAACGGCACCGTCAGCACATCCGGGCCCCCGATCAGGGCGACCCCGCGCCCACCGCTGCCGAGCCTCGGCTTGACGATCGCCGGCCACGTCTCGCCGGCGGCGGCCCACGACGCGACGTCGAAGTCCGCGCCGATCAGCATGGTGGTGGGTATGGCGTCGCTGCCGGGAGCTGACGTGGACAGCCCGTCGATCAGGGCCCACTTGTCGACCGTGCGTTGGAGTGACGCCAGTGATGGCACCATGACGGCCTGGCCCGCTGCGGTGAACCGGTCGATCGACGCGGCCACGGGGATCAGTTCGGAGTCGACCGTCGGGATGACGACGTCGATGTCCCACCTCGTGGCGAGGGAGAGGAGGTGGTCGACGAACGCAGGGTCGTCGCCGCGACGCACCAGCGTGCGGTGGTCCGCGTCGACGAGGTACAGGCCGACGCCGAGCGGGTCGATGTCGACGGCGAAGATCTCGGCTCGTCCGGTCAGCGAGCGGATGGCGGCGACCGCGGCGGGTCCACCGGCGCCGGTGATGAGGACTCGGGGCTGGTCGGTGTTCACGCGTCTGCTCCATCGGTCGCCGTCGGATGGACGTTCACGGTGATCGCCACCTGGGCGCCCGGGCCGGAGCTGGCCGAGCCGGCGTACGGGGTGCTGACGCTCGGGAGGTCGCCGCGTTCGGCGATCACCTCGAGGGGCTCGGCGTACCGGGCGTTGGTGAACCGGCCCCAGTACCGGGCCGTGGCGGTGAGGAGGTCGACGGCGAGGTAGTCACGCACTTCGGTCTGGGAGCCGTAGCAGCCGATCGCGGCGAGCTTGGTCTCGAGTTGATCGTCGATCGGGATGAACCGCTTCGGCGCGAACGCGACGGTGCTCGACGGCGATTGGTAGCCGTAGACCCGTGCCGTGCGACGGCAGGCGACCATCGTGCCGTGGTGGACCGCGGCGTGGTCCTGGTGCAGGTCGGCGCTGCCGTGGGTGTAGACGATGTCGGGCTCGACGTCGCGCACGACCTCCTCGATGGTGCCGACGAGGCCGGCCTCCTGCGCGAGGCGCGTGTCCTGGAGCCGGCCGAACACGATCTCCGCGCCGAGGAACTTCGCTGCGGCACACGACTCGGACTCCCGCTGGGCTTCGTCGCCGCCGACCGCGCCGCTCGACATCGTGAGGATGGTGACGGCGTCACCTTGCGCCCGGTGCGAGGCGAGAATGCCACCGACGCCGATCTCGACGTCGTCGGGGTGCGCACCGATGGCGAGGACGCGCTGGCCCGGCGTCGTTTCCATCAGCTCGCGCACTTTGGTGACGAGGGCATCGACGCCGACGGGCTTCTGCATGAGGTCGGCCGCGCCGAGGCGGAGCGCCTCGATGACGTTCTCGACCGTGGCGTATGCGGTCATCAACACGACGGCGGTATCGGGGTGGCGGTCGCGAACGACCTGGGTGAATTCGAGCCCGGTCATGCCCGGCATGCGCATGTCGCTGATCACGACGCGGCACGGGTGCGAGCTCAGGTGTTCGAGGGCGGCAGCCGCGTCGGGGAACGCGTGGACGGTGTATCCGTTGCGCTGCAGGACGGAGCGAACGAACAGGCGACTGTCGTCTTCGTCGTCGACCACGACCACCGCAGGGCCCGGATCGGATTCACTCACGGTCCACCCTCCCATGGATCGGACCGTGTCACGGGTCGGCCGGCTGCATCTCCGCGTTTGCGACCGGCAATTCGACGGTGGCGGTCGTGCCGACCCCGACCTCGCTGTCGATCCGGATGCGGCCACCGTGCAGTTCGACGACCGCCCGGCTGATGGCAAGTCCGAGGCCGGTGCCGGAGACACCGGTCGCCGACTGGGACCCGCGATAGAAGCGCTCGAAGAGGTGCGTCTGCTCGTCGGCGGGGATGCCGACGCCGGTGTCTGCGACCGTGATCGTCCACCCCTCGTCGTCCCGTCGAGCCGTGCGGCCGGGTTCGGTTGCGGTGTCACGTCCGGGGGGATGGGCCGTGTTGCTGTAGGTGGCGGTCACGGCGATGACGCCTCGCTCGGGGGTGAACTTGACCGCGTTCGACAGGAGGTTCACGAGCACCTGGTCGAGTCGTCCGAGGTCGACGAACAGATCCGGCCCCGGCCCGACCCACGTCTCGAGACGCTGCTTGCGCGCCGCCGCCAAGGGCTCGAGTGCGTTGACGGCTCCGTTCACGAGCGCGTCCATCGTGCCCGACGTGCGGTCGATGGTCATCGCCCCGGCCTCGATGCGCCGGAGCAGGAGCAGGTCGTTGACGAGCCGCATCAGTCGACGAGCGTTGCGCTCGATGGCGTCGACGAACTCGCGCTGTTCCGTCAGGCCAGCGGTCTCCAGGTCACCTCGGAGCAGCTCGGAGAAGCTCAGGATCGAGGCGAGCGGGGTGCGCAGCTCGTGCGAGATCGTGGCGACGAACTGGCTGCGCATCTCGGTGAGCTCGAGCAGGGCCCGGTGCTGTTGTTCGGCACGGACCTGCGCCTGTATCGACTCCTCGAGCAGGTCGGCTCGGCGGCGGGTGATCTCCTCTCGCTCGGTGACGTCGCGTACGACCCACAGGTGTCCGCGTTGTCCGTCACCGAACATCACCGGGATCGAATCGCGTTCGAGCACCCTGCCGTCGAGCATCGTGATGAGCTCCTCGAAGGTCGGCTCGGTGTCGTGGAAGCGCTCGACGATGACGGCGGTGGCTGTGTCGTGGTCGGCGTACGGCGCCCCGCTCGCCACCGCGAGATCGGCGGCGGGCCGGCCCGGATAGTCCTCGGCGTTCCCGTCGATGAGGAACATGTCCATGAACGGTTGATTCACGATCACCACCATGCGCGCCTCGTCGAGGAGCAGCACTGCCTCGGCGAGCGACGACACGAGCGTCGTCACCTGTGCCGTGACACCCTCCAGCTTGCGCTGTGCCGCCCGCGCTGCCGTGACGTCGTGACTGGTGAGCACGACGCCGTGAACGAGTGGGTGGTCGATCAGGTTCTCGCCGACGTTTTCGAGGATGTGGTAGTCGCCCTCCGAATCCATCACCCGCAGGTCGATCGGATCGTCGCTCGTGCGGGTGCCGGCGATCACTTCACGCAGCGCGTGGAACGCCGGCTCGATGTCGTCGGGGTGGACGAGCGCGAAGATGCCGCCTTCGGGATCGATGTTCGGTACCCAACCGAGCATCTTGCTGCCCGCTCCGTTCGACGAGATCCATTCGCCATCCGGCCCGAGCACGGTGACGATGTCGGAGATGTTCGCCAGCAGCACGTCGAGGCGGGCCTCTGATTCGGACTTGATTCGCATCAGTGTGTTGGCGTCGTCGTCCCTCGTCGGCTCGGGAGTGACGTCGACGCTCATCGGACCACCAGTGTCCCACGGGCTCGCTGCGAGTCAAGGCGGCCCCCTGGGGGAGAGAGAACGGGGAGAGAGAGAACAGGAGAGAGAAGGGCGCCGCCCGACCCGTCGGGCAGGTGCACACTCGCGGGTAGGGTCGCACGCCGATGGAGCGGGCCGTTTCGGACAACGACGAAACGGGCCGGCGTTGAGGAAGCACCGGGTCGACGAGCGGGTGGCGGTCGGAGCGGGACTGGTCGCTGGGCTGTTGGCGGCGACGAGTGGGGCGAGTCCGACCGGGTCGACGTCGATCGATGCCGTGATCGTCGTCGCGTCGGTCGGGCTCGTTGCGTGGGCCTCCGCGACGGCGCCGTGGTGGGCGGTTGCCGGGATCGCAGGCGTGTCAGCGGCGATCGCCGGGTCGGTGCTGTGGTTGATCGTGGGCCTAGCGGCCTTCGCGGTCGGCCTGTGGATCGGGATGCAGCGACGCGATCTTCCGATCGCCCGATCGGTCGTCACCGGCGTCGCGCTCAACGTGCTCATCCGCTCCGACCTCGGTCACGTGCTCGGGCTGTCGGCCGTCATCGGGATCACGGCTGCGGCCGTCGTGTTCGTGCTCGGACTCCGCCGGCGGTCACGTCCCGTCAGGCGCTCCGTCTGGATCGGGCTGATCGCGACCGGCTGCGCCGGTGTCGCGGCCATCCTGGGGATCGCGCTCGCCGGGGCGCTCGGGGCCCCGGACCTGCGCGATGGGAACCGTCTGGCCAGGGCGGGCATCGAACTCCTCGACGCCGGCGACTACCGGGCCGCCGCTGATCAATTCGAACAGGCCACGCTGTCGTTCTCGGCGGCCGAGTCGGCCTTGACGAAGCCGTGGGCGCTCCCGGCTGCTGCGGTGCCGATCGTCGCGCAGAACCTCACCGCCACGACCGAGCTCGCCTCCACCGCTGCTGACGCGACGAGCTCACTCGCCGAGGCACTCGTGCTCATCGATCCCGAACAGCTCCGGCTGGTCAACGGACGGATCGATCTCGACGCGCTGGCACTGATCGAGCAACCGTTCGTCGACGTTCAGCAGGCGGTTTCCGACCTCGACGACACGATCGGCGAGGTGGCATCGCCCTGGCTCGTCGCTCCGCTGCAGGATCGGTTGATCGACCTCGACGACGAACTTGCCGATGCACGGCCACGCGTCGACAACGCGGTGAGCGCAGTGCAACTCGCCCCGCAGATGCTCGGTGCCGACGGAACGCGCCGCTACTTCATCGCGTTCACGACGCCGGCGGAGACCCGCGGTCAGGGCGGGTTCATGGGCAACTGGGCGGAGCTGACCGCGACCGACGGACGGCTGGAGATCGCGAACTTCGGTCGCACCCTGGATCTCAATCGAGCGACCAGTGCCCCGCGGGAGGTCACCGGACCGGAGGACTGGCTGGAGCAGTGGGGAAGGTACGGGTTCACCAGCGGGCCGGACGGCAGCACGCAGCCCGAACCGTGGTCGAACGTCACGATCTCGCCGGACTTCGCCGCGACCGGACACGTGATCGCCGAGCTCTACCCGCGGTCGTGCCGAACGCACTCAGCACGATCGCCGCGCAGGGAAGGCTGGTTGGTTGGGCCAGTTCGCAGGTGCACACGGCAGAACTC
>JANNNB010000132.1:0-2943 GCA_031398325.1 Actinomycetes bacterium
CCATCTCCGAGGCACGCCGAACGACGGTCCCGAGCTCTACGCGCTCTACATGGTCGCGGCGATCGGCGGCATCGTGATGGCGTCGGCGAACGATCTGATCGTGCTGTTCCTCGGCCTCGAGACCCTGTCGCTCGCCTTGTACGTGCTGGCTGCCAGCAATCGCCGCAGCTCACAGAGCGCAGAGGCCGGCCTCAAGTACTTCGTGCTCGGCGGGTTCTCGTCCGCGTTCTTCCTGTACGGAATCGCGCTGGTGTACGGCGCCACCGGCTCGACGAACATCTCCGAGATGGTCGCGGCGATGCAGACCACGGTCGACATCGACAACCCCAACCCGTTGGCCCTGGCCGGCATCGCGATGTTGATGGTCGGGCTGGGCTTCAAGGTCGCTGCCGCACCGTTCCACGTGTGGGTCCCCGACGTGTACCAGGGTTCGCCGTCGCCGGTCACCGCGTTCATGGCCTCGGCCGGCAAGGCAGCCGCGTTCGCAGCGATGCTTCGCGTGCTGGTGATCGCTCTGCCCTTCTACCGCAACGAGTGGCGCCCGGTGATCTGGGTGCTCGCCCTGTTGTCGTTGCTCGTCGGTTCGTTCCTCGCCGTTGTGCAGACCAACGTCAAGCGCATGCTGGCGTACTCGTCGGTCAGCCATGCCGGCTTCATCCTTGTCGGCGTCGAGGCAGCCGCACATCAGGCCGGCAACCTGGACGCCGGCCCCGGAGTGCCGGCCGTCGTGTTGTATCTCATGCTCTACGGCGTGTTGGTGATCGGCTCGTTCGGCGTCGTCGCCGTCGTCGCCCGCCAGACCGGTGGTGACACCAGCCTCGACGCCTTCAAGGGTCTGACCGCTCGCAAGCCGGCCTTGGCGTTGTGCTTCACCGTGTTCCTGCTGGCGCAGGCCGGGATCCCGTTCACCACCGGATTCATCGCCAAGTTCGGCGTGATCCAAGCCGCCGTCGACGAGAGCAGCTACGCGATCGCCGTCATCGCGATGGTGGCGGCCGTGGTCGCAGCCTTCCTGTACCTACGGATCATGGTCAGCATGTGGCTCGCGCCCGCCGAGGAGGGTGCCAAGAAGCTCACCGTCCCGTTCTCCGCCGGCCTGGCCATCGGTTCGGCCGCGGTGTTCACGATCGTCGTCGGAATCTTCCCCGGTTGGCTGATCGAAGCCGCCGACACGGTCACCAACTACGCCCGCTGAGTCAGTCGGCGGCGAGCGCGACCGCCTCCTCGAAGACGAACTCGGCGACGACGTTGTCGGGGTCGGCGCCCTCGGCCTCGAGTGCCACGCGCAATGAAGCGGTGCCGGGAACGGGAGCAGGCCCGATGAACTGGACGACATCGGTCTCGCTCGACGTCGTATCGACCCCGCTCACCTTCCAACCCACTTCGTCGGCCCAACGGTTCGCCGCACTCCGCAGGCGTGCCTCGTCGGCCGTGTCGTTCGCGATCCGGATCGTCGACGACGTCAGCGGCACCCCGATCACGATCACGAAGGCGACGACGAGGAGCACCGCGTTGCGTCGATTGATGGCCTTGCGTTCTGGTGACGCCGACGACGTGACGAGGCGATGCACCCGGTAGATCGCCATCACGACGAGCCCGGTGGCGAGGATCGCGGCGACGTTCGTGCCGAACAGCAGCAGCGCTCCCGCTGACTCGCTGTAGGCCCCGGACTCGGCGCACAGACCGACGACCGCCAGCGGCGGTACGAGCGAGATGGCGATCGCGACGCCGGGCAGGGTGTCGGAGATGTCACTGCGGATCAGAGCGACGGAGCCGACCGCACCGGTGGCGAGCGCGGCCAGGAGGTCGATGAGTCGGGGATTCACCCGCCCGGCGACCTGGCTGTTGGTCGCAGCGACGACATCGACGGTCACGAGCAGCCCGACGCAGTATCCGATGGCGACAGCGAGGGCCGCACCGCTGATGACGAGCCCGATCGAACGGAGCAGGTTGGCGCGGTCGCCCAGGACCACCCCGAGCATCGTCCCGAGGATGGGGATCATGAGCGGCGCGACGATCATCGCCCCGATCACCGTCGCGGTCGAGTCGGCGACCACGCCGGCGGAGGCGATGACCGACGCGAGCCCCAAGAGAATCCAGAACCGGCTGAACTTGCGGCTCGCGTCCGGCCCGTCGAAGAAGACGGCATCGCGCATTCGATCGAGATCGGTCATGGTCACGCTCGTCTTGTACCGCACGGCCTGATCATCGCACCCGGATCACCGAAGCCTGTGGACCTCCGATCCGGTTCTGCAGGGTCCGATACGGTTCGTGCATGGCCAGCGCACTACAGATCACGTTCGATGCGGCAGAACCTCGGGCACAGGGTGCGTTCTGGTGTGAGGTCCTCGGCTACGTCGAGGAACCACCGCCGCCCGGGTTCGTCACCTGGGACGACGCGCTCGACGCATTCGGGATCGATCGGTCCGACCCCGATCGTGCGTTCGCCATCGTCGACCCGGTCGGTGCTGGCCCCCGTGTCTTCTTCCTCAAGGTGCCGGAGGGGAAGACGGCGAAGAACAGGGTGCATCTCGACGTCCACGTCGAACCCGATCAGCTCCGCGCCAAGGCGGCGTCGCTCGTGGAACTCGGTGCCACGCACGTCGCCGAGTTCGACGAGCCCGAAGGCCACTGGATCACGTTGTTGGATCCGGAAGGCAACGAGTTCTGCCTCCACTGAACCGTCGGTCGAATCTGAGCGGAGTCGTCGATACCGACCGCGAGTCGCCTCAGGGTTCGGTGCTGTACTCAGAGGATTTCGTGGCCGTCGGGGTGGTGGATGTGCCAGTGGCCGTTGGTGTCGCGGTGGACTCGGTAGCCGTGTTCCTTGAGGATGTTGTGTCGGTGGCAGAGCGGGTCGCTGTTGTCTTGGTTGGTTCCGCCGCCTTGTTTCCAGCTGCGGGCGTGGTCGACTTCGCATCGACCTGGTGGGACGGGGCATCC
>JANNNB010000167.1:0-10462 GCA_031398325.1 Actinomycetes bacterium
TTCTCCATCCTCATCGCCCAGCGAAGTCGCGAGTCAGCCCTCCTTCGGGCACTCGGCGCATCTCGCCGACAGGTGCTGACGTCGGTCGTCGGTGAGGCCATCGTGATCGGGACCATCGCCTCGCTCGCCGGCCTCGCCGTCGGCTACGGCCTTGCCGTCGGACTCAAGACGATCATGGACGGCGCCGGCTTCGACCTCGGCATCGACGGCGTCGTCATGTCGACCAGCACGATCGTCATCGCCCTGGTCGTCGGCGTCGGCTCGACGCTCCTGGCCAGTTTCCTGCCCGCCCTGCGTGCCTCGCGCATCGCCCCACTTGCTGCCCTGCGCGAATCCGCGGTCGACTCGACCTCCGCCTCGAAGAGCCGCCTCGTCGGTGGCATCGTGCTCACCGCGCTCGGCATCACCACCGTGGCGACCGCCACGATGGCGGAGCAGGCGCTGGTGCGGGCCGGGCTCGGCGCGCTGCTGACGCTGGTCGGCGCCGTCGTCCTCGGTCCGGTCGTCGCCCGGCCCGCCGCGAGCGTGCTGGGCTGGGTGCCGAGCATCCTGCGCGGCCAGACCGGCCGTCTCGCCCGGCGCAACGCGATGCGCGACCCCCGCCGCACCGCCGGTAGTGCCTCGGCGCTGATGATCGGCACCGCCGTGGTCGCTCTGTTCACCACGTTCGGGGCGTCGATCAAGGCATCGGTCGACGAGATGGTGAACGAGAACTTCGGCGGCGACCTCGTCATCGAGTCCGACGACTTCGGCGGTGCCGGGCTCAGCCCGGTCGTCGCCGAAGAAGTCGCCGCACTGCCAGAGGTCGACGTGGCCGCCGGGCTGGCGGTCGGCATGATCGTCGCCGACGGCAACGAGATCGACCCTGCGGTCGTCGACCCGGCAGCATGGGATTCGCTGATGGACCTCGACGTGTCGGCCGGATCGCTCGACGACGTGACCGCCGGCAAACTCGCCATCAGCGAGGAGTACGCCGAGGACCACGGACTCACGATGGGCAGCGTGATCGACGTGTCGTTCGCCGACGGCGCATCGACCGAACTGTCGGTCGCGGCCATCTACGGCACGAGCCAGAACGTCGGCGACATGATCATCACGCCTGACGACTGGGCGCCGCACGCCGCCCAACTCGGTGACGTCGTGGTGCTCGTCGGACTGGCCGACGGCGTGTCGGAAGCGGATGGCCTCGCCGCCGTCAACACGGTCACGGCGCGCAACGCTGCGCCGCCCGCCCAGACGCGCTCCGAATACGTCGACAGTCTCGGTTCCGAGATCGACCAGATGCTGTTCTTCGTCTACGGCATGCTCGGCCTGGCGGTGCTGATCGCGCTGATGGGCATCGCCAACACCCTGTCCCTGTCGATCCATGAACGGACCCGTGAGCTCGGGCTGCTCAGGGCGGTCGGTCAGACCCGATCCGAGGTGCGCTCGACCGTGCGCTGGGAATCGGTCATCGTGTCGGTCTTCGGCACAATCGGCGGCATCGGGCTCGGGGTGTTCCTCGGCTGGGGCCTCATGCGAGCCCTGGTCGCCGAGGAGGGGTTCGGCACGTTCGCTGCTCCCGTCAACTCCCTGGCCATCGTGCTGGTCCTCGCCGCCCTCGCCGGTGTCGTGGCGGCGTGGCGGCCGTCCCGGCGGGCCGGACAACTCGACATCCTGTCGGCCATCGCGACCGACTGATCCGACCGGCCGATGCAGATGTCAGCGCATCCCGAGCGACGAATAGGGTGGCCCGGGTCATGGTGAACCCACTCGGACCGTGGAGACGACCCGGACGCCTTTTCCGGGCCGCCGCCCACGTCGCCATCGGTCTACCGGTCGCCACCATCACGTTCACGGTGATCGTGGTGATGACGGCCGTGTCGATCGGCATGATGCCGGTGTTCCTCCTCGGCGTCCCGCTCCTGTGGATCACCCTGATGGTGTCTCGCGGCCTGGCTCGCATCGAGCGGAGCCGTGCCGGCGCGTTCCGAACGACGATCGCCGAGTCGGTCGCACCACTGTCGCGCCCGTCATGGTTGGGTCGTCTCGGCGAACGACTGCGATCGAAGGCCCGGTGGCGCGAGATCGCCCACCACCTGCTGCAGTTCCCGGTGTGCGTGGTCAGCTACGCGCTGGTCGCCGCAGCGTGGTGCGGATCGTTGGCGATGGCGCTGCTCCCGCTGTACGTCGGCACGTTCCCCGGCGACACTGCGAAGTTCTACTTCTTCGAGATCGGAGCGACCGACGCGTCGCGCTGGCTCGCGTTGGCGGTCGGCGTGGTCGGCATCGTGTTCGTCGCGCCGTGGGTCACGATCGGTGCCGCATCCGTGCAGTGGGCGCTCGCTGACAGGCTCCTCGGGCCGACCGACGACGAGCGCCTCGCCGAGCAGGTGACCGATCTGCAGTCGCGTCGCACGGCAGCCGTCGACTCGGCCGAGTCGGAGCGACGTCGGATCGAGCGCGACCTGCACGATGGGGCACAGCAGCGCCTGGTCGCACTCGCCGCGACACTCGGCGCGGCCCGCGACAAGCTCGAGGACGACCCCGACGCCGGGCGCGAGTTGGTGGCGACGGCACACGAGGAAGCCAAAGCAGCGTTGGGCGAGATCCGCGATCTCGTCCGCGGGATCCATCCGGTCATCCTCGAAGATCGCGGGATCGACGCGGCCCTGTCGGCCGTCGTCGCCCGCTCGCCGGTCCCGGTCGTGCTCGACGTCCAGATCGCCGAGCGGCCTCCGGCGGCCGTCGAGAGCGCGGCCTACTTCGTCGTCACCGAGGCCCTGACCAACGTCGCCCGGCACAGCGGAGCGACACGCGCCGACGTGTCGATCGCGAGATCGTCCGATCGGCTCGTCGTCGAGATCCGCGACAATGGTCACGGAGGCGCCGATGCGTCCAAGGGAACAGGCCTGCGCGGACTTCGCGAACGGGTCGCTGGAATGGGGGGAACGACCTACGTGATCAGTCCTGAAGGTGGCCCCACGACGATCCTGGTGGAGATGCCGTGCGGATCGTGATCGCCGAGGATTCCGTGCTCCTGCGAGCGGGCCTGACCCGCATCCTGGCCGACGCCGGTGAGGACGTCGTCGCCACCGTCGGCGACGCTGACGAGCTGCTCCGCGTCGTCCACCTCCACGAGCCGGACCTGGCCATCGTCGACGTACGGATGCCGCCGACCCACACCGACGACGGCCTTCGTGCCGCGCTGAAGATCCGCGCGGACCTGCCGGACGTCGGGATCCTCGTGCTCTCGCAGTACGTGGAGGAGCAGTACGCGACGGAGCTGCTCGGCACCAACATGCCTGGCGTCGGATACCTGTTGAAGGACCGCATCGCCGACGTCGGTGACTTCCTCGGCGCCGTGCGCGAGGTGGCGGGCGGCGGCACACGTCTCGATCCCGAAGTGGTCGCCCAGCTGTTGGCCCGCAGTCGGCAGCGCGACCCGCTCGAACGGCTGACCGCGCGCGAGCGCGAGGTGCTCGAGCTGATGGCAGCAGGGCGGTCGAACACCGCCATCGCCCGGATCCTGGTGGTGAGCGACAAGGCGGTCGAGAAGCACGTCGGCAACATCTTCGCCAAGCTCGACCTGCCGCCGACGACCGATGATCACCGCCGTGTCCTGGCGGTCCTGCACTGGGTGAAGGAATGACACCGTGACCGACGTCCACGACCGAACCGAACAACGCGCGACGACCGACCAGCGCGTCGGTGACGACCGCGATCCCGGATCGCGCACGGCACGCACCGTGTGGATCGCCCTCGGTGGGATCCTGGCGATCGCCGCGCTCGCGTGGGGCACCTACAACGTGATCAGCATCCTCGCTCACGAGGAATCCGTGCAGCGCTCGACGTTCGCCAGCGACGACGTGTCAGCTCTCGACGTGCGCAACGACAGCGGATCGGTCACGATCACGGCGACACCCGGCGACACCATCACCGTGGTCGCGGAGGTCAGCGAGGGGTGGCAGATGACGGAGGTGTCGACCGCGGTCGTCGACGGCGTGCTGCAACTGCACTCCGGTTGCCCTGCGCTCATGTCACTGTGGTGCAGCGTCGACTTCATCGTCACGGTCCCTGCCGACCGGCCGATCACCACTGCCGGGTCGGGATCGGTCCGCGTGCGCGGCATGTCGGCGCCGGTCGACATCGACAGCGACGACGGACGGGTCGAGCTCGACGACATCAGCGGCGACATCGTGGTGTCAAGCGACAATGGTCGGATCGTCGGCCGTCGGCTCACGGCGGCGACCACCGACGCTCGGACCAGCAACGGCAGCATCGAACTGTCGTTCCTCGAGGCTCCACAGTCGGTGCTGGCGCGCACCTGGAACGGCAGGATCGAGGTCGTCGTTCCCGACACCGAGGTGCTGTATCGCGTCGAGATGAACACGAGCAACGGCGGCACCGACAACCTCGTGCGCACCGATCCGAACAGCGATCGGACCATCGACCTCTCCACCAGCAACGGGTCGATCACGGTCCGACCCCCCGGCTGACCCGCCTTGGACGCGTACGCTCGGGGTCATGCGCGATCTCTTCACCGATGACCACGAGACGTTCCGGAGTTCGGTGGCGTCGTTCGTCGCGAAGGAGATGGTGCCGCACTACGCCGACTGGGAGGCGGCGGGGATCATGCCGCACGAGGTCTTCGCGGCAGCCGGCAAATATGGCTTCCTGGGTATGGCGATCCCTGAGAAGTGGGGCGGCGGGGGCACCGCCGACTTCCGGTTCAACGTCGTGCTCGCCGAGGAACTCGCCGCGGCAGGCATCGGCGGTGCCGGGCTCGGGCTGACGCTTCACAACGACATCTGCACCCCGTATTTCGTCGAGTACTGCAATGACGAACAGGCCAACCGCTGGCTGCCCGGCATCGCCGCCGGAGAGCTCGTCACCGCCGTGGCGATGACCGAGCCGGGCACCGGGTCCGACCTGGCCAGCATCGCCACCACCGCGCTCCGCGACGGCGACGAGTACATCCTGAACGGGTCGAAGACGTTCATCACCAACGGCATCAACGCCGACCTCGTGATCGTCGCCGCGAAGACCGACCCGACCCAACGCCACAGCGGTCTGTCGCTCCTCGTGGTCGAGCGTGGGATGCCCGGCTTCGATCGCGGGCGCAACCTGGAGAAGATCGGCCTGCACAGCCAGGACACCGCCGAGCTGTTCTTCGACGATGTCCGCGTCCCCGCCGCCAACCTGTTCGGAACCGAGGGCCAGGGATTCAACTATCTGACGGCGAACCTCGCCCAGGAGCGCCTGTCCATCGCCGTCACCGGCGTCGCATCCGCGGCGGCTGCGCTCGCGTGGACGGTCGACTACGTGAAGGAACGAACAGCGTTCGGCAAGTCGATCGGCGACTTCCAGAACACGAAGTTCGTGCTCGCCGACGTGAAGACACAGATCGACGTCGCCCAGGCCTACGTCGACCAGTGCATCGTCAAGCTGAACGCCGGAACGCTCGATCCGACCGACGCCGCGCAAGCCAAGTACTTCTGCACCGAGCTGCAGCAGAAGGTCGTCGACCGGTGCCTGCAGTTGTTCGGCGGCTACGGGTTCATGACGGAGTACCCGATCGCTCGCGCGTACGCCGACGCACGGGTCACCACGATCTACGGCGGCACCACCGAAGTGATGAAGACGATCATCGCCAAGTCACTCGGCCTCTGAGCCCGACGCCACCGGAAGTGTGAGCTCAGCGGGTCGAAATCGACGCGTGGGGTCACACTTCGAAGCGACACCGAGGCACGTCTCCAGAAGCGTGACCTCCTGAGGTCGAAATCGACGCGTGCGCTCACACTTCGGTGACGTCACTCGATCGGTGACGGCTGGATGCGATCGAGGCGTTCACCGCGGAAGCGGTCGAACAGCACGATGATCACCGTCAGCAGCAGACCGAAGAACCACGCCCCGACCCGGTTGAGTCCCGACTCACCGACGATGCGTGCGTAGACCGTGAGCACCGCCGTGTTGAACACGGCGAGCACGACGAACTCCAGCGCCAGCGACGACCATCCGACACCGCGGGTCGCGAGCAGGTGGCTCACCGCCGCATTGATCAGCACGACCACGATCGTCGCGCCCACGATCTGAGCACCCGTCGCCTGGACCTCGAGCACGTTCGTGAAGATGCCGGCGATCAGCCCGATGAGCACCAGCTTCTCCAGGATCGGCCACTGCATCGACGGAACGTGGGAGTCCGCGTCAGGTACGTCGACGACCGGCGTGGGACGATCGACGTCGACCCTGAACGACCAATCGGCCGGGCGAAGACGCTTGCGCAACCGGAGCCCGACGAACACGACCGCCGCGATCGCCAGGAGGATCGCCAGCAGCACGAACGGGCGGTTGCTGAACGCGTCGCCCCAACTCGAGGTCCCTTCCACGCCGAAAACGGTCTCCTTCATGAAGTCGGTGAAGTCGTTCTGGGCGACATGGATCCACCATTCCTGCGGCAGCTTGATGAAGATCCAGATGAACGCCGCCAGGCCGATCACCGCACGGCGGCTCATGCGACGTGGGTCCCAACGCGTTCGCACCACCTCGTAGGCGATGAAGAAGTACTCGAAGGTGTTCGGGAACACCATCAGCAGCCAGCGCTCCTGCGTGATCTCGAATGCCAGCACACCGATGAGGCGGTAGTACCAGAGAAAGCGAGCAACTTCGACCGCTATCCCGTTCGTCCAGTTCCGATACACCGCCAAATACGCGATGGTCAGGTAGTAGATGTCGAGCGCCTTGTCGTAGTTCTGGTAGTTGTCGAGGTTGAGATCGGTCAGCTGCTGCAGGATCGTCTGGTCGGCGGCGTCGACGACGAGACAGACGAGGATCGCCGGCAGCGGGAACCGCGGGATGAACAACGGGACGATGAATCGCGTCGCCAGGATGAGGACGACGATGGCCATGTCGGCGTTGCTCCCGTGCACGGCGCGCAGGCTATGACAGAGTCACACCTCAGATGTCGATACCAGCCGGGTCGGACCGCACGGTGCCTGACCACGCCGTACCAGATCGGGCAACCCGGCTCGCCGCGATCGGTGGCGTCGTGGGGCCGGCCGCATTCGTCGGTGCGTGGATCGCCAGCGCCGCCACCACGTCGATGCCGTATTCGTCGATCGACGACGCGATCAGTCGACTCGCGGCGGTCGGCGCCGACACCCGATGGTTGATGACCGCTGGGATGGTCACGTTCGGCATCGCGCTGCCGATCTACTCGTTCGCGCTGCGATCGACGGTCACGGGACGGGCGTGGGTGTCAGCCGCCGCGACGGGAATTGCGACGCTGGCGGTCGCAGCGACGCCGCTCGATCGATCGGACACCATCGATCAGCTGCACGGCCTGTTCGCCACGGTCGGCTACGTGACGCTCGCGGCGACCCCGTTGCTCGCCGCCCGTCCGCTGGCGCACGCCGGACATCGACGGCTCGCCCGCTTCGGCATCGCGGCCGGCACGACCTCGGCCATCGCCCTCGCGTTGACACCGACCTCGCTGCCCACCGGCTTGTTCCAGCGCCTCGGGCTGACGGTGAGCGACGCCTGGGTCGTGGCGACCGCCCTAGCGATCGCGACCGGTCGGCTCAGCGCCCGTAGCGTCGACCACCGACGTCCTACGACCTGACGCCGCGCCGCGCTGTCATTCCCGAAATCGTCGTCTCACGCGCCGTCGGACGGCGCACCGGCCGACGTGTTCGGGACGGGGACGCAGCGGCCGCACGTTCCGTAGACGTCGATCACGTGGTGATGCGGCACGAAGCCCTCTGCGGCGGCGACCGCGGCGAATGCCGAATCGAGACGTCGTTCCATCGCGCCGTCGAGGGTGAAGTCACGCACGGTCCCACACGATTCGCAGATGAGGTGGTGGTGATGCTCGGTGAGTTCCTCGGCGAGCTCGTAATGAGCGTGGTCGCCGCCGTGGACGAGGCGGCGGACCACGCCCGCCTCTTCCATGAGTGACAGGTTTCGATACGCGGAACTCTGCGCCAACCCCGATGCGATCGTGAGGAGCTCGGGCAGCGTCACCGGTCCGGCCGCACTGTGGAGTCCCTTGACGATCTGGCGTCGGCCTGACGTGTAGCGCAGATCGTGCTCGGCGAGCCGCTGGGTGACGGCCCGATCGAGTTCGGTACTGACTGCCATGACGACGGGAGGATACTCGCCGAGACAAACGCGCCTGCGAGTGCCGCCCGGCCTCAGGTGGCGCCGAGGATGCCGGTGGTGATCAACACGATGCCGAAGACGAGGAAGAGCAGCGACGACCCGATCAGGATCACGCGCTCCGGGAGTCGATCGCCGAGCCAGCGGCCGATGACCACGCCGACGGTGCCGGCCAACATGATCCCGACCGTCGCACCGAGCCACACGAGCACCGGATTGCCCTTCGCCGCGAGCGTCGCCGTGGCGAGCATCGTCTTGTCGCCCAACTCTGCGACGAACATCGCCGCTGCGATCGAGGCGACCACTCGCGTGTTGAACCTGGCCGGACCCGCCGGATCGGCCGGCTGATCGTCCTCGAGGCCCAGGTCGGCCAGCAGGTCGTCGTCGTCTGCGTCGACGGCAGTGCGCGCTGACCGCAGTGAGATCACGGCGAAGACGACGAAGAGCAGGCCACCCCCGATCGAGATGGCGTTGGTCGGCAGCGCCGCGCCGAGCAGGCCGCCGATCACGACGGAGAGCAGCATGCTCGCCATGTAGCCAGCCGCGACGCCGGCGAGGACCGTCGTCAGCCGATAGCGCGCGCCGAAGCCGAGCGCGACGAGCTGCGTCTTGTCGCCGAGTTCGGCGAGGAACACGATGCCGAGTGCGGCGAGGAACGACGACATCCAGGCCGCACGATACGGTCCGCCAGGTTGTTCTGGCAGGTGCTGCGCATTCACCCGTTCGAGTGAAACCATCGCGATGCCGGTCGCCATGTGACGCAGTGCCACCCGTCGGAGGGGCAGGACGAGAGTAGAGTGGGGTGGCTCCGACGACCCGTTCGCCGGGCGCCACCACACCGCAATGCACGGCAGCTCACCCTCCCACACCCCGGAGCGCTCGCACGACGAGCGCCCGCCGCGTTGGGATCTGCGCGCACTGGTTGCCGCTCTGGTCGGTGTGCTCGCCATCGGTGTCGCCATGGTCGTCACCGAGGATTCGAACGACTCCGACACGCAAGCGGCATCGCTGACCGACACCGAGAACGTGGACGATGCCTCCACCGCTCAGATCTCGGGCGTCCAGGAATCGGCCCTCGCCGGGGCGACCCCAGCAGCCGTCGACCCAGCGGCGAGCGCCGTCGTCGAGCCGGCGATCGAGTTGGACGGGTGCACCCTCGAGGTGACCCGCGTCGATCTCGGCGACACCGGTCCGTCCGTCGAGTGTGTCCAGAAGGCATTGACCGCCGCCGGCTTCTACAACGGGGCGATCAGCGGAACGTTCGACGAAGCGACCGACACCGCCGCCCGCACGTTCCAGAGCACGCAAGCTCTCGAAGTCGACGGCATCGTCGGCGGCAAGACCGCCACGACCCTCGGCATCTGGCCCGGCGACGAGTCGTTCGTGGTTCGCACGCCCCCGCCGCCCGCTGGCGCGATGGACAGCTGGGGATACACCCTGTCGTCCGTCGCCACGACCGGTTCCGATGCCCCGGCAATGCCGGAGAACAGTGGGCAGGGCACCGGCAAGCGCATCGTCTACGACCGGGCGGGACAACGCGTGTGGGCAGTCGACGACGAGGAGCGCGTCATCCGCAGCTATCTCGTGACGGGCAGCCAGTACAACAACGAGACCCCGGGCGTGCACAAGGTGTACAGCAAGTCGGAGGTCTCGACGGCCTGGAACGGCGAGGCCAAGCTGCCGCTCATGGTGCGCTATCTCGACACGGTGCGCGGCGCGATCGGCTTCCACGGCATCCCGACGCACATCAGCGACGGCAGTCCCTACCAGACGGACGCAGAACTCGGGCAGAGGCTCTCCGGCGGCTGCCAGCGCCAGAACAACCTCGACGCCCAGTTCATGTGGGCATTCGCCGACGTCGGCACCACCGTCATCGTCACCTGAGCGTCATCGTCACCTGAGCACCACCATCACGGGTCGCTCGTCACCTGTGCTTCAGCGCAGGCGGAGCACCGGTGGCAGCCATTCGTCGAGACGCTCCGTGATCGCAGTGTCGCTCTTGGCCAACACGTGCCCGTCGCCGGGCAGGATCACGACCTCACCCGCTCCCGCGATCGCCTGCACCATGTAGCTCGCATCGGGTGGGAGGAGCTCGTCGCGATCACCGTGGAACAACAGCAGCGGCTTGCCGGCGAGCGCGCCGGCCACCTCACAACCCGCCGACTGGGTGGCGAACGTGACGACGCCGACCACCGACGCCGGCATCACCACCGCGGCCCGAATCGCCGCGGCGCCGCCGAAGCTGTGGCCGAACAGGACGACCCGTTCCGCGCCCGCGTCCCGCGCTGTCTCCACCCCGCAGGCCAGATCGTGAGCGCACAGGTCG
>JANNNB010000174.1:0-16772 GCA_031398325.1 Actinomycetes bacterium
GCACGAGACCGACACCGGTTCTCCCGAAGTGCAGATCGCGATCCTCACCGAGCGCATCACGCACCTGACCGAGCATCTCAAGATGCACAAGAAGGACCACCACAGCCGTCGTGGCCTCCTGATGCTCGTCGGTCGTCGCCGGCGCATGCTCGACTACGTGAAGTCGATCGACGTAGAGCGCTACCGCAAAATCATTGCTGATCAGGGTTTGCGCAGGTAGCAGGCGGGCCAGCTCGTCCGATCGCGGCGTTCCGCAGGCGACTCGTTGCCCAAAGGCAACCACGTCGCTGCGCTCCTTGCGCTCGAACGACCGTGATCCCGCCTGAATTCGGATAGTTGGCGGCCACTCGGCCCCGTGCGTTTTTTGGGGCCGCTCCTCTTCGCGGTTGGCGTGCGCTCACGGTCGGTCTGACCATCGCAAGGCTTTGGGGTTGGTCACGGTATGATGACGTCCGAGGTCGGAAGGTCCGATCTCGTGAACCGAGCGAACCGCTGTCGGTTGCCGGTTGCTGATTCCGAACTCCCTGCTCGAGCAGGTCGATCGTTCGGGATCGCCAACTGGGAACCGGCTCCTTCGCTCCACAAGGCGCACGCCCATCTCGTCGAGAATGTCTTGACGCGCTGGGGTGCAATCGAAAGGAGCCCTCAGTGGCTGACCCAATCATCGTGTCCGGACCCGTTTCGGGGACCGACAAGACACTCACCTTCGAAACGGGCAAGCTTGCCCCCCAGTCGATGGGAGCCGTCGTGGCATCCATCGGTGGGACGAAGGTCCTCACCACCGCCAACGCCGCCAAGAGCGTGCGTGACGGGATGGACTTCTTCCCGTTGACGGTCGACGTCGAAGAGCGTTCGTACGCCGCGGGCAAGATCCCCGGCTCGTTCTTCCGCCGTGAAGGCCGTCCGAGCGAGGACGCGATCCTCACCTGCCGCTTGACCGACCGGCCGCTGCGTCCGTCGTTCCCCGACGGCTTCCGCAACGAGACCCAGATCGTCACGACGGTCCTCGGTGCCGACCAGCACAACCCGTTCGACGTCTTGTCGATCAACGCCGCTTCGGCCTCGTTGATGATCTCCGGGATCCCTTTCGAGGGCCCGATCGGCGCCGTCCGCATGGCCTACTCGGTCGACGGCGAGTGGATCGCCCACCCGACCTACGAAGAGGCCGACGCCGGCACCTTCGAGCTGGTCATCGCCGGGCGTGAGCTCGACAACGGCGACGTCGCCGTGATGATGGTCGAAGCCGGTGGCACGGAGAACGCGTTCTACTACTACGACGACGGTGCCAAGAAGGTCACCGAAGAAGTCCTCGCCGATGGCCTCGAAGCCTGCAAGGTGTGGATCAAGGAATCGATCGCACTGCAGCGTCAGCTCGTGGCCTCGGTCATCTCGACCTCCGGTCCGATCGAGCAGATGAAGTGGACCCCTGTCCTCGACTACACGCCCGAGATCTTCGCCGCCGTCGAGAAGGTCGGCAGCGCCAAGCTCGCCCCGGTCGTGATCATCGCCGCCAAGTCCGAGCGGAACGCTGCGACCGACGCCGTCACGGCCGAGATCATCGCCGAGCTGTGTGGCACCAAGGACGAGCCGGGCGAGTTCGCCGGTCAGAACGGCATGGTCAAGGAAGCGGTTCGCTCGCTGAGCAAGAAGCTCGTGCGTCGCCGCGTCGTCGACGAAGGCATCCGCATGGATGGCCGCGGCGTCGCCGATCTTCGTGCCGTCACCGCCGAAGTCGGTGTCCTGCCGACGGCCCACGGTTCCGGTCTGTTCCAGCGTGGCGAGACGCAGGTCATGAACGTGTTGACGATGGCCATGCCCCGCATGAACCAGATGATCGACTCCCTGTCGCCCAACGACACCACGCGCTACCTGCACCACTACAACAGGGCCCCGTGGGCCAACGGCGAGACTGGCCGCGTCGGTTCGCCGAAGCGTCGCGAGATCGGCCACGGTGCGCTCGCCGCCCGTGCCGTCCTGCCCGTCATCCCGAACCAGGAAGACTTTGCGTACACGCTGCGCCTCGTCTCCGAGGTCATGTCGTCGAACGGTTCCACCTCGATGGCGTCGGTCTGCGCATCCAGCCTCTCGCTGATGGACGCCGGCGTGCCGGTTCGCAGCCACGTGTCGGGCATCGCCATGGGCCTCATCTACGAGGACGGCAAGTACATCACGCTGACCGACATTCTCGGCTCCGAGGACGCCTTCGGAGACATGGACTTCAAGGTCGCAGGCACGGAAGACGCCATCACGGCCCTCCAGCTCGACACGAAGATCGACGGCATCCCCGCCGACGTGCTGACCGCCGCGCTGGCGCAGGCTCGTCAGGCCCGCCTCGAGATCCTCGACGTCATGAACGCCTGCATCGCGCAGAGTCGTGACGAGGTGGCCGAGACCGCACCGAAGATCTCCACGATCTACATCCCGCTCGACAAGGTCGGTGAAGTGATCGGGCCGAAGGGCAAGGTCATCAACACCATTCAGCAGGAGACCGGCGCCGACATTGGTGTCGACGACGATGGCGCTCGCGGCATCGTCACGATCGGTGCTGTCGAGGCATGGCGGATGGAAGAGGCCAAGGCCGCGATTCTCGCAATCGTCGACCCGCCGAAGGCCGAACTCGGCAAGGTCTACAACGGCCGCGTCGTGAACATCACCAAGTTCGGTGCGTTCGTCAACATCCTGCCGGGCCGCGACGGCCTCGTCCACATCTCGAAGTTGGGCGGCGGCAAGCGGATCAATTCCGTCGAGGACGTCCTGTCGCTCGGCCAGGAGTTCGAAGTCCGCGTCGAGGAGATCGACGACAAGGGCAAGGTCAGTCTGGTTCCGGCCAGCGACGTTCCTCAGGGCGATTCGGACGCGCCGTCCGGCGGCGAGCGCACGCCGGCTCCGGCCCGCGAAGAGCGTTCGAGCAGCCGCTCGAGCAACCGCGAGTCCAGTGGCGGATCGTCGAACGGCGGATCCTCCAATGGTGCGAGCGGCGATGTCGTCGAGGTCAGCTTCGAAGACAGCTTCGACGCCGAACTCGCCGACGAGCTCGGCGATCTCGGTCCTGCGAGCGAGCGCCCGGCGGAGAACACCGGCGGGGGCCGTCGCAACGACGGTGGCCGTCGTCGCCACCGCTGAGCCGTCACCACGCCGGCAACTACATGCTGGCCGGATGAATCGGCCAGACTGAACGAATGAGAGTCGGGGTCAACGGAGCCGCAGGGCGGATGGGTCGAACCATCTGCGCTGCGGTGGCCGCTGACCCCGAACTCGTTTTCGCGGCCGGCGTCGATCCGGGTGGGACCGGCGAGACGATCGAAGGTGTCACCGTCTCAGAGCAACTCCACGCATTCGCCGACGCCCGCTGTGACGTCGTGGTCGACTTCACGGTCGCTCAGGCGGCGAGAACGACGCTGCCGTGGTTGGGCATGCACGGGATCCACGCGGTCGTCGGGACCACAGGCTTCAGCGCCGACGACCTCGACCTGTTCGAGTCGACGTTCGGCGCCGCTGACGGTCCGAACTGCGTGATCGCTCCGAACTTCGCCATCTCTGCGGTGTTGATGATGCGATTCGCCGAGATGGCCGCACCGTGGTTCGACACCGCCGAGATCATCGAGCTGCACCATGACCGCAAGATCGATGCACCGTCGGGCACCGCCGTGAAGACAGCGGAACGCATGGCGGCGGCCCGATCGACCGACTTCGATCCCGACCCGACCGAGGTCGAGGTGTATCCGGGTGCGCGCGGGGGCGCAGGCCCAGGCGGCATCCGCACCCACTCGGTGCGAATGCGCGGGATGGTGGCGCACCAAGAAGTGATCCTCGGAGCGACGGGGCAGACCCTGACGATCCGTCAGGACAGCTACGACCGCGAGAGCTTCATGCCCGGTGTGTTGCTGGCGTGCAAGAGGATCGCATCCGTCTCAGGTCTCACGAGATCTCTCGACGTGTTCCTCGCTTAGTTTGTCGGGCCTCTCCGCAGTCGGCGGGTGTTGGAGCGAGGTCGGCCCGACCGAGTCTGGCTCGCTGGCGTTCGCGGCGACCGGCGTGCCGTCAGATGGCGGAGAGGGCGGCGTCGTAGTCGGGTTCGTTGGCGATCTCGCCGACGAGCTCGGTGTGCTTGACCACACCGTCGGGCCCGATGACGACGACGCCTCGAGCGAGAACACCGGCGAGCGGACCATCGATGAGCGTGATGCCGTAGTCGGTGCCGAAGGTGGAGCGGAAGGTCGAGCCGGTCGAGACGTTGTCGATTCCCTCGGCCCCACAGAACCGGCCCTGCGCGAACGGCAGGTCGGCGGACACGCACACGACGACCGTGTCGTCGAGTTCTGCAGCCTTCTGATTGAACGTGCGGACACTCGTGGCGCAGGTCGGGGTGTCGACGCTCGGGAAGATGTTGAGCACGATGGTCTTGCCCTCGAAATCGTCTGCGGTCACGGCGCCGAGACTCGTCCCGGTGAGCGAGAACGCTGGTGCGGGCGAACCGACTGCCGGGAGTTCGCCGATTGTGTGGACGGGGTTGCCCCCCAAGGTGACTTCAGCCATGGACTGGTTGTACCACGCCGCAGCTCGCTGGTCCCACCGGGCCGGATCCGCAGCTGATGGAGAAGCAGGACGCCGCCATTCAGCGGCGGAAGTTGCGCAGGTTGATCAGCACCACGAAGGCGATCGAGATACCGACGGCCCACCACTGATAGCGGGCCAGCCATTCGAGGATCGTGACCAGCTGGTCCTCGAAGGTGCGCGCCATCCACCAGACCAGCAGCAGTCGCCCGGCGATCCCGATCGCCAGCAGGCCGATGAGCTTCGCCGGCGGGGTCCGATGCACCCCGCTCAGCGCTGCGACGATGTTCGAACCGGAGAAGAACGGGATGACCGCCCACTCGGCCTTGCCGAATCCGCGGTTGAAGCTGTCGATTGCCTGGGGTGTGACGCCGAGGTACTTGGTGAACCACCCGAGCGCGTCATGGCGATATGCGCGTCCGATCATGTGGCACACGCCGAAGGCGGCGGCGATGCGGAGCGAGGCGACCAGGACATACGTTCCGAGGGGCACGCCCGATGCGAGGGTCAGCGCCAGGTACCGATTCCGTGACGACAAGATGAGCAGGCCGGTGGGGTTGGTGTTGACCCATTTGGCCCACACGGCGCTCGCCACGTTGGTGCAGATGACGAGTGCGACGAACGCGACGAGTGTCAGCGGCGCCCACGAGGGGCGCACGTGCTCTGGCTCGTCGAGAGGGATCACAGCCGCGTCGGTCAAGGGGCCTGACGGTATCGGCGGCGCCCGCCCACTGCGCTACGTTCGGGCCTCATGCAGGGGCTCATGCAAGACGTTCCACTCGTCATTCCACACTTGTTCGATCGCGCCGAAAGGTACTTCGGCCACAAGCCGATCGTCACCGCGACCGGTGGCGGCCGAGAACGGACCACCTATGGCGCATGGGCGGAGCGTACCCATCGGCTCGGCGGCGTGCTCGATGATCTGGGCATCACCGACGAAGGCCGCGTGGCGACGTTCGCGTGGAACACGGCGCGGCACCTCGAGCTCTACTTCGCGGCTCCCTGCACTGGGCGCGTGCTCCACACCCTGAACATCAGGCTCTTCCCGGAACAGCTGACCTACATCGTGAACCACGCCGACGACGAGGTCATCTTCGTCGATCGCTCCTTGCTCGGGCTGCTCGCTCCGCTGCTGCCCACGTTCGAGCGTGTGAAGCACCTGGTGATGATGGACGACGGCAAAGGAGAGATCCCTGCCGACCTGAACGGCCACGAACTCCTGAACTACGAAGACCTCCTCGCCGCTGCGAGCCCGGTCGAGTTCCACGTCGCGGACGAACACCGCGCGGCGAGCATGTGCTACACGAGCGGCACCACGGGCAACCCGAAGGGCGTGGTGTACAGCCATCGCTCGACCTACCTCCACACGATGGGCGCCATGACGGTCGACAGTCTGGGTGCTCGCGAATCGGACGTGATCCTGCCGGTGGTGCCGATGTTCCACGCCAACGCGTGGGGTCTCGCTCACGCTGCGGTCGCCACCGGCGCGTCGCTCGTGATGCCCGGGCCCGACCTGTCGGGTCCGTCGATCGCCAACTTGATCGTCGAGGAGAAGGTGACCGTCGCCGCGGGTGTGCCGACGATCTGGATGGCGGTGCTCCCCGAGCTGAAGGGGCGTGACACCTCGGCGTTGCGGGCCATTCCCTGTGGCGGTTCCGCCGTGCCCAAGGCGTTGTCCGAGGCGTACCGGGAACAGACGGGCCTGCCGATCCTCCAGGCATGGGGGATGACCGAGACCAGCCCGATCGCCTCGGTGTGTCACCTCGATGCCGACCAGCAGCTGCTGCCGAACGATCAGCAGGCCGACCTGCGCAGCCAGGTCGGCCGGATCGCGTTCGGCGTCGAGTGTCGAGTGGTGTTCCCCGACACGACCGACGAAGTTCCGTGGGACGCCGAGACGAGCGGCGAGCTCCAGTGCCGCGGCAACTGGATCGCAGCCACGTACTACGACGATGCCCGGGCAGGAGAGAGCTTCACCGCTGACGGCTGGCTGCGAACAGGTGATGTCGCCACGATGGACGAGCGGGGTCGGATCCGTCTCGTCGATCGCACCAAGGACCTCATCAAGTCGGGCGGTGAGTGGATCAGTTCGGTCGAACTCGAGAACGAACTGATGGCGCACCCGGAGATCGCCGAAGCGGCCGTCGTCGGAGTGGGTCATCCGAAGTGGGGTGAGGCGCCACTCGCCTGCGTCGTCCGGACGCCCGGGTCGACACTCACCGAAGCCGATGTGATCGACTTCCTCGCCGGCAAAGTCGCCAAGTGGCAGCTCCCGAAGGGCGTGGTGTGGATCGACGAGGTCCCCAAGACCAGCGTCGGCAAGTTCTCGAAGAAGACCCTGCGCGACGAGTACGCCGCCGCACTGATGTCGGCCGACTGACCGCCTGTCAGTCGGCGATGAAGACGGCGTCGGTCTCGATCAGCAGTCCCGTTTGCCAGAGGGATTGCGACGCCGACCAATGTGGATGCGGCCGGCGGTCACGTCGGAGCAGCGGCGACAATGTCGGAAGGCACCCGGGCGGATTTGGAGAAGGCGGCCAAGGATGGCATTGTCACGCCGTGGCAATCACATGGCGGAGGTGTTCGGTCGGCGTCGTCGCGGCGGTGGCCGTGCTCGCAGCGTGCGGGTCCGACGGTCCGGACGGTGACACGTCGCCGGTTCCGGCTGTGACCGCAGGGAGCGAAACCTCCGTCGAGGAGCCGCTGGTGGACACGACGGCGCCCCTTGCCGGCACGGTCGAGGTGAAAGCGCTCGACAACACGTTCATCGAAGAGACGGTGGAGGTGTCCGTCGGGACCGAGGTTGTCTGGAGGAACGGTGGTCGCAACGACCACGACATCGTTCCGGTCATGGATGACCAATCATGGGGTATCGCGCTGGAGGACTTCACGCCGGGCGACACGTACGCACACGTCTTCGCCGAGCCCGGCGAGTACCGGTACTACTGCACCGTCCACGGCACCGCCGACGTCGGCATGACCGGCACTGTCATCGTCACCTGAACACACCGAACACCGTCACACCGAACACCGAACACCGTCACACTGGGCACACATCTGAACACGGGGGAGACCGGAAATGAGCACATCGCATCGAGCACGGATCACCGGCGCACTGCTCGCGATCGTCTTGGTGACAGCGGCCTGCAGTGGCAGCGACGGGGACGACGCTTCGGGGGACACGGCTGGCGCCGGATCGACGGCACCGGCCGCCGAGCCGGCATCGACGGAGATCGCATCGACGGAGCCGGCATCGACCGAGGCGCCGACGACGGATGCAGCCGCTGACACCAGTCCGCCCGCATCCGAGCCCGGCACCGCAGGCGTGCTCCGGGTTCCGGACGACTTCGCGACGATCACCGAAGCGGTCGACGCAGCCGTTCCGGGCGACCTCGTGCTCATCGCTCCAGGGACCTACAACGAAGCGGTCAACGTCGTCACCGACGACATCACGATCCGCGGCCTCGATCGTGACGAGGTCATCCTTGACGGAGAATTCGAACTCGACAACGGCATCCGCATCCTCGGTGCGTCAGGCGTCGTCGTCGAGAACCTCACCGCTCAGAACTACACCTCCAACGGCGTCTTCGCCCTCGAGACCGACGGGTACCGGGTGTCGTACGTCAACGCGATCCGCAACGGCGACTACGGAATCTACGGGTTCGATTCGATCAACGGAACCATCGAGCACTCCTATGCCGCAGGGAGTCCCGACGCCGGTGTGTACATCGGCCAGTGCTTCCCGTGCGACTCGATCATCGACGACGTCACGTCGGAGCACAACGGGCTCGGCTACTCCGGCACGAACTCGGGCGGCAATCTGCTGATCGTGAACTCGACGTTCCGGAACAACCGGGCGGGCGTCGTCCCGAACTCGGGCAGCTACGAGCTGTGCTACCCGGAGCGACAGACGACGATCGTCGGCAACATCGTGTACTCCAACAATCAGCCGGACACGCCTGCCATCGACGTGGCGATCCTGGCGATGGGCAACGGGATCCTGATCCCGGGTGGAGTCGCCAACACCGTCGAACGAAACCTCGTGTACGACCACGACAAGACCGGCATCGGGCTGGTCCCTTTCCTCGAGGAGGGCCCGAACGACGATCTGCCCACCGAGGACGAATGGGACACCGAGTGCGCCACGCAACGTGAGCAGGAGCTGGCGGCCGAGGTGCCCGAGACCCTCCTGTGGGACCCGTGGGACAACTCGGTCATCGGCAACGACGTGTCCGACAGCCGGGTCGCAGATCTGGGCGTGGCCGGCGTCGGGGTCGACACCTCGACACTGCGGAACTGCTGGGCCGACAACATCTTCACCACGTCCGCACCGGCGAACATCGAGACGCTGGCTCCGTGTGGCGCCACCGGCTCGGGCGACTGGAACGACACGCCACTCGACGTGTTGTCGTGGCTGGCAGACGCCGAGACGAACCCGCCGTCGGTCGACTACCAGACCGCGCCGCTGCCCGAACCCCCGGACCTGCCGGGCATGGACGATCCGGAGAACGCCCCGGTCGCGTCGGCTGGTCCGCCTCGTACCGTCGACGTCGCCGTGATCGCCGTGCCGACCAAGCCGGCCAGCTGACAAGTGCGCCGTCTCGTCGGTCTCGTCGCTGCGCTCGTCCTCGGGTCGGCATGCGGCGGTTCCGGCGGGGGTGACGGTGGCGCGGGACCGGTCGGGTCCGCCGGCTCGACGGTGCGCGAGGCGGTCGATCCCGAACGGATCGGGCCGCAGGGACGGGTCGCCCAGTTCGTCGTGCAGTGCACCCTGAGTCACGAGGCGTACGACGATCCGATCGTCTACCCGGACCAGCCCGGGATGAGCCACCTGCACGCCTTCTTCGGCAACGAGATGGTGGATGCCGACCCCGACTACGACCGGGTCTCGGGGGCCGCGACATCGTGCGAGCAGCGCCAGGACACGGCGTCGTACTGGGCCCCGGCCCTGCTCGATGGTGCCGGGCAAGCCGTCGAGCCTGTGAGCATGACGGCCTACTACCGGCCCGGCTTCGGTGTGGACCCGGCGACGGTCGAGCCGTACCCGGCCGGGCTGATGCTCGTCGCCGGCGATCGCACCGCCGCCGAACCGCAGTCGACCGACATCGTGTCGTGGTCGTGCGGTAGCAGCTCGGTGCGGGCGGACGCTCCGATGCGGTGTCCTGCTACGGAGACGCTGCGGTTGCTGGTCAACTTCGCCGACTGCTGGGATGGCGAGCACCTCGGCCCCGAGGCGGCGACCGCGGTCACCCGACCGCCGACAGCGCCAGGCGACGATCACGTCCACGACGGCGGTGCCGACGTGACGCCGTTCAGCGCGTACAGCGAGGACGGTTCGTGCCCGTCCACGCATCCGGTGCCGATCCCGATGCTGCAGTTGGCGATCGACTATCCGCCGGTCGACCCGTCGGAGCTGTCGCTCGCCTCGGGGTCGATCACGACCGCCCACGCCGACTTCTGGAATGTGTGGGACCAGGCCAAACTCGAACAAGAGGTCGAGCTGTGCCTCAACGCCGACCGCGTGTGCGGCGTCACCGATTGACGATCGGTAGACCTGGAAGCGGAGCGGGTCTACGCTGCGGAAAGTGGGTAGATGGCCGCGGCGCGCGGTGCTCTCGACCCTCGTGGTCGTGTGTGGCATCGGTATCGGTCACAAGAACGCGGTGATCGGTCAAGCCGACGTGCACGGCGTGATGCTCGACGACGTCGGCAGCGGGTTCGAATTGACCGACGAGTCGGTGGACCCCTCGGGCGCCCTGACCCGAACGTTCACCGGCCCGGCCGGCAGCGTCCAGATCACGGGCTTCGCCGTGACGACGCCGCCGGGGACGCGCCAGCTCTTCGAAGCGACGCCCCAGGTCGACACGTTCGATCTGGTGGACGAACCCTCGTTGGACCTCGCACGGTGGGCCGTTCCCGCTGGACAACGGCTCGGTGATTCCGCATTCTCGGCGCTCACCTTCGCCTCGCGCGACCACTTCTTCACGATCATCCTCGTGCTCGTGGACGGCGCGACGATCGACGGACCGGCGTTCGTCCTGGAACTCGCCGGACGACAAATCGAGATCGCCGGCGAGCCGCTGGCGGCGGTCGACCTCGAGGAGTCGAACCCCGCGGACTTGGAGCTGGCGTCGCTGATGCCCGAGGCCCCACCTCAGGGGTACGGGCTCGACGCCGGCTCGATCACCCTGCCTGGCTCCACCCTGGTCGATGACGACGAACTCGGCGACCCCGAGGTGGTCGACTTCCTGAACAAGCGCGCCGCCGGGTTCGCCCAGGCCTGGGGGCGGAGCGACCTGACGGTCGCCGCCGGGGTCACGAAGTATCCGTACGACATCTTCGCCGCCCACGATCTCGCCGCCTTCGGCGACCTCGATCGGATCGCCGTCCCGGCCGGGCTCCCGGCCGTGCCACCTGACGCCGTCGTGTTCCGGAGCGCGGACCTCGACCAGATCGGGGTGGCCTTCCGCCGCGGGGACATACTGGTGTTGGTGCTGACGACGTGGGTGGATCCCGCGACCCAGTTGACAGCCACCTCGCTCGCCGTCGACACGGCGGCACTCGTCGCACCGCGCCTGCCGGACGGGGGCGGAACCTCGCCGTACGTGTTCCCGACGCCCCCGTCTCGCCTGGTCGGTCTGGCATCGACGGCCGGCTTCGTGGTGCTGGCGGTGGCGGGAGCGAGAATGGTCGCCCGGCTGCGGGCGCGCCGCGTCCGCAGGATGTGGGCCGACGACCCGGAACCGGCCATCTGGCCCCCACCGAGGCGCGGTGCGGTCGTCGTGCCGCTCGATGCCGACGCTGCCCTGCTGCGGCGGCGGGGTGCGGTGGTGATGATGGTCCAGCTGGTGACCATCACCATCGGTGTCGTCGCGCTGTCGGGTGACTTCGCGTGGGCAGGGGTGATCGTCGCAGCGTGCTCGCTGGTGGTCGGTCTGCTGTTCACGCGATGGTGGCTGCAGAAGGAGCACCGGCTCCTCGGGCCCTCGGCACCGCCGCGCGCCTTCCGGGTCCCGCGGCCCGCCGGGGCGATCATGGGCATCGTCGCGTTCGCGGTGCTCGGCGTCGGCGTCGCGTACCTGCTGAAGGGCGTGCGTTACACCATCTTCAAGCCGACGCTGGCCCAGCTGCGATGGGCGGACCTGCTCGGGATGGCGCCAAGGACCGTCGGGTACGTGTTCGCCGCGGGCGGCCTGCTCGTCACGATGCTGGGTGCCGTGCTGTGGAGGATCGCGAGGTCGCTCGGCCGAGCGCGCGTACGCGAGGTCCTGCGCAGCGACAGCCGGCCACCCGTGCTGTATCTGCGCTCGTTCGGCGACGACGCCGTCCCGCTTCCGATCATCGCGTCCGCTCGTCGCCCGCTGTTCGAGTTGTTCTCCATCCGTGGGGCCGACCCGTTCGAGGAGTGCGTGGCGTGGGAGCTCGACAGCTACGGCCCCGTCGTGTCGGTCGGTCGGCCGGGCGGGTCGCTGGCCTCGCTCGGGGCGGCACGCGAGCACTTGTCGAACGAGACCTGGCACGGTGAGATCTCGGACCGGATGCGCAATGCCGGCTCGATCGCCCTCGCTCCTGGCGAGACCGCCGGGCTGGCATGGGAACTCGAGGAGATCGTGACAGGTGGTCACCTCCGCAAGACGATCTTCGTGTTCCCTCCGCTCGCACCGAGCGAGCTGGCCAGGCGCTGGGCGCACACGTCGAGCATCCTGCGTTCCGCTGGAGCCATCGTGGGTGACCTGCCAGCGCCGCACGGCATCGTTCACACCGTCCAGATCGGCCCCGACGACACGGTGCGGGCGACGTGTGCCGACACCAGGGACGAGGCGACCTATCGCGTGTCCGTCGACCGTGCGCTGGAAACCGCCGGCGTCATGCCCTCGAACATCGCCGTTCCCGACCGCTCCGAGACGTCACGGGATGTCAGCGACCCGGCGTGAACGGCAGGGCGAGCGTTCCGCGGCGCTCCAAAGTCTGCGAGTCGCGTTGCTGAACGGCGCGCTGGCGGCGGTCGTGTGGTTCGGCGCCGAGCGCACCTGGCCCGATGACTGGCCCGAGCCCGACCGGGCGGACCGCGACCTGATCGTGCGCATCGCCACCGCCGTGCGCTGTCGTCAACGGACCGCAGGCGGCGCGGCGTCGAGCGGGGACAGTGCGAAATCGGGCTGGTGGAGCGCCATGGTCGCGCCGGTCAGCCACCACCCTCGGTAGACGAGGGCTGCGACGAGGTCGGGTGTGAGCTGATCGAACACGGTCGGCATGAACGCCAGATCCTTCTCGACCCCGTCGACGGTGAACGTGCGATGCTCGGGGAACTCGGCGACGAACGCGTCGTATTGGCTGGTCGTCGGCCCCTCGATGTCGGTCGCCAAGCCGAACAACACGCCGCGACGCGAATCGGGCGGCCGAGCCTCGCCCGGCGGGGTGTTGCGCCAGGCGTCGAAGCGTTGGATCATCCATCGCGTCCGCAGCGACGTGCTCTGGCGGTACAGCAACGAGTTGGCGCGGGTGAGATCGCGCACGATCGGGACCTTGCCGAGCCCGCCGGTCACGAACACGCCACCGGCGTTCAACGAGATCGTGAACACCGACTGGTAGCGCGGGCTGTCGAGCGCCTCGAGGCCGCTGTTGTCGTACGCCCCACCGTCGAGCAGCAGCGGCACGCCGCGGCCGGCGCACGGGAACGTCACCTCGTCGATCTTCATCGGGGCGAACGCGCCGGGTACGGCCGCCGAAGCGGCGACGGCCTGGGCGACGCGCAGTTCGGAACCGGCCGTGGGCGCCAGACCGACGACATAGTCGCCGACGACGTCGCGTTCGAAGCCGAACCGCACACCGGTGGTCAGGTTCGCCGCGTTGAAGATCCACCGACATCCGGGATCGAGCGATTCGAGCTGCCTCTTGTCGAACCACCAGTCGTCGAACGCCCACGCCAGCACGTCGGTCCGGTTCCGCCGCCCCGCGGCTCGCCACACGTTGCGGATCAGCTTCGACTTGAGCGAGGCCGACGTCACCCGATCGACGAGCGGGGCGATGACGAGTTCGTCGACGGCCGCGGCAGTGAACTCACGCTCGCGCAGCTGCGCCCAGCGCGTGGCCACCATCCCGTTCGCCACCGACCCGCCGGAGACCGACGACACGTATCGCAGGTCGTGCAGCAGTCCCGCGTCGGCGAGGTACCGGATGACACCGAGCCCGGCGAACGTCGCGCGGAAGCCCCCGCCCGACAGCGTGACGCCGATAGGCGTGTTGGCGGCGGGCGGGGGAGGCGCCGGCCGCAGCGGGTCGCCGCACGGTGCGATCAGGGAGGCCAATGACGATCCGAGCGCCGGCGACTCGAGCGGTGACCGGTCGTCGTCGTGCGGTGGGTTCATGATCGCTCCTGTCGCGGATCGAGCGCTGACAGCTTTGGGTCGCGCGTCAGGAGACGGGCCGCGTCGAAGAGCGCGAGCGCGTAGCGCTGGGCGGCCTGGCGGATCCGGCGATCGGTCGGGACGGACCACCAGAACGCTCCGATCGCGATGATCGCGAGCAGCCCGACGACCAGCTCGGCCGTACTGGAGGTGATGCGATCGGATGCGCTCGCGGCGATCAACGCGAGCGACGCGACGGCGCACGCGGCGGCGGTCCATCGACCGAACGCACGGACGCCGCGCAGGTTCCGCCACATGCCGTATTCGGCGTTCTCTGCCTTGAGGATCGGATACGTCGAGGCATCGCGCGTGATGGAGCGGATCTCGGCGATCGCACCGTCGAGCGTCGCGGCGACCGCCGCGTCTTCGCCCGGGCGGATCTCCGCCGGCAATGGCCGTCCGATCACCGCCTCGACGACACGCCGGTTCTCCGCGTTGCGGGCGGCCTCGGCGTGTGTATCGCCGAGCGGCCACATCATCTGGGTGGTCACCCAGCGGCCGTCGGAACCGGCCAGTGCGGTCACCTCGAAGGCGAGCCCCTGCTGCCTGACGAACGACTCCAGCACGATCGGCAACCCGATCGTGATGGCCGCTCCGACGAGGACCGTGACCATCCGTGCGTCCTGCCAGCCGGCCGCCGCCACCACGATGCCGACGGGCGCGAGCATGAGCAGCACCGGCAGGTATCGAGCACGGCGGGCGTACTCGTCACGATCCGAACCGTCACCGGCCACGTTCATGCCTCCCGTCCCACGATCTCCCGCGCCCCGGCGCGATCGATGCTGCGACAGCCGCCGACCCGGTCGACGACAGCCTCCGAAGGTAACAGATCTGGATCACCACGTGCGCCGAAGGCCTGTTCGTGCGCCGCTCGCAGTGAGATACTGGTGACGTGTCGTGGTGGTCCACCATCCGCTCAGTGGGCGGGACGCTCGGACTCTGGGAGGAGCACGCCGTCCCGATCGGCTGCGCGCTCGGCCGCAGCGTCTTCACCGAGACGAAACGCTCGGCCCGGATCGCCAACCTGAACCGTTCGAGCCGGGCGTTGCAGGCGAGCACGATCGACCGTCTCCAGCCGTTGTTCCCAGGCGTCGATCTGCATGACGTGCGGATCAGGACCCGCTGCCGGCTGCCATCGAACCGCTTCCGCGAGAGCGGTTCGATCTACGCCATGACGTTCGGGTCGACGATCTACTTCCGCGACGAACTCGACGAGCGGAACCCGCGCCACCTGGTCCACCTGATCCACGAGCTCGTCCACGTCGACCAGGTGCGTCGGCTCGGCGGCGAGTCGCAGTTCGCCTGCGAGTACGGCAGGGGGTATCTGAGCGGCGGCGGCCGACTCCCCACATACATCGACGAGCCATCCCCTTACCACCGCAACCCGCTCGAATCCGAGGCCTACTCGTTCGAGGCGCAGTTCCGTGACGCGTGCGGGCGCGTCGTGCCCGACAGGCTGCCGGTCGGCTGAGGACCAAGGAACGAGCTGGTCGCCATGGACTTTCCGAACGGCTACAGCAATCAGCTCGTCAGCATGGAGGACCTGCGTGCCATCCACTCGCCGAAGATGCACCCCGAGTACGCGCAACGACTCTTCGCCTGTCTCGAGGACTCGTGCGGTCTTGTCGGTATCGGCAACGGGTGGCGGTCGACCGAGCAGCAGACCGCCAACTATCAACGCTCACCGAACACGTTCGCACCGCCCGGGCTGTCGTTCCACGAGTCGCATCGGTTCGCGTCCGGCATCGAGGCGTACCAGGCCGTCGACACCGTCGGGCGCGACGGCCGCCACGACGAAGGGTGGGACTGGATGCGCGACAACGCCGGACGGTTCGGGCTGCGCACGTTCTGGAACGTCAACGGCGAGCCGTGGCACACGCAGGCGAACGATCTCCCGAACGGTGTGAGCACCTGGAAGAACAACGGCTGCCCCGACCCGGGCGGGTTCAACGTCGTCGGTGCAGCCTCGCTCGCCGCCGTCGCAGCCGTCGACTCCGGCTACGGCCTCTACCCGCTCAACAGCGACAAGCCCACCATTCAACTCGGCTGGCACGGTGATCTGGTCGTGTACGTACAGCGCGTCATCGCCAATGCCGCCGGAGGCAACATCACAGTCGACGGCGACTTCGGACCCAAGACCGACAGCCGTGTGCGCGATCTGCAGGCGTTCGTCAAGCTGACGGTCACGGGCACGGTGGACTGGAACGGCACGTGGCAGATCCTCGACCTACTCGCCGGCAATCCGACGCCGGCCGGGCCGGTGACGCCGGCGGTCGAGGCCGACCCGGTCGCGGTCGACTGCGGGCTGTACTGGATCCAACGCGGCGACTCACCGTGGCAGGTGGCCAAGCGGGTGTACGGCGCTGGAAACCGATCGGGCACGGTCGATCCCTGCGACCCCGTGGTTCCCGGTTTCGGCGCGCCCGACCACCAGATCCGGCTTCCCGGCATCTCCGGGTTCACCACGACGGTCCGTCCGGGCGACCGGGCGTGGTCGATCATCGGTCGCTTGTACCCCGACGCCAACCCGCAGGATCTGCTCGATCGTTTCCACGTGCTCAACGGTGGTCCGCACCGGATCCTCCACCCGGGTGACGTCGTCTTCCTGGATCGTCCGCTGTGACGCGCTGCAGCCGCGGCCCGGGCACGGAAGCGCCCCCGGCACGCCAGATGGCCGAGCAGGGTTCTCGTCACTGCCTCGGGCAGCGTTTCGGCGAGGACGTCGTTCACTGCGTCGTAGTCGGCGCGCCGGCCGGCCAGATCGCCGCGTTCGGGCGCGAGCTCGACAACCACATGCGGCAGGTCATGATT
>JANNNB010000217.1:0-26604 GCA_031398325.1 Actinomycetes bacterium
GTGCGCGGGGTCAGACCCCGCGCACCAACCGGATCCCAACGAACGGAAGTTCAGCCATGAGCGAGTCAACGTCCACCCAGATCGTCATCCCACTCTTCCCCCACTTCACCGCCCTCGACGGGATCGGACCGTACGAGGTGCTCCAGCGCATCCCCGACTTCGAGATCACATTCATCGGTCACGAGCGTGGTGTCGTGCGCTCCGACAACGGAATGCTCGGCATCGAGGTCGACGGAACGTTCGAGGATTTCCCGAAGCCGGACATCATCGTGTTCCCCGGCGGCGTGGGCACCCGCCCGCTGATGCACGACGAGCGAGTGCTCGACTGGGTGCGCTCCGCTCACGAGACCACGACGTTCACGACCTCGGTGTGCACCGGCTCGTTGGTGCTCGCCGCAGCCGGGCTGCTCGACGGCCTGACCGCCACCACACACTGGAGCACGCTCGGCACGCTGGCCGAATACGGCTCGACACCGACGAGCGATCGCGTCGTCGAGCACCTCGACCGGCGAATCATCACGGCCGCCGGCGTGTCGAGCGGGATCGACATGGCGCTACGTCTGGTCGAGATCCTGGTCGACCGGACCGCCGCCGAGGCGTGTCAGTTGATGATCGAGTACGACCCCCAACCTCCGTTCGACAGCGGTTGCACCTCGAAGGCCAGCGACGCCGTCGTGACCCGCGTGATCGAGTACGCCCAACACCGCGACTGACGCCCACCCAGCCCGACCCGCCTACTGCGGCGTGCGTCAGACGGAGGTCGAGCAGAACGTGTCGCCGCGGGCGAAGCTCGACTCGGTGATGACGTCGCCGAGTTCGTCGGAACCGTCGAGATCGACCAGTGCGCCGAGCATGCCCTGGACCATGCCGCGGTCGACGGCGCAGATGACCGGTTGCTCGGTGGCGACCTCGCCGAACGGGCAGTGGTTGTTGATGATCCGCAGCTGATCGTTGCGACCTTCGGCGTGGGCGGCGAATCCGTGCGCTGTCAACGCGTCGGCAACGGCTTGCATCGCCGAACGCAACGAGCGGCGACCAGCGTGGAGCGCATCACCCGTGAGCCCGTTCGCCATCGCCCGGCCGTATTCCTGGCCGACCTCCTCTGCGATCTGTTCGGCTTCGTCGTGCGGCAGCCGATCGAGCGCGCGACCGAGCAGCGACAGCAACAGGTCGTCACTGCGGACCGGGAAGTCCGCATCGTTGCGCAGTGCGTCGGCGACCACCACGTAGCGTTTCGACGGCCGGCCGGCGCCGGCGCCGGCGACTCGGCCGGACACCACTTCGAGATACCCGCCGGCGGCCAGCTTGTCGAGATGGTGACGAGCGACGTTGGCGTGGACACCGACCTCGGTCGCCACCATCGACGCGGTCACGCCGGCGTCGTGAGCAGCGGAATGATCCCTCGCGTAGAGATAGATCGAGCGCCGAGTGGGATCACCGAACGCATCGGTGATCGCCGACACGGTGGCAGTGAACGAAGGGCTGGACGCCATGGGGGAATTCTACCTATGCGCGTAGTGCAAATTCGTACCGTCGTCGCCACACTGGACCAATGGCCACCACCGTCACCGAATCCGACGTCATCGAGGCTCTCCGACCGGTCGAAGATCCCGAACTCCATCGTTCGATCGTCGACCTGAACATGGTCCGTAACATCGACGTCCGCGGCAACGGCGTCGTCGGCGTGCTCATCGCCCTCACCGTCCCCGGCTGTCCGCTGAAGAACGAGATCCAGCGGCGCGTCTCCGACGCAGCCACTCAACTCGACGGCGTCGACTCGATCGACCTCGAGTTCACGGTGATGACCGACGGCGAGCGCGAGGAACTTCGCAAGTCGCTCCACGGCGACGCCGGCGCAAGCGCTGGTCACAGCCATGCGCACGGCCATGCCGAAGGTCGGGAGATCCCGTTTGCCAAGAACAGCTCCAAGACGCGTCCCCTGCTGATCTCGTCCGGCAAAGGCGGCGTGGGCAAGTCGAGCGTGACGACGAACCTCGCCGTGGCGCTCGCCGCACAGGGCTTCTCGGTCGGTGTGGTCGACGCCGACATCTACGGCTACTCGATCCCCCGCATGCTCGGGGCCGATCGCGACCCAACCGTGATCGACGAGATGATCATCCCCCCGGAGGCGTGGGGCGTGCGGTGCATCTCCATCGGCTACTTCGTGCCGGAGGGTCAGGCCGTCATCTGGCGGGGCCCGATGTTGCACAAGGCCCTCGAGCAGTTCCTGACCGACGTGTTCTGGGACGAGCCCGACTTCCTCCTCATCGACATGCCGCCGGGTACGGGAGACATCGCGCTGTCGCTCGCGCAGTACCTGCCGCGCGGTGAAGTGTTCGTGGTCACCACGCCGCAGCCGGCCGCTCAGAAGGTCGCTGCGTTGTCGGCCGCGATGGCGGCAAAGGTGAATCTCCCAGTGCGCGGTGTGATCGAGAACATGTCGTGGTTCACCGGCGACGACGGCAAGCGCTACGAGATCTTCGGTTCTGGTGGTGGGCGCCAACTCGCTGACGATCTGGGCGTGCCGTTCCTCGGTTCGCTGCCGCTGATCGCCGAACTGCGAGAGGGCGGAGACACCGGCCGCCCGATCACGGCCGTGAACCCCGAATCGGAAGCGGCTCAGATGTTCCACGAGATCGCCCGCCAGATCGCGGTCGACATGAAGCCGAAGAAGATCTACAGCGAAGCCCTGCGCATCAACTGACCCGGGTCCTCGAGCTGGTTGAATCGGCGCTGATGGATCCGGTCCCCCGCTACCGATTCGACCGCATGGTGAGCGAGGCGCTCGACGCGCTTCCGCCGGAACTCGACCATGTGCTCGACAACGTCGTGGTGCAGGTTCGCGAGCGCAACCACGGCGACCCGACACTGCTCGGGTTGTACCAGGGGGTGCCGCACACCGACCGCACCGGGATCGAGGGACCGGACATCATCTCGATCTATCGACTTGCGCTGTGCGAAGCCTGCGACGACCTCGAACAGCTGGAAGAAGAGGTCTTCGTGACCGTCATCCACGAGGTGGCGCACGCCGCCGGCATCGACGACGATCGCCTCGACGAACTTGGCTGGGGCTGACACGAACGTGTTTCCGGGATCTGTGTCAGCCCATTTCGGGAGATCGCCGGTTTCTGGAGACACAAATCCGCTGACCGCAGGAGCTCGCGGGTGAGTGCGTCCGTCGCGGTGGCGCTCGTGCCGGACGTCGGTGCCGCGATCGTCCACGTCGGCGCGCCGGAGACGGCACGCTGGATCGAGTGGCCCGACGTTGCCACGGTGCTCGCGCAGATCGAGGCCGACGAGCGACCCCGTTGGGTGTGGTGGCCGCACGACACGCCGCGCGCGCTCGTTGCGCTCGGGGTCCGGCCGGCCCGCTGCTGGGATCTCGGCGCGGTGCACCGGATGCTCGTCGGAGGTTGGCGGTCGTCACCGACGGCGATCTGGGCGACCTGTCACGACCTCGACGTGGCGACCGCGCCGCGCCGCGCCGGCGCCCCCGACCTGTTCTCCGATCACGACCACGCAGCCGACCCGGACGAACCGCTCGACCCGTCTGGACACGTGAGTGCCGAATGGGCGGCGGGCGCCTGGAGGGACACACCAGAACGCGTGACCCGGTGGGCGGCGCTCGCCGTCGAATGCTTCCTCGAACAGCATCGACTGATCGACCAGCTCGGCGCCCCGACGATCGCGCTCGCAACATCACATTCGGAGTCGGCCGCCGAGCAGCTCTGTGGCGAACTCGAACACGACGGACTCCCGATCGACCTGGTCGTCGCCGAACACTTGATCGCCGAGTTCATCGGGCGGCGGCCGGCCGACGCGCACGAAGCGGCGACGTTCGCCGCCGAACGCGACGAGGCGGTGCTGCGCCACATCCCGGTCGACCAACGCCTGGATCTCCGGAACCCGGCGAACGTGAAGGCGCTCCTGCGGCGCGTGGGCATCGAGGTGTCCGACACCCGCGCGTGGCGTCTCGAGGAACTGCGCGACCAGCACCCGTTTGTCGATGACCTGCTCGTTTGGCGCAAGGCCGAACGCGTGTCGACCACGTTCGGCTACGGGTGGCTCGACGCGAACGTCGGGGCCGACGGGCGGCTGCGCGGTCAGTGGTCGGGCTCCGACGGTGCGGCGGGCCGGATGACCGCGACCGCCGGTCTGCACAACATGCCCGCGGATCTACGTCCGGCGATCGTCGCCGAACCCGGCTTCGTGTTCGTTCGCGCCGATCTCGGCCAGATCGAGCCGCGCATCCTCGCCGCAGTGTCGGGCGACCCCGCGCTGACGATCGCGACGAACGAGGCCGACATGTATGCGCCGGTCGCCTCACGCCTCGGCGTGAGCCGCGACCTCGCGAAGGTCGCTGTCCTCGGCGCGATGTACGGACAGACGACGGGTAAGGGAGCAGAGGCGCTGCGCGGGCTGGAGACGAACTATCCGATCGCCATGCGGTACCTGTCCGACGCAGCCCGACAGGCCGAGGGCGGCAACGATCTGCGAACGAGGGGTGGTCGGTTGGTACGGATGGGGGGCGGCGATTCCGACGGTCCCGATTCGGACGGCCGCTCGCGAGCAGCTGCTCGCGGCCGCTACGGACGCAACGCGATGGTGCAGGGTGCGGCGGCGGAGTTCTTCAAGACGTGGGCCGCCGTCGTGCGGGCCCGCCTCGCGTCGCTCGACGATCGGGCCCGGATCGCGCTGTGCCTCCACGACGAGCTGGTCGTGCACGTTCCCGAGGAACTCGGCGGTGACGTCTCGCACGGCCTCGACGACTGGCTCCAGGAAGCCGCGTACCGGTGGCTCGGCTCATCGGCTGTCGACGCGGCGGTGGTCCGCTTCGTGGCCGACGTCAGCGTCATCTCCCGCTGGTCCGACGCCAAGTAGCGACATGACATCGTTCACCAGCGCCAGACGCCGGTGCACGACCTTGGGTGGAACGGCCGGTCAGTCGGCGTGGGAGTCGATCTCGACCAGCACTTCGCCGATGATCTTCGTGGCGGTGTGGGGCGGGATCGGGTCGCCGCCTTCCGCTTCGGCCACCTCTCCGGCGAAGGCCTGTACCGACGGAGTCCCACCGACCAGCACGTGTCGCAGAGCCTCGCCGCCAGCGGCCGGGTCGTCGAGGGCTTCGACCGCCTCGGCGACGTGGTCGGGATCCTCGGCCACCGCGTGCACGACGGCCATGGCCTGCTCGCGACCGGATGCGGTCGAAACGGCCTCGCCACGGTCCGGGTGCTCCTGTTCCTCCCATTCGGCCAGGGCCTCGATGTATCCGCCCTCGCCCGGCCGGATCACTCGCGTCTCCGGCTCTGCGCTGCTCGTCGACTCGGACTCTGCCGGGGCGTCCCCGGTCGGTGCATCGACGGTCAGGTCGTCGTCGTGTCGTCCAGGTGTGACGGGAACGGTCAACGAACCGTCGTCGTGTCGAATGGTGGTCATGGGCGGGGAGTACCCGTTCAGGTGAGATCTACACGGTAGGGCCGGCACTGCGGTCGCCGTCTCGCGTCGCTCGTCCCGGGGCGTCTGAACGGGATGCGACAGATGTCATAGCGAGCTCGCCGCGGAGCCGGGGCATACTCAACCCACTGTCGACGCCGTCCCCCCGGTATCGACAGGCGGGACGTCGACCTCTTACCCCCCAGTTTGAAGCGTCCGTCCCAGAGGCCACCGTCACCCCCGACTGTGGCCTCGCGTCCACGATCAGCCCGGACCTGACGGTCGAGCGGTTCCCGGAACGGCGACCATCGAGGTTGCGTCATCGACCTTTGCGACGCGGGAACTCGCCGGAGGTGAGACGGTGACAGCAGTGGTGTCGTTCACCGTCGAACCCGACGAAGTCGGCGACTGCTACATCCAGTTCAAGCCGGAGATACTCGACGCTGCGCGAGGCATCTGGCAGTTGTCCGTCCCGTGAACGCCGCGCCTGCGCTGCCGGCTACTTGCGGATGGCGATCATCGGGTCGGCAGCCGACACGGTGACCGTCGCGGTCGACCTGGCGATCTCGTCGGCGATGGCGCCGACCTCGCCCTGGAACGATCGATCGGAGTCGGGCTCGATCTCCAGGTACTCCGTTGGCAGGCCGGTCCGGTCGAGCAGTGCGATGAACGGTTCGGGGTCGAGTTCCTCGACGTTGACCATCTTCCCGGCGTCCCACGTGCCCTGCGCGACGAGCACCGCCGCAGCGATCGGCGGGACGCCCGCGGTGTAGCTGATCCCCTGCGACTCGACTTCCGCGTAGGCCGCGGCGTGATCGCTGACCTGGTAGATGAACAGTTCGCGGGGTTTGCCGTCCTTCGTGCCCTTCACCACGTCGCCGATGCACGTCTTGCCCGTGTAGCCGGCCGCGAGGCTCTGCGGGTCTGGCAGCACCGCCTTGACCACCTGCAGCGGGATGACCTCGCCACCGCCCGCCAACGGCACCGGCTCGTGCGACAGCAGGCCGAGCGTGCGCAACACGGTGAACACGTTGATGTAGTGGTCGCCGAAACCCATCCAGAAGCGGATGCTGTTGGCCTCGATGTTCTTCGACAACGAGTGCAGCTCGTCATGGCCGTTGAGATAGATGGGCTGCTGGCCGACGACGGGAAAATCGAACGTGCGCTTCACTGCGTGGGTGGGGAACTCCTCCCACTGGCGGTCGATCCACGTCCAGACCTTCACGAACTCACGGAAGTTGATCTCCGGGTCGAAGTTGGTGGCGAAGTACCGGCCGTGGGAGCCGGCGTTGACGTCGAGGATGTCGATCGTGTCGATCGTGTCGAAGTACGACTTGGCGGCGAGCGCGGCGTACGCGTTGACGACGCCCGGATCGAATCCTGCTCCGAGGATTGCCGTGACGCCTTTGTCCGCGCAGGCCTCCGCCTTCTTCCACTCGTAGTTGGCGTACCAGGGCGGGTCTTCGCACACCACGTCAGGGTCCTCGTGGATCGCTGTGTCGATGTAGGCGGCGCCGGTCTCCAGACAGGCGTCGAGCACCGACATGTTGATGAACGCAGACCCCAGGTTGACCACGATCTGCGACTCGGTCTCGCGGATCAACGCGGCGGTCGCGGCGACATCGAGGCCGTCGAGCTGGCGGGCATGGAGCTTGCCGGACGGATCCTTCAGGTGATCCGTGCGTCGGACGCTGTCGATGATCGCCTCACACTTCGACAACGTGCGCGAGGCGATGCAGATGTCGCCGAGCACGTCGTTCTGCATGGCCGCCTTGTGCGCGGCAACGTGTGCCACGCCGCCGGCGCCGATGATCAGCAGGTTCTTCTTCGTCATGGTGTCTCCTCCTCGAGAGTGCTCAGGACAGGCTGCGTTCGAAATCGTCGTATCCGAACTCGCGCACGACCTCGACCGTGCCGTCGAGTCGACGCACGACGATCGAGGGCATGCGTAAACCGTTGAACCAGGTGGTCTTGACCATCGTGTATCCGGCCGCGTCGGCGAAACGGACCTCATCGCCGACGCGCAGCGGTCGTTCGAGCGCGAACTCGCCGAATTCGTCACCGGCGAGACAGGTACGGCCGGCGATCGTGACCGGATGCGCGCCGACGGTCGGCATGTCGACCCGCGGGTGCGTGCCGTAGATCAGATGGTCGAGCATGTGCGCCTCGATGGAGGCGTCGACGACTGCGACATCGACCTCGTTGTGCACCACATCGAGCACCGTCGTCACGAGTTGCGCCGTGCCGGTGACCGCGGCTTCGCCCGGTTCGAGGTAGATCTGGACGCCGAAGCGGTCGGCAAGATTGCGCAGCAGACCCGAGAACCGGTCGATCGGGTAGCCGGGGTTGGTGAACGAGATGCCACCCCCGAGGCTGACCCACTCCATCTGCGCCAGGACATCGGCGTAGCGGTCGGCGATGACGTCGACGGCGTCGCTCAGGGCATCGAAATCGTCGTTCTCGCAGTTGAAGTGGAACATCAGCCCCGACAGGTCGACGGCCACCTCGCGCAGTTGGGCATCATCGGTCACCCCGAGTCGCGAGTGGGGACGGGCCGGATCGGCGAGATCGAAGTGCGAGTAGCTCACACCCGGATTGACGCGCAGACCGAGCGGCAGACCGTGCGTGCCCGCACCGTGCTCCCGCAATTGTCCCACCGAGTTGAAGATCACCTTGTCGGCGAACCCTGCAACGTCCGCCAGTTCCTCCGCGCTCCAGGCGACGCTGTATGCGTGCACCTCTTTGCCGAACCGTTCACGCCCGAGTCGGGCCTCGTACAGCGAACTGCTCGTGGTGCCATCCAGATGCTGCTCCATCAGCGCGAACACGCCCCACGTGGAGAAACACTTCAGGGCGAGGACCGCCTTCGCGCCTGACGTCTCACGGACGCGGTCGACCACCTTCAGGTTGTCCTGAAGGCGTCGCTCGTCGATGAGGTAGTACGGGGTGCGAATGCTCATGGCGCTGGTTCCACACGGGGCCGCGGACACCTCGAACGCCTGGCGGCGAAGGAGACGAGGCCTGGCGAGGCGACCGGCAAGGGTATCGCCGTGACGCCGACGACGGTGTGCGCTGACTCGCACCCGGTGAGGCGCGACGGGGCCCTGCGGCCCGTCACACGAGGAACTGGACGATCACGATCTTGGCGATCATGGCGGTCGGAAAGGCGAGCGCGTACGCGAGGTTGACACGCTCGTCGCCACCGGTTCGCTCGACGGCGTACGCCAGTGCCGCAGGCTGGGTCTCGACCCCGGCGAACAGCCCTGCGGTCGCGACGTGATCCTTGCGGAGCACGAGTTGGATGGCGAGGGGTACGAGCAGCGCGAACACCATCGCGCTGAGCGCCCCGCCGGCCATCAGCTGCAATCCGGTGCCAGTACCCACCGCATCGGCGAACGTCGCGCCGGAGCCGAGGCCGGCCGCGGCGAGGAACACGAGCACGCCGATCTGACGCAGGACGAGGTTGGCGCCGTGCGGCAGTTGAAAGGTGATGGGTCCGACTCGCGACATCACACCCAGGATGAGTCCGACGATGAGCGGACCTCCACCGGCACCGAGTGCCAGCTCGCCTCCGCCCGGAAGCGGAACTGACAACGCTCCGAGTGCGAGCCCGGCAGCGATGCCGATCGCGAATCCCGCTGCGTCGACCTCTGACAGGCCACGCTCGGAATCGCCCAGCAGACCGGCGACGCGTCCGATGGCGTCGGCTGGTCCGACCACGCGGACACGATCGCCGAGCGCGAGGAACGTGTCGTCGGCAGCGACGAGGTCGTCGTCGCCCCGACGCACACGAGTCGCGGAGACGCCGAACCTCCCCGGAAGGTCGAGCTCGCCGAGCCGCGTGCCAGCGAGCCGTCGGTTCGACACGACGATCCGCCGGAAGTCGAGCGTCGACCGGTCGAGCGGCAGGTGCCGGTCGCTGCGTTCGCCGACGTCGGTGCAGAACCGCTCCACTTCGTCCGGCGGACCGACCACCACGAGGGAGTCGCCGGGAACGGGGATGTGCCCGTCGACGGCGATCGAGACGGCGCCGTCGTGGCCGATCCGGCTGAAGCCGATCTGGCCGTAGCGATCACGAAGCTCGCCCAACGACGGCAACCTCGGTGCCGTGACCGTGATGGTCCAGTTGACGAGATCGGCCGCTCTCGGAGGTGGCGGTGGAGGCTCGAGCGCTGGCGGAAGGCGGAGCCGCCGACCGATCAGGAGCGTCATGACCAGCAGCATCGATGCGACTGCGGCCGGATAGGCCAGTGAGTACGCGACGACGGGGTCGCCCTCGCCGACTGCCTCGACGGCCGCCTGGAGCGACGGCGTGTTGGTGGCGCTGCCGGCGAACAGTCCGGCTCGTTCGGCCGCAGTGAAGCCGAATGCCGCGGCGACGGCGCTGACGATGCCGGCGAGCACTCCGACGAGCGCGACGGTCAGGGCCACGGTCCCGAGTCCGCCGCGTCGTAGTCCTGCGAAGAAGGTGGGGCCGGCGGCGAGCCCGACCGTGTACGTGAACAACACGAGGCCGAGCTCACGCAGGATGGCGAGCCCTTCGGCAGTACTCAACGACTCGTCGAGGGCCCCGAACGCGAGACCGACGAACAGTGCCGCGGCCGGCCCGATCGAGATTCCGCGAATCCGAATGGTGCCGATGCCAGCACCGATGCCGACCACCAGGAACGCGAGCAGGATCGGTGCATCGCGAAGGAAGTCGATCACGGCCTGAGCGTACGACTCGAACGCACGATCGAATGCGAAGACCACTGGCCTGCGAAGCGATGGCTGGGTGCCCCGCCGGTGCCTCAGTCGGTACTGATACCGGCGAGGTAGTCGCGGATCACGGAGGACTCCGACTGGATCGTCTCGGTGGTGACCAGGTCGCTGGCCTGCGTTTGGAGCAGATCGACCCAATCGGCCAGCACCGACTCGGCGTCTCCGCTGGCGATGAGTTGTTCGGTCAGTTCGGCGAGCCGCGATTCGTACAGGGCGTTGAATTCTTCGTTCGCGAGGAACCGTTCCACGAGTGGGTTCGAACGGCCACCGAAGCCTCCGCCACGAGGCATCGCTCCGTCCGGAAGGGTGCCGCCCGGGAACTCGCCGAGATCCTGCGGGAAGCCACCGGCCGGTGGTTCGGCGCCGTCGGGGAAGTTGGCCGGGCCGCCCTGTCCACCGGGGAAGCCCATGCCGCTGCCGAGGGCGAGGTTCATGTCCCAGGGAACGACGGTGAACTGGCCGGTCTCGGCGTCCCACCAGAGGTAGGCGTTGTTGCCGGGTCCGTCGATGTCGTCGGTGTTGCCGACGAGCTCCATCATCGCGAGGTACGTGGCGAACGCGTCGACGTCGAGGCGGTCGGCGAGCTCGGCGTCGAAGGTGGCGTCGTCGGAGTTGTTGACGAAGTCGAGGAACTCGATGAGCGGGGTCAGGTCGGCGACGTCCGAGCCACCTTCCTGGTCGAAGACCTCGTCGTAGGAGGCGGGATCGTCGCCGCGGTAGCTCCAGTCACCGGTGCTCTCCGCCTTGTAGAGCGCACCGTCGCCCTCGAAGCTCGTCTCGTACCACTCGTCGTCGTCGGGGTGTTCGATGACGAGTCGCAGCACGGCGTCGCTGTCGTTCACGCTGAACCGGGTGGCGATCGCGTCCTGTGACGCCAACCCGGCCTCGGTCAACAGCGCCAGGGTCACGGCCTCGTTCAGCGCAGTTTCGGTGTTGTTGGACCGCACGACGAAGTCCTCGTAGCCCACGTAGGTCTGGTCCTCGACGAACTCGTCGAGCCGGATCAGCCACGGGAGCGACTGGGGCTCGTCTGCTGATGCGCCACCGAACTCGACCAGGCCGCCCGTTCGCTCCGTCTCCACATCGGTGTCGTCGGTGGCCGGGATGCTGTCTCCCGTGTCGGCCGCCGTGGGTCCCGGAAACCTTCCCAACCCACCCGCGCCGCCGAGTCCGGCGAGCGACGAGTTTCCCTTCAGCCGGAGGCCGACGCGCTCGAAGGTCGTGCCGTCGATCGTGACCGTGGCTTCGATCCACTCCTTGTCACCGGTCTCCTGGTAGGTCGCGATCATGGCGTCGTAGTCGTCCTCGTCGAACTGCACCTCGAACGCGTGGACGACCGAGGAGTCGAAGGCCGACACGTCGTCGGCATCGTCGGCATCGTCGTCGTTGGAGGTCCTGCCCTCGGTGGTCAGGGGGGCGGTGGTGCCGGTCGACTCGAGCTCGGTCGTCGACGTTTCGGTTTCGCTCGATCGCTCCGATGCCGAGCAGGCGGCCAGTCCGATGGTCAGGGCGGTCGTGACGATGAGGAGGTTGCGGCGTTTCATGCGTGGGCCTTTCCAGGCTCGAGGGTCGAAGGGGCAATGGTCGGCTGGATGTAGCGGCGGAGCACCCGATTCCAGCGGTTGGCGGACAGTTCCGGATGCGCAGCGGCGACACCGACGGCGTACTTGCTGATCCGCACCGGGCGTACTCCGGCGCGCCACAGCGCACGGTCGAACGGGCCGGGACGGTCGGTTGGCGATTTCGTCTCGACGATCAGGTGGTGCCCGAGGCTGGTGACTCCGGTGCCATCCGGAGGCCGACACTCGACGTCGCGATCGATCGTCACTCGCTGGCCGGCCGTCGGCGAGGACGCCGACATCGACGACAGCAACGTCGTGCGCTCGTAGGTGGTCTCGAGCGATGGTCGGAGCTCACGGACGTACGGGAAGACCTCGGCGAAACCCGACAGGAACGCAATGGCGTCGACGTCGAACTCGGTGTCCGAGTCGAACGCGATGCGATGCTTGTCCGTGCAGTTGTGGCGGTCGCGGAGCTTGACCTCGAGCCACGATGTCCCGGTTCGCAGGTAGCGACGGGTACGCACCTTGAACCGCGGTCGGCGACCGGCCGCCGCCGCCCGGTACGCCAGCAACTCAGGCGTGTCGAAATAGATGCTCCGATACCCGAAGGTGCGCTCGCCGGCGATTTCGAGAATCCGGAGCGAGTCGGCGCACACGTCCACCACGGCCTCGAGCGTGTGCTGTGTGACGACGTACTTGCGGTCGATTCGTGTCTGCAGGGCGGCCTCACACTCGACCTCGGCGAGTGTGACGGCGGGCAGGGTGGCCAGAGCATCGACGGCGAGCCCGGTCATGATGCACCCACCTCGGCCGGCATGACGGCGGACCGTCGCGTGGCGATCTGGAAGCGCACATCGACCAGCGTCGTGTCGTTCACGAAGTCGACATCACGGATCGTGAGCCGACGAACGGTGCCCTCGAGGAGTTGTTCGAGGGACGCGATCGCGTCGCGTTCGTTGAGGTAGGCGCGGTCGAGTCGGAGCGTCTGGTGCCGGTAGCCGCCGAACAGCGACGGATGATCGGCGATGAACACGACCACCAGGACCGCCGCCATCAGTGCCGGCGACACCCACGCTGGTTCGATGGAGAGCCCACCCAGCAGGCCGAGCGTCAATGCGGCGAAGTAGTAGGCGACCTCGGTCTGGTCCATCTCCGTGGACCGCAGCCGGATGATCGACAACACACCGAACAACCCCAAGCCGAGCCCCGCACTCACGGTCGCCGACGTCAACGCCTGCGTCACGCCGAGCACCCCGACGTTGATGCCGAGCAGGGCGAGGATCATGTCCCGTCGCCGGTGGCGGGGAAAGTAGATCCCGAAGACCAGGAGCGACGCTGCGGCGAGCTCCATCACGAAGAGTTGAGCGAGTGGCATGGGGAAGGCTCCTCAGGAGTCAGCGACGACATCGTGCGTCGAGATGAACGAACGGTGAACAGAAGCCAAACAACCGAACCTGGGAGTCCGCTGTGAATTCGACCCCAACTGGATGGGAACGCTCCAACCAAGCTCTTGGCTTGCTCACAGCTGACTCTCAGGAAGACAGGTCACGCTGGTGAAATGCCCGGCCCGCACCTGCTCGTCGTCGACGACGAGGACAACCTCCGGTCGATGCTCGCTGCGGCGCTGCAGCATCACGGATTCGGGGTCACCACTGCAGCGAACGGTCGCGAGGCGCTCGACGTCATCCCGTCGACGAGGCCCGACCTCGTGCTCCTCGACGTGATGATGCCCGATCTCGATGGCTTCGAGGTGTGCCGACGCCTCCGTTCCGGTGGCGATCGCACGCCGGTGCTGTTCCTCACCGCCCGTGATGCGACCGAGGACAAGGTGCGCGGTCTGACCCTCGGCGGCGACGACTACGTCCAGAAGCCGTTCAGCCTCGAAGAACTCGTCGCACGGGCCGAGGCCGTCCTGCGCCGAACGGGTGACGGCGCCGACGGATCAATCGTTCACACCTGTGCCGATCTGACCATGGATGACGATGCCCACCGGGTGACACGGAACGGGGACGAGATCTCGCTCTCGCCGACCGAGTACAACCTGCTGCGCTACCTGCTCGTCAACCAAGGACGCGTCCTCTCGAAGGCGCAGATCCTCGATCATGTCTGGAAGTACGACTTCGGCGGTGACGGCGGTGTCGTCGAGACCTACGTCGGGTATCTCCGCAAGAAGGTCGATCACCTCGAACCCAAGCTCATCCACACCATTCGCGGCGTCGGCTACACGCTGCGACCCCGGTGATCCGCCTCCGATGATTTGCCACGGGGTGTTCGAAGCGTGACGATCCGGCGCCCGGTCATGTCGCTACGTGCTCGCCTGTTGGCCGGTATGGCCCTCGTCGCCGTCGTGCTCGTGGTGGTCTCGGCCATCATCACGATCACCACCCGCGACCTGCTGATCGAGCAGATCGACGATCGCCTCGCCTCGTTCTCGCCGGCCCGACGGATCGACGACGTCACTCCCTTCCCTGCGCCGGACGTGATCATGCCGATTCCGATCCCACCGGAGGACGGCGCGCTCCCGGTCACCCCGGAGCGGACGAGCGACGCCTACCAGGGCTTCGTCCAGGACGGGGTGCTCAACACGCGGTTCGTCCCGAACGTCGGCGATGCGGAGTTCGGCGCACCCGATCTCGATCTGACCGACCTTCCCGAGCAGGGCAGCTCGTATTTCACGACCGACTCGATCGACGAGGAGGTGACGTACCGGGTGCTCGCCGACCGCTTCGACGACGTGGTGCTCATCACCGCGCTGCCGCTCGACGATGTCACCGACACGATCTCGCAGTTGGTGTGGGTCGAGGTGCTCGGAGCGACGCTGATCCTTGCCGTGCTCGGTCTCGTGAGCTGGTGGGTGATCCGCCTCGGGATCAGGCCGGTAAAGGCGATGACGGAGACCGCCACTCGCATCGCGACCGGAGATCTCACGGTGCGGGTGCCCGAGTCGGGCAACGGCACCGAGTCGGCCGACCTCGCGGTCGCGCTGAACCGGATGCTCGGGCACATCGAAGGCGCGCTCGATGACCGCGCCGCGTCGGAGGACCGACTCCGTCGTTTCGTGTCCGACGCCTCGCACGAGCTGCGCACGCCGGTGACGACCATTCGGGGATACGCCGAGCTGTACCGCCACGGCGGGCTCGACGATCACGACGCCCTCGACGACGCCATGCGCCGCACCGAACACGAGGCCGTCCGCATGGGTCGCCTGATCGAGGACATGCTGGTGTTGGCGAAGTTCGACGAGGAACGCCCGCTCGATCTCGCGCCCGTCGATCTCAACGGGCTCGTGTCGGAGGCTGCGGCCGACGCGCTTGCATCGTGGCCAGGTCGACCGATCACGGTCGACGTCGATGACGAACCAGCGATCGTCATCGGCGACGAGGACCGCCTCCGTCAGGTGATCTCGAATGTCGTGGTGAACGCCCTCGTTCACACGGACCCGCACGTCGCGGTCGCCCTCAGTGTTCGTCGCGTCGACGGGCAGGTCACGTTCGACGTGGAGGACGACGGCCAGGGCATGCCACCCGATGTCGCCGAGCGGGCGACCGAACGCTTCTACCGCGCCGACCCCGCCCGGTCGCGACATCGTGGCGGAAGCGGGCTCGGCCTCTCGATCGTCGACGCCGCGGTGACCGCACACGGCGGAACCATCACCATCGACACCCGGACCGGCAGCGGCACCAACGTGCACGTGTCCTTCCCGGCGACGAACACTCGGTCATCGCCTCCCTGAGGACTGGACCGGCTCAGCGTCCGCAGCGGTCGACACGCTCCCAAGGCCAGTCGGTGGTCAGCCCCAGCGGCTCCAGTCGGAACTGCTCGGTCTCGAGCGACGTTGGCGGCTCGAAGCCGACGGGCACGAAGGGGTCCGGCTGCACGACGCGGACCTTACCGGGCCACCGCTGCGCCGAACCCTGCAAGTTGCAACGGCACCAGGCGTGGGTCGATGGCTAGTTGGCGCGACGCAGCACGACGAGCACCGTGTCGTCCTCGAGGACGTTCGGTTCGGTGAGCGCGTCGAGCGTGCTGGCGCACAGCGTGTGCACCGCTTCGTTGCGATGCCCCTCGACCGCTTCGGCGAGCCGGTCGAGCCCGACGTCGATCGACTCACCGCGTCGCTCGATCAAGCCGTCGGTGTAAGCGATGAGGACTGCGCCAGGTTCGAGTGATGCCGAGGCTGTCGGCCGGACGCCGGGAGTTCGGATGCCGAGTGGGAGCGAGCGGGCTTCGTCGAGCCATCGCAGCGGGCCGCGTGGCGGACAGACCGCTGCGGGCGGGTGGCCCGCACACGAATACTGGATCGCACCAGTGCTCGCATCGAGAAAGATGCACAATGCTGTTGCGAAGTTGGTGATCTGGTGGCGTTGGGCGAAACGGTCGAGTTCGCACAAGAGCTGGTTGGGCCCGTCGACGAAGGGTGTCATCGCAAGCAATCCCGCTCGCAACTGCCCCATGGCTGCCGCTGCCTCGGCGTTGTGACCGACGACGTCGCCGACGACCACGACCACTCGACCATCGGGCGCGTGGAAGATCTCGTACCAATCGCCGCCGACCTGCATTGCCTCCGAGCCAGTGATGTAGGCCGTGGCGATCTGGATCCTCTCGTCTTGGATTGCCGCTCTCGGAAGCATCGATTGCTGCAAGCGGACGGCGATCTCGTGCTCGTGGTCGCGCTGGGCTGCGATCGTGCGTTCCGCTTCCTTGCGCTCGGTGATGTCCAGCACCGAACCGATGAAGCCCAGCAACCGACCGTCGCTGCTCACGCGCGGAGCAGCGGCGTCGACAGCCCATCGGTACACGCCGTCGCTGCGCCGCAATCGGTAGTCCAGGCTGAACCCAGTTCGATGCTCGGTCGCCTCGGAGAACGTCACGGACGCGTGCGCCCGATCGTCAGGATGCGTGGCATCGAGCCAGCCCCGACCGAGCGATTCGGACTCTGATTGACCGGTGAACTCGTACCACTTCCGGTTCAGATACGTGCACTCGCCCTCGGCGTCGGTGACCCAGATCATCACCGGTGCGTTGTCGGCCATGTTGCGGAACCGTCGCTCGCTTTCCTGTAGCGCTTCGAGTGCGGCGCGTCGCTCGGTGATGTCCGCGAACACCACTGCGAAGCGCCCACGAGGAGCCACCGGCATCGCGAACACGTCGAAGTGGCGGGCCATTGCCTTCGACTCCTGCTGGAACCGGATCGGGGTACCACCGAGGGCCACCGACGCGTACGTCTCGACCCAATGACGTTCGAGTTCGGGGACCAGTTCGAGGGCGGTCCGGCCAGCAGCGTCATGGAGACCGGTGGCGTCTTCGAACTGAGCGTTGGTCTCCAGGAACCGGTAGTCGACCGGACGTCCATCGGCATCCACGACCAGTTCGCAGATACAGAAGCCCTGATCGATTCCGGCGAACACCGTCTGGAGACGGGCCTCGCTCTCGGCGAGCGACGCCCGAGTCTCGGCCAGGACCTGCGTATCGGTCGCGGTTCCGAACCAGATCCTCGATGACCCGGTGTCGAGCGGAAGGGCCCGACTCAGATGCCAGCGGAAGGAGCCATCGGCCATCCGGACGCGGTGCTCGCATTCGTATTCGGTGCCCTGCTCGACCGCACGGCGCCACGCGGCCTGCGTTTCCTCGAGATCATCCGGATGCACGATCGGAGCCCACTCGTAGACCCCATCGGGGTCTGGTCCGAGTCCTCCGTACCGCGCAATGCGCCCGTTGTAGAAGGTGACGGCGCCATCCGAACGCGCGAACCACACCAGGTGCGGCAACGCCTCGGCGAGCAAGCGATATGCGGCGAGGTCCACTCAGGTATCAATTTTCGGAGCGCATCCACAGACGACGAACAGGTGCGAATCTAGCCGAGTCGGCGCGAGCGGGCCGTCGACTCGGGCGCCCGGAGCAGGGCCGTGCTCGCGTCATGTCCAACGCGTGCGATTCAGATGGTCGATGATGACGTCGAGGTCGACCGCTTGGCTCGTGGGGAGGTCATCGGCAGCGAACCAGGCGATGTGCTGGTTCGGCTCTCCCATGATCGGCGTGTCCACAGCGACATGGAATCGGAAGCCGAGCGACCAGTGCTGCTCGCCCTCCGTCTCGCGACGTGCACAGACCCCGATCCTCGTCACAGCGAACGGGTCCGAGCCGACCGGCGTCGCCTGCACACCGGCCTCCTCGCCGAGTTCGCGCACCGCCGCCTCGAGCGCCGATTCGCCGGGCTCGAGGTGCCCACCGGGACATGACCAGCCGAGCGTGTCATGTTCCACGAGGAGAATCGAGCGGGCATCAGGGTCGAGCACCCAGCAGGCCGCGGTGATGTGACCGCGCGGTTCTCCTCGGACCCGAAAGGTCAGGAACTCGTCCCACGTGGCGCCGACGACGAGTGCCGGCCGCTCGGTCATCGCTGCAGATGGCTCGTGATCAGGCTCATGGCCTCGGATCGAGACCGCGGATCATCGCGGAACTGGCCACGGACTGCCGACGTCACGGTCGACGCGCCGTTCTTGTGCACGCCTCGGATCGACATGCACAGGTGTTCCGCTTCGAGCACGACGATCACCCCACGCGGCTCGAGGGTGCGCTCGATCGCCGTCGCGATCTCGGTCGTGAGCCGCTCCTGGACCTGCAACCGCTTGGCGTACCCGTCGACCAGCCGCGCAACCTTCGACAAGCCGGTCACGTGACCGGTGGGCCCCGGGATGTACCCGACGTGCGCGCGCCCGATGAACGGCAGCATGTGGTGCTCGCACATCGACGAGAAGTCGATGTCCCGCACGAGCACGATCTCGTCGTGGCCCGCCTCGAACACCGTCAAGAGATGCTCGGCAGGATCCGACTCGAGCCCGGCCGTCACCTCGGCCAGCATGCGGGCCACCCGTCCCGGTGTCGCCAACAGTCCATCACGATCCGGGTCTTCGCCGATCGCTGCCAGCAGCTCGCGCACCGCGGCCTCGGCACGATCATGGTCGAACGTTCGATGCTCGGAGTCAGACACACCGTCAGCATGGCATGAGCGTCGCCTCGGACGGACTCTGGCCGACCAACGCGAGTCCGAGGACACGCGAGGTGATCGAGGACGCAATACCTGTCACGCGCCTGATAGACCGTTCGGGTGGCCCGACTCGTGGAGTTGCCCGACGGGTTGCGGCTGGTGCGGTCGACGCCGGAGTTCACGGCAGCTGAGATTCCCGCCGGCCTCCTTCGCGAGCATCAGCTGGCGTCGTCGGTCTGGGGCGTGCTGCGCGTCCTGCAAGGGAGTCTCGTCTTCATCACGCAGGCCGATGGCCAACGCCGCACGGTTGTGGCCGGTGAGTCGCAGGTGATCGAGCCGGAGTTGCTCCATCACTTCGAACCGTCCGTCGACGTCACGCTCGTGATCGACTTCTATCGCTGAGCCGGGTGAGGACGAGGAGGGTCGTTTTTCAGGGACACCCGATGGCAATCTCTGGCCGGTGACCGAACCAACCTGCTCATTTCGCAGGAGCCAGCTTTCCTCCCAGGTAGTCGGTCGCGAACGGCGGCAGCGCGTCGAAGATGAATTGGATCACCTTCTTGGCGACAGTGGCCCCTCCCTGATTGGCGAAGCCCAATGTCGCGAACGCGACGATGACGTTGCTCGTGACCACCGACGGGAGGTCGCACAGCTTGCCCTCGAACAGCCCCGTGCCAATACAGCTGCTGTAGACGCCGAAGAAGGCCGTCAACAGGATGTAGACCCCGAACACGATCGGGATGCCGACACCCCAGGCGACGAAGAAGCCGGTGAGGCCCGACCCTGCGGCGACGAAGATGCTGCCCAAGATTGCCGTCCCAGCGAGGATCGTGAGGTAGGTGATGGCGATGGTGGACATGGCAGCCAGCGCTGCCGCCACGACCGCGCGCTTCGCTCGGTCGATCGCCTTCGTGCCCGCCGGAGCGAAGACGGCAGCACTCAGCCCGGCAGCGATGGAGGCCACGACCGAAATCTCCGCCACGGCGCCCGAGAACCGCCCGGTGGGGTCGGTGTAGGTGAGCGGCGCCGCCTCGGCGTACAGGTACGGGTGCCGAGATCGGGGATCGTCGAGCGAGCCGGTGTCGGAGTCGACCGTGGTGAAGACCCCCGTGGTGGGCTGGTACTGACGGGCCCGGAGGTGGTAGAGGCCGGTGTCGATGTCTCGCCGCTCACCGCCGAACCCGTACGACCAGGGCATGGTTCCAGTCGTGCGAAGGAGCTCCCCGAACGCCGAATAGTCGGCGGTGGCCACGACCAAACCGGCGTCGTCGGTCGCGAGCCGGATCGATCCGATCTCGTCGGTGTGGGCGTACGTGGTGGCACCGTCATGCTCTACCGACACGAGGTCGATGCCGTGGGTGTAGCTGGCCAGCAGGTCGCCGTCGGCGTGTTCGAGAAGGACCTCGGACACGCCGCTCGGTGCGAGGGGGTCCACGAGCAGCGAGACGTCATCTTCTGCGTTGCGGATTCCGAGGGCGTCGACGGCATATCCGACGGTGGATCCGTCGGCCAACGACGCACTGGTGAGCAACCCGCGGGAGTCGTAGCCGAACAGGACGGTGGCACCACCGTTGGTCATCGACAGCTGGGCACCCTGGCCGTCGTAGGTGAAGGTGGCGCTGCCGGCGGAGAGCATGCGGTCGTCGGCGTCGTAGCTGTAGGGGGTCGTCAAACCGGCGGTCACGTCGGTCTGCGCCACACGGTTGGACACTGCGTCGTAGGCGTACGTGCGGTCGACGATCGGGACGCCGTACGTGTGGGTCTCGCCGACCAGACGTCGCAACTCGTCGTAGACGTAGGACGCCTGACTTCCGTTCCCCTGTGTGACCTGGGTGGGGTCGCCAACCGCGTTTCGTTCGTAGTCGAATTGGTCGAGAATCCCGGCGCCGCCGGTGTGGCTGATTCGGGTGGACCGGTGCAGCGAGTCGTAGGTGACGGCCGTGCTGGTGCCGTTCGGTCGGGCGATGTTCGTCCGTCGGCCGGCCGAGTCGTAGGCGTAGGTCGTGGTGTTGCCTGCGTTGTCGGTGACACCCACCATTCGGCTGGCGGCGTCGTAGGCGTAGGTGGTCCGGCGGGTTGTGCCGTTCGGGAGGCTACCCGTGACGCTGGTGCGGTTTCCGGCCGCGTCGTAGGTGTAGGTCAAGCCGGTCCCGTCGGCGTTGGCGATGCCGGTCACCCGGTCCATGGCGTCCAGGACGTACGTAGCTGTGCCCGTGGCGTCGGTGCTGCTGAGCAGCCCGCCCGTGCCGTCGTACACCAGTGTCTGCGTCTGCCCGTCCGGGCCCGTTCTGGTCAGCGGACGGCCCATCGGGTCGTACGACCAGATGGTCACCTGGCCGTTTCGATCGGTCGTCGTGGCGGGGAGTCCTCGAGCGTCGTAGCTGGTGGCCTCGGTGACGCCGGTGGGAAACGTCGTGGACACCAGCCGGCCTGTGGCGTCGTGGGTGTAGCGGGTTGTGTGCCCGTTGGCGTCGGTGATCGAAGTCTGATTGCCCGTCGCGTCGTAGGTGGCGGTGGAGGTCTCGCCGAGTGCATCCGTCACGGCGACGAGGCGGTCCGACCGGTCATAGGTGAAGGTGGTGGTGCTGCCGGATTGGTCGGTGGTGCTGGCCACATTGCCGCCCGCGTCATAGGTCTGTTCCTCGATCGTGCCGTCGGGGAAGGTCGTGCGCACGAGCTGGTTGCGGGTGTCGTAAACGAACAGGGTGCGCCCGCCGACGGGGTCGATCTGCTCGACGACGTTGCCAACTCGGTCGTACGCGTAGCTGACGGTTCCGCCGGTGGGGTCCGTCGCCGACGTCCTGCGGCCCGCTGCGTCGTACCCGTACGTGGTGACCGCCCCGTTGGAATCGACCTCGCTGGCCACCTGGCCGGCGAGATCGTAGGTGGTCGAGCTCTGCGATCCGTCCGGCCAGGTGGTGGCGATCCGACGGTCGAGCTGGTCATAGGTGTGCGTCGTGACACCGCCGTCGGCATCGGTCTCGGTCTCGAGCTGCCCGGAGGGGGTGTAGCTGAACGTGCGGCGCGAACCATCCGGCAACGTGACAGCCGTCGGATTGCCGGCGGCGTCGACCTGCTGGCTGATGCCGGCCCCTCCTGGGCCATTCAGCTCGACCGGGACCCCCTGGTGGTCGAGAGTCAGCTCCGATGTCGCCCCCAGCGCGTCGGTGATTTCGGTCGGGTGACCTCGGCCGTCCACCTCGATCTCTTGTCGAGCACCGTCGGGACCGACGACGGCAACGACATTGCCGACGGCGTCGTACTCCGTGATGGTCGTCGCACCGTCGGGTCCGGTGCTGCGAGTCTGTCGCCCGAGCTGGTCGTACGTGTAGATGGTCGTGGCCCCATCGGGGTCCCTGACACTGACGACGTTGCCGGACGCGTCATAGGACACGGCTTGAACGGCACCCGACGGGTCGGTCGTGCGGATGCGGTTGCCACGGCTGTCGTAGACGTGCGTCGTGGTGCGACCCAACGCGTCCTTCTCGGTCAGCAGTCGTCCTTTGGCGTCATACGTTCGGGTCACCAGGCCGCCAGCGGCGTCCAACACGGTCAGTTCGTTGCCGTTGGCGTCGAAGGTACGGGTCGTCGTGCGGCCCAGCGGGTCAGTGGTGGTGAGCTGATTGCCGTTGGCGTCGTAGGTGTTGACCGTCGTTCCGCCGAAGGGGTCCACGACGGACAGCACGTTGCCGTCGAGGTCGTAGGTGAACGCCGTCTCGTTGCCATCGGCATCAATGACGATCTCGCGTCTGCCATCCAGGTCGTGGGTGATCGTGGTGCGCTCACCGCCCGACGAGATGATGGCCGTCAGTCGCCCCTCGTCGTCGTACTCGCGCCGCTCGACCGAGCGGCCCAGCGGGTCGATCACCTCCACGATGTCGTGCACACCGGTGTAGCGGAAGCGGGTCACCGCGCCCTCGGCGTCGGTGTGGGCCACGAGATCTCCCACCGCGTCGTAGGCATAGGTCTGCCGGTTGCCGGCTTGATCGACGATGGCCATGATGCGATCGAGGGCGTCACGCTCGAACACGACCGACGCCCCCGCCGAGTGGGTGATCCCGTTGCGGCTGATCGAGATCGTGTTGCCGTTCGGGTCGACAATGGACGTCACCGCCCATTCGGAGTCCAGCGTGAACCGGGTGCCGTCAGCAGTGGTGTATCGGAAGCCCTGCGGGTCCCATGGCCTGAAGGTGGTGTCGTCCACCAACTCAGCATCTTCTCCTGCGCCACCGAAGATCAACACATTCCGGTTGCCGGTCGGCTCCAGCCTGCCCTTGGTACCAGGACGCGGCGTGTACCCCATGACTGCCGCGGACGGTGGCACGAAGGCCGTTGCCGACGGGGTGGTCGTGGCGTCGAACTCTTCCGTGGTGCCGTCCGGGAGCAGGATTGTGATCGTGTGCGGACGGGTGGGTTGGAGCCGGTAGCTGAACCCGCCGCCGGTGATCGCCCAACCTTCACCCTGAGTGCCCGACGACGTCACCCGCAGATTCGAGAACCCGAGTCGCCAGCCGTAGCCGAAGTCGCCGAGTTGGTCGTCGCGGGTGTCGTAGTCACGACGCACCTCGATCGGCACGCCGGGCGCCGGCACGACGAGATCGGTGAACGACAGCGCGAAGGTGCCCACCTTGAGCTGACCGACGATCGTGACCGGCTGCCGGGCAGTGGAGGTGTTGCCGGACACGTCGACGACGGTCAACAACAGCTCATAGGACCCGTTGACGAGCACGGTCGGGTCGAGACGTCCGAGCTGGCCGACGAACACGCCCTCGCTCGAGGTGGCCACCTGTGCGACGACCTCGTCGCCGTCGACCAGGTCCAGCGTCCAACGCAACAACTCCGCATCGGTTGCCGTGCCGATGACGTCGACGGGACTGGTGACCTCGACGCCGGCCTCCGGTGCGGTGATCGACGCGGTCGGCGGTGTCCGGTCGCCTGCACCGGGTGCGCGCACCGTCACGACGACATCGGTCTGCACGCCGCGATACGTCACCCTGACCGTGCCCGAGCCGGCGGTGAGCCCGCTGACCCTGCCACGGCTGTCCACGCCGACGACGGCGGGACTTTGCGTCGTCCATGATCCGAGGGTGGTGACCTCAGTCGTCGTGCCGTCGCCGAACACTGCGCGGGCACTGACGGCGAACGACTCCCCGACACGGATCACCGGTGCCGTCGGGGCGATCTCCACCCCTGAGAGCGCAGGCGGAACGCCGTCGGCTCCGTCGCAATCACTGTCGACGTCGTCGCCGTTCGTCTCCGGGGCGCCCGGATACACCGTGGGGGCGGTGTCGTCGCAATCGCCCTGGTTCGGCGAGAACGTGTCGCCGTCCTCGTCTTCGTCGCCCGGAGCGGGACCGTTCGACACCACGAGATCCACCCGGCTCTGGGGCTCCGCGACCGTGCTGCCGGGCGGCTCCTGCTCGATGACGGTGCCGGCCGGGACGGCGACATCGTTCACCAGTGTGACCGTTCCGACCCGGAGCTCGGCGTCGATGATGGCCTGCTCCGCCACGCTGCGCACGGTTCCCACGACGTCCGGAACCTCGGCGGGGGCGGTCACGCGTATGGGATAGTTCCGACTGATCTGTCGTCCGCTCGCATCCGTGACGACGACGAACAGTTCGAAGTATCCCTCGCTGGTGGGACGCCAATCGAAGGTGCCCACGACCGGATCGATCGTGAAGCCGTCGATCGGCGTGGCCGGCGTGATTCGCACGTCGAATCGGCCGGTGTTGTTGTACCAGCCGGGGAGGTCCATCGAACCGAGGAACAGTCGTGTGGCACCCTCCGGGACCCGAATCTGTTGCGCGACACCGTCGCTGGTGACGCCGTCCCCGATGAAGAAGGGCTGCTGCACCTGGGGAGCCAGGTTTCGGTAGTTCAACTGCTCGGGGGTCGCGAACGACAGTCCTGGCGGGGCCGCCGCGGTACACGTCACGGTCGGCGGGTCGCTCGGTTGCACGTCGGAAAGGAAGACGCCGATCAGGCTGTCGGCGGGGGCGGAGATTGCAGCCATCTCGAAGTTGCACGGTCGATCGAAGATCGTGGCGCCATCGGTCGGGCTGGTCGGCGGATCGGTACCCCGGTAGGAAACGGACCCGTTCGCCTCGAACGTCAGCACGTCGCCCGGGGTGAGACCGCACGGGAACTCGACGAGCAGCGGGGACTCGTCGGTCGCGTTGGGTCCTGCGACGTCTCCGGCGTACGAGGTCCCGTCCGGCAGACCGGCGAACCACGGATTGTCGTTCCCGTTCGGCGCAGCAGTCGTGACGCACCGGAGCTCGCTCGCGAACGTCAGGGTGTCACCGTCGACGTCATCCGCACAGATCCGCCCCTGCAGTGTGAACCCGACCGTCGCCGTTGCGGGCGGACCGCAGGTGATCACCGGATCGTTCTCGGGCGGTACGACGTCGACGAACACCGTTGCGGTGTCGGTGGCCCCGTCGGGGTCGGTGACCGTGTACGTGAACTGGTCGAGCCGTTCGGGGTCGTCTCGCAGGAACGACTGCTGGCGGAAGTTGTTCAGCCCGCTCTCGAGCCAGTTCACCTCCGGGACCGCTGGAACGGTTCCGTCCGCGTTCACGTTCACCACGTCGTACTGATGCTGGTTCCAGATCGACCGCGCCCGCACCCAGTTGCCGGCAGCTGATCCGTAGACCCGGATGCCGGGTGGGTACGTCGTACCGAGGTACGAGGTCGCCCGCTCGGAGGTGACCACGATCTCGGCCTCACCGTCGCCATCCACGTCGGCGACCACCGGGGCCTCGCTCCGAGTGTTGCTGCCGTTGGGCTCCTGCCAACGGATCGCACCGCTCGGACCGTCGTAGAGACGGATAAAATCCTGGTCGGCGTACGCGACCTCGGCCCGACCGTCGTTGTCGAAGTCGAACACCGTCGAACCGGTCGACGACGACGTCGTGTCATTGATCGGAGACGTCCACAGCACAGCGTCTTGCGTCACCGGGTCGGCGTCCAAGACGGTGTCGGGGTCGTACACCGCATACACCAACTCGCCTGCGACGCCGATCTCCGGTCGACCGTCGCCGTCGAAGTCGGCGATGGTCGGAGGTCCGCCATTTCCACGGGCTGTCGACCCGTTTGCGGTCGCCAGCTGCACCGGCCCCCAGTGAACGCTGAAGTCGTGGTTGAAGATCGTGAGTGTGCCGTCGTACACGCGAAGGATCTCGCCCTCCGGATCGTCATCGAAGTTGGCGACGCCGACGAATCCGTCGCGCGCATCCGGAGCGACCGCCTGCGACGCACCCGTCGCAGCGTCGGCGATTCGACGGCCCGTGATGATCTCCAGTTGACCGTCGAGGTCGATGTCGACCACCACCGGGGTGCAGTATTGGTACGGGGTGTTTCGGCCGCAGCCCCACGTGCTGGACGACTCCCACCGCGTCGACAGCTGCGAGGTGTCCCGGTCGACGTTGTACACGCCGAGGCGGCTGTCGCCGCCAGCGATGATCTCCGGTTGTCCATCACCGTCCACATCGGCCGCAGCCAGATTGCCCTCGCCGAAGTTCAACTGCGTGGCGAACTCCTCGCGCACGACCCCCTCCGCATTGACCAGCCGAAGAATCGTCGAGTTGGACGCAGGATGGACGACCTCCAGCCCCGGGTCGCGCGTGAAGTCGGCGATGACGGGGGTGCCGAATTGTTCGGCGCCCGATTCTCCGGGACCTTCGACCGGGCGTGTCCACACCACGGCACCGTTGACACCAGAACGTGCACGCAGTTCGCCGTTCAGTGCGTTGTAGACCACCTCTGGCGTGCCGTCACCGTTCAGGTCGGCAACCAGTGGCACTGTCTGCGCGCCGATACCCAGCTCGTACCATTCGAGACGCGGGGCGAGGCCCG
>JANNNB010000242.1:0-9352 GCA_031398325.1 Actinomycetes bacterium
CCACACGGTGACGATCGTGCCGAGTTCGGCGATCCGGCCGAGGTTGCCGGCGAGGAGATGGTTCGGGGAGAGCAGGGATGCGTTCATGTGGCGATCGTCGGCGAGCGCACTGACGATCGGGTGACGTCGCCTGACGCCATCGGTCGGCACGCGTCAGTGCACGTCAGTGGATCGCGAGCGGACCAATGCACCGTCGCCTTCGTCCAACCGTTCCACCGACAGGAGTCACCCATGACCATCACCGAAACACTCACTCAGACGATCTCCGGCACCGGCCGCACGACAACTGCGAGGTCGCTGCCCCCCGACAGCGTGCTCGAACAGTTCCGTGTTCGGGCACAACGTGCCGATGCGGACAACACCTACATCCATGAAGACCTCGCCGTCCTTCGCGACTGCGGCTATCTGGCGGCCGCGGTCCCGACCGAGTTCGGCGGATGGGGACTCGACCTCTCCGAGTTCGCCAAACTCCAACGACGGCTCGCCACGTACGCACCGGCGACGGCGCTTTCGATGACCATGCACACGTACTGGATCGGTCTGGCCGCCGAACTCGAGCGCTTCGGTGACACGTCGTGTCGCTGGCTGTTCGACGAGGCGTTGGCCGGCCGGGTCGTCGCCGCCGGCCACGCCGAGGCGGGCAACGATGCTCCCGTCGTCATGTCGACGACCCTCGCCACACGTGTCGAGGGCGGGTACCGCTTCAGCGGCCGCAAGATGTTCGGTTCGAACGGGCCGGTGTGGTCGCTGCTCGGCGTGCACGGCATCGACGTGTCCGATCCCGAGGCGCCGACCATCGTCCACGGTTTCGTCGATCGTCACGCCGATGGCGTCACCGTCGTTGCCGACTGGGACACGCTCGGTATGCGCCCGACGCAGAGCTACGGAACGGTCCTCGACGAGGTGTTCGTGCCGGACGCTCGGATCGCGCGGGTGGTCCCGGCCGGTGTCGACGAGGATCTGTTTCTGTTCGCGATGAACATCTGGGCGCTGCCGATCATGGCCAACGTCTACCTGGGCATCGCCGAACGGGCACTGGCGCTGGCGGTCCGATCAGCAACCACGAAGTCATCGGTCGCCATTCCTCGGGGCACGTACGCCCACAACCCGATGGTGCAGCACCAGATCGCCCAGATGTACCTCGAACTCGATCCGGCACAGGCGGTCGTCGATCGCCTGATCGACGACTGGGTGTCGGGGGTCGACCACGGGGTGATGTGGGGCCCGAAGATCGTCTCTGCGAAGTGGAGGGCGGTCGAGGCCGCCAAGCGGGTCGTCGACCTGGCGCTGGACGTCGCCGGCGGTGCCGCCATGATGCGCGGCAACGAACTGGAGCGCCTCTACCGGGACGTGCGCGCCGGTGGCTTCCATCCGGCCAACGCGGCGCTCACCCACGAGACGGTCGCCAAGACCGTCCTCGGGATCGACCCCGCCGGTCCTCGCTGGTGACGCCGGGGCGCTCAGGGCGCCGATCGGACCCAGTGGTCGAATGCGGTCGTCGCCTCCCGGGCGGCGGCCGCTTCGTCGAGCCCGGATCCTCGGGTGAACTCCGCCTGGAAGACCTCGGCCCCGGCGCGCGTCTCGAGTTCGGCGCGCATCGCCTCGAGCCGAACCGCGTCGTCGCCGTACACGTCGTGTCCGGCACCCGGCGTCATGACGGCCCCGAGCAGGCGGATGGCGGCGGTCGGTTCACCGGCGCGCATCAAGAGCTCGACGACCGCCCGCATCCCGGTCCAGAACGGCGTCTGCAATCCGGCGCGCAGCCACAGCGGCAGCAACCATCGGTAGTTCTCGATGGCGGTGTCGGTATGGCCCGAGCGGACGTCGAGTGACGCGAGTGACGCGCCGGCGATGCCCTCGATGAAGGTCGACCCACCCGCTCGGGCGAGCTCGACCGCGCGCTCCAGATGTCGACGGGCGGCCGCGGGGTCGGTGTCGATCCGGCACTCGCCTGATGCGTAGTGGCACCACGCACGTGCGACGGCGGCTGGCTCCGCGGCCATGTCCGCAGCGACGGAATCGGTCAGCTCGATGGCACCTGCCCGGTGGGCGTATGCCATGCAGATCGCGAGCGTGCCGTAGGTCTCGGCCTGACGGATCGGGTCGTTCATGGCGTCGGTCAGGCCCGCCGCTTGTTCCAGTCGGGCGATCGCTCGCTCCAGGGCACCGTGGGCGAGATCTTCCGTGGCCTGGGCACCGAGCAGCTCGTAGGTCGGATCGAGATGGTGTCGCTCGACGACGCCCTCGGCGAGTGCGAGGAGGCGACGGGTGTCGTCGAGGGAGCCACGCTTCCATGCGCCGAGTCCGGCGATCGAATAGCCGTCGACGGTCAGCTCGTGGTCGGCACGTTCGCCGAGCCTCGCGGCGTCCTCCGCCCATCTGGCCAGCTCGAAGCTCGAGCTGGTGAACGCCAGGTCGCGCAGTGACGACACCGTGCGGAGCACCGTGTCGGCGTCCCCGGACGCCAGGCCGATCTCGATCGCACGGCGGAAGTCGGGGACCCGGGCGATGTAGCGGTCGATCGGTGTGCTGTCCGCAGCGGTTCGGAGATCCGTGCGGAGGGCGGCGGCCACATCGCACATCCGCAGTGCCAGCCGCTCCGACCAGCGATCCCGCTCGTCGGGACTCGATTGGTCCCGTGCGAAACCTCGAACGACGTGGAGCAGACGGACATGCTCGCCGTCCCGGTGTGCCATCGAACGTTCGATCAGGATCGACAACGCGTCCACGGCATCCGGGCGGTCGATGGCCATGATCGCGGCGACATCGGCAGCGTCGAATGGTGCAGCGAACGTCGCGGCGGCTCGGAGCGCCGTCCGGGCCGAGTCGTCGAGCAGGTCGTAGGACCAACGAAGCGCGGCCTCGACCGAGCGATGACGCTCCACCGTCCGGCGTCCGCCCCGCAACACGGTGATGCTCTCGTCCACACCGGCGAGCACCTCCTGCGGGGTGAGCGTCTGCAGGCGCGCAGCAGCGAGTTCGAGCGCGAGCGGGAGACCATCGAGCCGCCCGGCGAGTTCGTCGAGCTGCCCCAGTTCGTCGGGGTCGGGTGATCGCCCGGTCACGAACATCATCCGCTCCACGAGGAGTCGGGTCGCCGGTGAGTCGAGGCCGCCCACGTGCGTCAACGGTGGCACGGTGACCAGACGTTCACCGTCGACCGCGAGGCGCTCACGGCTGGTGGCGAGCACGACGACGTTCTCGGTCATCTCGACGAGACATTCGGCCACCCTTGCGACGTCGTCGATCACGTGCTCGCAGTTGTCGAGGACCACGCAACACCGTTCGTGGCGCAGCACCTCGACCAGACGTTCGAGGTCGGGCTGATCGGACCGGCTCTCCACGCCGGCCGCCCCGATGACGACGTCGATGACCGTACGTTCGGTTGCCGTCGTCAGATCGCAGAACACCACACCGTCGAGTGCTGCACCGTCGAGTCCTGCACCGTCCAGTCCTGCACCGTCCAGCCGACGAGCGATCTCGGTCGCCAGGCGGGTCTTGCCGACCCCGCCGGGTCCGATGAGCGTGATCAGGCGAGCATGTGCGAACTGGCCGATGGTGTCGGCGACGAGATCCTCCCGACCGATGAACGACGACGTCGGTGATCGCAACGAGCTCCGGGCGTGCCGCGACTCGGTCCGTGAGTCGGGCTCCAGCGTGATCTCGTCGCGTGCGAGGAGCGCTTCGTGGCGTCGCCGGAGCTCCGGCGAGGGCGCCACCCCGAGCTCGTCGGCGAGCAGACGTCGATACGCGTCGTACACGCGCAGCGCGTCCGCACGCCGACCGAGCGACTCGTACGCACGCATCAGCAGATGCCGAGGGCGCTCACGCAAGGGCTCGCGGGCGGCGAACGCCTCCAGATCACCGACCGCGTCGGCAGCGCCACCGAGGTCCAGTTGCAGCTCGAGCCGCTCTTCTCGAGCGCGACACCGGACCTCGAGCAGCCGATCGATCTCGACCCGGGCATCGTCGGTGTCCAGGAGATCGACGAACGGGTCCCCGCGCCACAGTCGCAGTGCTTCGTCGAGCAACTCGCGCGCTCGATCGGCGTCCGTGTTGCGTCGTTCGATCGCGTCGAGCACGAGGTGTTCGAATCGTGCGACGTCGAGGCGGTCATCTGCGACCTGCAGCACGTAGCCGGGCGCTCGGTATTCGAGATCGAGACCTGGGACGCGTTGGCGCAGGCGGAACACGAGCGACTGCAAGGCGGCGGCATGGACGGGTGTGTCCTCGTCCCAAACGAGTTCGCTGAGGCGGTCGACGGAGATGACTCGCCCTCGGTGCAGCAGCAGCGCGCAGACGAGTCGGCGTTGCCGCTGCCCGGTGAGGACGATCTCGTCACCGTCACCGTCACCGTCGATGACGTGCAACGGGCCCAAGACGCCGAAGGTCGTCACGCCGGCCACGCTATCGAACGAGCCAGCGCGGCCAGGGAAGCGGTGGGAACCCGATCCCACTGGTCCGCTGAGGTACGTTTCCCGCATGAAAATTCGTCGAGTGATCAGCATCGGGCTCGCTTCGGCAGCCCTCCTCGGGTTCGCGGCGTGCGGTAGCGACGACGACTCGAGCGACGGCACCACCGCGACGTCGGTCGTCGACGAAGTTGACGTTGCGGGCGTCACGTGGACTCTTGTGACGCTCGCTGGTGACGCTCCGCCAGCAGGAGTGGAAGCGACGCTGCTGTTCGACGGCAGCTCGGTGTCGGGGTCGAGCGGCTGCAACCAGTACAGCGGTGAAGCGACCTTCGACGAGGACGTCGTGGCGATCTCCGAAGGGCTCGCCGGCACGATGATGGCGTGCGAGCCCGAGGTGAGCGAGTTCGAAGCCGCGTACCTGGCGATGCTCGCAGAGGCCCAGCTCTTCTACGTCGAAGGTGACACGCTGACGTTCACCACCGACGGCGGCGACGCGCTCGCCGAGTTCGCCGCCGGCTGACCACAGCCGCTCGATCCCCGCACACGTCATCGGCGTGCTCGGCGCTGGCACAATCGAGGTGGGATGACGTGCGTTGGCCGGTCGGCAAGAGTGTGAGCAGGAGCCGAGGCGGCCGGCCGGACCTTCCGACCGGGCAGACGGGGTTCGATGTCTCCCCGTCGCGTCCGCCCGTCGTGACACTTGCGTTGTTCGTGCTCGTCGTGCTGATCGCCAGCACGACCGCCCACGTGTTCCGGTTGTTCCTGCGCGACGTGATCCGTTTCTACTCGGACCGCACGGATCCGACGACCGCATCAGCGCACCTCGGCACCGTGGTCCTCTTCGTGTTGGCGACCGTCAGCGTTCTCGCCGCGGCCGCGATCGGTCGAATCGTCCAGCAGCGTTGGCCGGATCGTTCCGGCATCGAGGCCGTCGCGGCATCGGCTCGCGGCGAGGATGTCAGCATCTCGTTGCGCGCCACCGTGCTCCGGGTCATCGGGACGTTCACGGTGTCGGCCGGTCTGGTCTCGATCGGTCGAGAGTCTGCGATCGTCGAGTCGGGTGGTGTGGCCGGAGCCGTGCTCGGGAGGGAGTCGGGCGGCCGAGGTGACGCGCTCGCTTCCGCCGGTGTCGCCGCCGCGTTCGCCAGCGCCTACAACGCGCCCATCGCCGCGATGCTGTACGCCGAGGAGCACCTGAGGATCCGCAGGAGCGCCCGAGCGACGGTCTTCGTCGTCGCGGGCGCGATCGCTGGACAGCTCGTCACGGTCTGGCTGTTCGAGGGTGAGGCCGTGTTCCCCGACATCCAGGGTTCCAGGTGGCGCGTCGTACCGCTCGGACTCGTCGTCCTCGTTCCGACCGTGTTGGTGTCGAAGGGGTTTCTCTACCTACGCGTGCGCGTCACCGCCGATTCGGTGATGCGTCTGACGCACTTGCCGCGATCGGTCGTCGTCGGTGTGTTCGCCGTGACCGCCGGTGTCTCGGTGGCGGCCTTTCCGCTGGCGTCCGGGAACGGCATGGAGGCTCTGCAGCGTGGTCCGCTCGCCGCGACCACCGCACTCGGTGTCGCCCTCGTCGTCGGCAAACTGGTGGGCACGACGGCGGCGTTGGGAGCGGGGGCCCCGGGTGGCGTCCTGAGCCCGACGATGGGGGTCGCAGGTGGCACGGCGCTGCTCGTGTTGCTCGGCGCCGATTCGCTCGGTGTCGGAGTGGCGAACCCGTGGGACGCGATGGTTGTCGCGATGGCCATCGGTGTCGCCGTCGGCATGCGGTCACCGCTCGTCGCGGTCTTTCTGATCCCCGAGCTGCTCGGTGACTACGCACTCGTGCTCCCCGTGGCCGTCGTCGTTGGCGCTGCATGGCTGCTCGACCTCGGGCTCGACCGCGTGCTGGAACGAGAGGGCGCTGCCGTCCCGGCCGGCATCTACGACGAAGACGCCTGAGCCCGCCGCCGAGGGGCCGGTCGGACGTTCTTCTGTCGACCGTCTCCGGTCCGGCGACTACGTGACGCACGGACTGATCGTCGAACGAGCAGAATTCCCGCGGACACCGCTCGGGTCGGGCACGATGACGGAGCACGGCGACGATGTTGGAGGAACGATGACCGAGGAGCTCCACGACGAGACCTCTCGCTGCTCGAGACGAGATGACACGGTGTGGGACTGCATGAACCTGGCCGCGTCCACGTGAGGCTGTCGCGGGCCGCTGTCGCCAACCTCGTCGGTGTGGCGATCGGCGTCGCCGGACTGGCCTTCGTCGGCATCCAGATCTTTCGGGACTGGGACGAGCTGACCGCAACGCTCGACTCGGCGCGACCCGCCTGGATGGTGGCGGCAGTGTTCGCCGGGCTCGCCTCGATGTCGATCATCGGCATCAACTGGTTGTCGCTGATCGAACGGCGCGGCCGGGCGGTGCCGCGTTCGCGTGGTCTGTCGTGGTTCTTCACCGGGCAACTCGGCAAGTACGTGCCGGGCGGGATCTGGCCGGTCGTCGGTCAGGCGGAGCTCGCTGGACGCGGCAGCGTCGATCGCCGCAGCGCCTACCTCGCCACTGCGTCGTCGATGGCGTTCACCTTGATGGCTGCGGTCGCGGTCGCTGCGACGTTCGGGCTCGCGTCGCCGTACGACCGTCGCTTCACCGCCGCGCTGCTCGGCGTCGGCATCGTGGTCGTCCTCGCCTCACTCGTGGCACCGCCCGTGCGCGCATGGCTCGATCGCGCGGCGTCCACGGTCACACGGGGTCGAGCAGAACTCCCTGGGGCGTCCGTCGTGGCGCGCTACACCGCCCTGCACGTGCCGGTGTGGCTCATGTTCGGGGTCATGTACATGTGCGTGTTCGTCGCGCTCGGGGGTGGTGGGAGCTCCGACATCACCCTGGGGCTCGCGGTCGACCTCGTCTTTGCGTCAGCGCTCTCGTGGATCGTCGGCTTCGTGGTCGTCGGAGTGCCAGGCGGGATCGGCGTGCGCGAGAGCGTGTTCGTCGCCCTGATGACCGGGCCCATCGGTGGGACGCTCGCGCTGTCGATCGCAGTTGCAGCACGCCTGACCACGATCGCGGTCGACCTGCTCGGCGCAGCGGCAGCTGCGACGATCGCCCGCTTGTCGGTACCATCCTCGGTCGATGTCCCGGCCGACGAAGCTGATCATTCAGATCCCCTGCTTCAACGAGGAAGCGACGTTGCCGCAGACGGTGGCCGACCTCCCGCGTGAGGTCGACGGTTTCGACATCGTCGAGTGGTTGGTGATCGACGACGGCAGCATCGATCGCACGGCCGAGGTCGCTCGGGAACTCGGCGTCGATCATGTGATCCGTCACGACCGCAACCGCGGGCTGGCGGCAGCGTTCACGACCGGCCTCGACGCCGGGTTGCGACTCGGCGCCGACGTGATCGTCAACACCGATGCGGACAACCAGTACAGCGGCGCATCGATCCCCGACCTCGTGGCGCCGATCTTGGCGGGCACCGCGCAGATGGTGGTGGGGGAGCGCCCGATCGAGAGCATCGACGACTTCTCGCGAACGAAGAAGCTGCTGCAGCGCGGCGGGACTGCCGTCGTCCGCCGATTCTCGGGTACGAACGTCCGCGACGCCGCGAGCGGGTTCCGTGCCTACAGCCGTGACGCCGCCATGCAGGTCCAGGTGTTCGGTCGGTACACGTACACGATGGAGACGATCATCCAGGCGGGCTGGAATGGCGTGAGCGTGGCGTCCGTGCCGGTCGGCGTCAACCCGAAGACGCGCGAGTCGCGGCTCGTGAAGAGTGTGCCGCGATACATCGTGCGCTCGGCGTCGACGATCGTGCGGAGCTTCGCTCTCTACAAGCCGTTCCGGTTCTTCTTCGCCATCGGTGCCGTCCCGTTCGTCATCGGACTGATCCTGATCGGGCGCTGGCTGCTGTTGTACACGTTCGAAGCCGAGTACACGAGCCGCGTGCCGAGCCTGCTGGCCGGAATCGGGCTCATGCTGCTCGCGTTCCAGGTATGGAGCGTCGCATTCCTTGCCGACCTCCAGAGTTCGAACCGGCGCATGCTGGCCGAGCTGCGGCTGCAGAGCAAACGTCTGGAATACGGCGACACGGCGGACGGCGACGACCCGCCACGGGCGGCCACCTGACGACCTGACGACCTGTCACCGCTCCCAGAGCCCGTACTTCCGCCGCGGATCGGTCCACGCCAGCGTGGCGGTCTCGGTCAGGAACGGATCGTCGACCGGTGCGAAGACGAATCGACTGGTCGCGTCGTCGAGATCCTCCACGACCGTCACCCTGTTCGTCGGTAGGTAGAGCTGGTACAGCATCAGTCGGTCGGTCGAGGAGCCGTCGGGTAGGAGGAAGTCGACGTCGGCGCCGTCGTCGAGCACCGTGTCGGCGAGCTGCCCGACCGAGCTGAGGTCGCCGCGTCCGCGCCACCCGTCGTCGACGATCGTTGCGGTGCGCGCTGAAGCGACGACCACGAGTGCGGCGGTGGCCCCGAGCACCAGCAGGGGCTGCTCGATCCGTCGCGCGACGGCCCCGATCGTCGCGACGGCCAACGTTGCCGTCGCGGCCATGACCGTGACGCGGATGACGTCGATCGACGGCGCGCGAGCGATGAACGGTTGCAGACCGAGGATCATCGGCTCGAGACCGTTGTCCGATCCGAGCGGCTGGTCGCGCCAGACCATCAACACGGCCGCGCACCCCGACATCGTGGCGACTGCGGCGATCGCGGCGGTGATCCTTCGCCTGATCGATGGTTCGGCGAGCAGGAAGGCCAGGCCGACGATCAGCACCGGCGTGATCGCGGCGTCGTTGTACCGGCCGTACACGATCTGGTCGGGCCGGAACCGGCCCGCCATGAACAGCACCGACGTCGACAGGCACGCGCCGACCACGACGAGCGTCAGGAGGGCAACTCGGGGCGACGCACGGCGTTCGTGTTCTCGCGCAGCGGCGGCACGT
>JANNNB010000245.1:0-8654 GCA_031398325.1 Actinomycetes bacterium
CTTATCGCTGACCGCGCCGGCCACGCCGCATCCGACGAGTTCGTTGATCTCATCTACGACGAGACCGAGGGAAACCCGTACTTCACCGAGGAGGTACTTGCCCATCTCGCCGAGACCGGAGCGGTAGTCAAGAACGCCCACGGTGAGTGGGTGAACACGGTTCCCTTGTCGGACGTCGGGGTTCCCGAGGGCATACGCGACGCGCTCAGCCGGCGCCTCTCGCGGCTGCCAGTCGAGACGAACGAGGTCTTGTCAGTTGCCGCGGTTGTCGGCCGCGAGTTCGATGTGGTCGTCGTCGGAGACGTTTTGTCGTTGGCACGCCTCGACGTGATCGAGCGATTGGAGCCGGCGCTCGATGCTCGTCTTGTCCATCTCGGCACCGGCTCCAGCGTGGGTTCATTCGCTCATGCGCTGGTGCGTGAGTCGCTGCTCGATGAGATGCGCTCAACCCGACGGACACGACTGCACTGGCTCGTCGGCCATGCGTTCGCGTCGCGACCCGGCATCGCGCCCGCGGTTGTGGCGCACCATCTCTGCGAGGGGGCGCTTGCGGGTGACGTTGGCGAAGCTGCTGCTGCGGCGATCGGTGCTGCGACCGCGGCGGACCAACTCGGTGCCTCAGAGGATGTGTTCGCGTGGTCAGCACGCGCCATCGAGGTACTCGGCGACGACGCCGATCAGTACCCCGAACTCCACAACCTGGCGCTCTACAACCGGGGCAGCGCCGGGGTCTTCTACCAGCCCGGCGACGCGGGTCCGTCCTCGGACCTCGTTGCGGCAACGTCGCTCGCGCTCGATCGCCACGATTACGTCTTGGCCCTGCGAGCTATCTCACTGGCACTCCGAGCGTTTCCCCCGCCGGCCGCGTTGGACAAGCTCGCTGCCCGAACGGTCGACGAGGCTCCAGAGGGCACCGCTTACGCTGCGGTCGCACGGGGCCTCCGAGCCTTGCTGGCTGCATACCGCGGACAACCGTTCGATCTCGCTGAGGCGGAGGCCGCCGCCGAGGCGCTCGATTCCGCCATCCCCCTCGACCTGTCCTGGTACGCCCGAGACAGTTTCATCGAGCTGCTCCTCGGTCTTCCAGACCTTGATCGCTGTCGCGACGTCCTGCTGTCGACGGTCACCCTCGGCGAGCGACACAAGTCACCCTTGGTCGTCGGGATGGCAACGATCGGGCTCTCCTGGCTCGGAGCACGTGCGGCTGATCGGCGGACCGTGGAAACCGTGGTGCAGCGTGTCCGAGCCACGCTGCGCGGCGGTGGATGGGACGGTGTGCTCGGCGTCGACATTTCGCTCGCCTTGGCCGATGGACGACTCGACGAAGCGGAAGTGCTGATTCATGACGCATCCGCCCTCGCCATCCCCAACTCTGGGCTCGCGTGGATGTTCGAATTCCAGGCAGGACTTCTCGCCCATCTGCGGGGCGCATCCAACGGCAGCGCACCTATCCCGCCTTCGCCACTGACGGACCTTCCTTGGGAGGTAGCCCGTCGGAGTGCCCGCAATGGCGACTGGGTGACAGCCAATTCGTCGCTGGAGTCGCTAATGCCGCACTCGGTCAACGAGTTGCGCAAGCCGTTGCCGATCATGCATGTGCTCGTATCGGTCGCTGAAGCCGCTGGGCTCGTGCGAGATGTCGAGCGCGCTGCGATGCTGATCCCGGAGCTCATCCCCTACTCCGGTCAGATGGCGATCGGGCCAGCACTCTGCGAGCTCAAATGCCCGGTGTCATCAGTCCTTGGTCGTCTCCGTGCCCTCACCGGCGATCTCGACGGCGGCATAGCGGATTGCGAGGCTGGCCTCTCGCTGGTGAACACGATGCGGACGCCATTGCTGGCAGCAGAGTCATCGATCGTGCTCGCCGAGGTCCTCGCCCTACGCGGAAACAACGCCGACGTCGTGCGAGCGCGTGCGCTCGTCGACGAAGCCATCGATGTCTCCGAATCATGTGGCGCGCTCGGCGTCGCCGACATGGGCCGACGACTGCTCGCCAATACACCCCCTCGCTGAGCGCGCTCGAGCCACTCCGGCGGCGCAGGTCAGAGATCACGTCTTGTTTCTTGTCTCACGTGTGACGCAATCACCGCCGACACGACAGACCGCGCCGGCAGACGGGGACGGTGTTGGAGCGCTCGGCCAGCCGAAGTTCAACCCGTTGTAGCCCTCGGCGGGATCCAAACGGACTGACGCGGCGCAGTGAATATGCCGATCGAGGGCACTCGATAACGCCGCTCGTCGTTCGCTCTGCGATCGGATCGCGAGCCGCATAGTTCGGTCCAATTCTCGCGCCACGTAATCGCGTCACCGTCCCGGCGTTCGGGGGCACTCCGGTCGACGCTCGGCCGTTGATCGAGCCGGGCCGAACTGTGGCGTGACCCGACGACGTGGTACACCGTCGCCGGTGGCCGCTGGATGTAGGCGTCGGGGATGATCTGGTCCTCCGTGGCCCGGCGGCGCGGAGCGATAACACGTCCCGGCCGATTCAAGGGCGTGGTTCCGGTGGTAGATACATCCGCATGCGGCGACGACGCACGGCTGTCGATCGGTGGCGCGCATGCGCTCTCGTGGTGGCCGCGGCGGTCGCCACGGCAGCCGCCGGACGCGTCGTCGACGCTGAACCGGCGTCAACCGACACGCGGTCAGTGTTCGAAGCCGGTTCGTACCTCGCCGACGTGGACCGAGGCGCCACGGGGGCATTTGCCCGCGCGGTTCGGTTGAACCCTCCCCAGCGCCGGGTGTTGATGGTCGGCGACTCGACACTCGCTGCGGTGCGCAACGTCACTGAGTCCCAGCAGCTCTTCGTCGGATTCCAACCGATCCTCGACGCAGAGGGCTGCCGCCGGCTCGTGTGGCCGTCGTGCCGGAGCAACAGCGACTTCCGTGTGCCCAACACCGTGGAGGAAGCGATCCTGGGCACGCCCGGCCAACTCGATGTTGTCGTCGTGATGTCCGGCTACAACGACTGGAACGACCCCTTTGGATCGTTCGTCGACACGATCATGGAAGCCGCTCGCACCAAAGGCGCCCAGCGGGTCGTCTGGCTGACACTCAGCACCGGCACACCGCCCGGGTCGAGCGCCACCGCCATCCGCGTCTTCGCCGAGAACACGCGAATGCTGTGGGAGTCGGCGCCACGACACCCCGACCTCGTCGTGGCCGACTGGCGCACCTACAACGGGCGCGCCATCGGCTGGATGAGCAACGACGGTGTGCACCTTGAAAGGCGAGGGGCGTTCGGGCTCGCCGACTACATCTCGCGCTGGATCGCGCATCTCGAGGGGCGGGAGTGCCCGGCGCCGTTGGACCCCGGCGCCATCCGACAGGACCCGTGCCCAAGCCCCAACACGATGACACGCGTCGCGGACGTCCGTGGCCTGTACGGCGTCTGACGCCCCCACCCTTCGGCGACCCCGAAGTGCCGGTCGCCGACACCCGATAACGCTCGGGATAATCACAGTCGTCGGAGTCCATGCAGCGCCACATCGCGGCCCAACTCGTGGCACCCGATAATCGCGTCGGCGGAGGCGTTTCTGGATCGGCGCGAGCGTGGTTGGTCCCGTCTCCTCGGGAGGCTGGGTCACGAAGGAGGCCACCATGGCCGACACGGAAACCACTACTGTCCACACTGCTGAGGTCGTGCGATACGACGACCAGGTGATCATCACCGAACGAGTGGCAGTTGCGGCGTTCATCTCCGGTTACGCCGAACCGACCCGACGGAGTTACGCAACGGATCTGCGGATCTTCGCGGGCTGGTGCCACGACCACGGCATCAGTCTGTTGAACGTGAAGCGACCGCATCTCGAGACTTTCGCCCGGTGGATGGAACAAGAAGGTCGGATGGCGTCCACGATCGGGAGACGGTTGTCGACGTTGTCGTCGTTCTACAAGTACTGCCAGACCGAAGACATCGTCGACAAGAACCCGGCGCTCAACGTTCGCCGTCCGAAGGTCCACGACGAATCGCGCACCCTGGGCCTGGACCGCAACGAACTCGGCGCACTGCTTGTCCAAGCGGGCCTGGGCGATCTGCGCGACGGTGCGTTGATCACGTTGCTCGCCTTGAACGGGCTGCGGATCTCCGAAGCGTTGAACGCTGACATCGATGACTTGTCGACCGAGCGCGGCCATCGCACGCTGGCGATCGTGCGCAAGGGCGGCAAGCATGTGACCATCCCGCTTGCGCCGCGCACGGGGCGGGCATTGGACCTGTACATCGGTGAGCGGACGATGGGGCCGATCTTTCTGGGCGTCGAGGGCGGGCGTATGGATCGCTACTGCGCGGACCGGATGGTCAAGCGGTTGGTGAAGCGCGCCGGGATCAACAAGCGCATCTCACCGCACAGTGTCCGGCATTCGTTCATCACAGCGGCCCTCGATGCTGGTGTCCCGTTGCGCGACGTGCAAGAAGCCGCGAGTCATGCCGATCCGCGAACGACGATGCGCTACGACCGCGCCCGGGGCAGCCTCGATCGGCATGCCACCTACATCGTGTCGACGTTCATCGCCGGAGCAACCCGTCCAGGCTGATTCGCGCGTGCACACGCCTCTCGACCGACGACTCATCATGCATGTATAATGCATGCATGCCGAATGTTCAGATCCGGGAAGTACCCGAGGATGTGCACAACGAACTGGTCCGACGAGCCGAGGTTGCTGGCCAGTCGCTGCAGCAGTACCTCTCGACCCAGCTGGCCGTGATGGTCGCGACCCCAACAATCGACGAGATGATCGCGCGGATTGAGCACCGGCCGAAGGGTCGGCTCTCGCGAGAGGATGCGGTCTCCGCAATCGCGGACGAGCGTGCTCGTCGTTGACGCCTCGGTGATCGCTCCTGCGGTCGCCGACGGCGGACCTGACGGCGATGCATGCCGGGCGCGAATCAAGGGGCAATCACTCGCGGCACCCGATCTGCTCCGGGTCGAGGCCGTCTCGGTCATCCGTCGTCAACTCGCGAGCGGTGCACTCACCCCAGCACAAGCGAACGACGCGGTCGAGGATCTGCTGAACCTTCCCATCACCGTCTACCCGACCGCACCACTCCTGCGCCGCGCATGGGAGCTACGAGACAACGTGACGGCGTATGACTCGTGCTACGTCGCTCTCGCCGAAGCCCTGGGCTGCGCGCTCGTCACGGTCGACCAACGACTCGCCAACGCCCCAGGATCCCGCTGTCAATTCGACATCGTGTGAGCGTCTGACCAGCAGGCCAGCGCACCAGCACGGGTTACCGGGCGATCGGGTCGCTCGTGACGCCGGTTACCGAGCGGTCAAGCCCTCTCGGCGGCACGTGATACCGAGTGCCTCGAACGGCCTCGGTGACAGGTTCCATCAAGAACACGCACACCGAGTCACCTGGCCCACGGCTCGGATAATCGACGACATCGACGAGATCGGTACGGTCAGGCAGCAGTCGGGCACGGCTGTGGCCAAGGGGCGGACGCGCCGCCGTGCGACGAGGTTTCAAAAGTGGGTTTGTGTCCGCCGGCCGACGTGCGCCACGCCGGCAAGCCCGGCGGACTTAAGTCAGAACAAGCTGCTCGTTGGAGATTGGTTGATGCGTGGGATCGGCGTCAGGAGTAGCGTTGTTCCCTCGGCGCGAGGGGGCGCATGGAGTTCCGGGTTCTTGGCAAGCTCGAGGTCGTTCGCGACGGGCGTGTAGTTGATCTCGGCGCGTTCCGGCAGCGCGCCTTGCTCGCGTTGCTGCTGACGTCGCCGAACTCGGTGTTCACCATCGACCAGATCCTCGAAGGGTTGTGGGGTGAGGATGGTGGGGCGGACAAGCAGAGTTCGCTGTGGGTGTACGTCTCCGCGCTGCGTACCGCGCTGGAGCCGGAACGAGCCAAACGGGCGGAGGGGACGATCTTGCTCACCCGCGCTCCTGGGTACCTTGTGGAGATCGCACCGGACTGCGTCGACTCCGTGCATTTCGAGCGACTCGTGGCGCATGGTCGGGCGCTCGCCGAGACCGATCCAGCCGCGGCGTCGTTGGTGTTGGGGGAGGCGTTGGCGCTGTGGCGGGGGCGACCGTTCGAAGACTTCACGTACGAATCGTTCGCGCAGGGCGAGATCGCTCGTCTCGAGGAACTGCGTCTCGAAGCGGTCGAGGCGCGCATCGATGCGGATTTGAAACGGGGGATGTCGAGGGAGTTGGTGCCGGAACTCGAGCGCCTCGTTCGTGAGCACCCGCTGAAGGAGCAGCTGACGGGGCAGTTCATGGTAGCGCTGTACCGGTCGGGTCGTCAGGCCGACGCCCTTCGGGCCTACCAGTTGTTGAAGACCGGCCTTGGCGATGAACTCGGAGTGGAGCCGTCGACCAGGGTCCGCCGGTTGCACGAGCAGATCGTCACCGGTGACGAGGCGCTCGCCGGCGTGAACCGACCATCGTCGGTCTCGGACTGCGGGCCCGCCGTTCGCGGATATGAGGTGCGGGACCGTCTCGGTGAACGCGGCGACGGTGTGGTTTACCGCGCCTACCAGCCCTCGATCGGCCGGGAAGTGGCGATCAAGATCATCCGACCTGAACTTGCCAACGATCCCCGATTCATCCGAAGATTCCAGACCGAGGCACAGCTCGTCGCCCGGCTCGAGCACCCGCACATCGTTCCGCTCTACGACTACTGGCGAGAACCCAGCGCGGCATACGTCGTGATGCGGCTGATGAAGGGCGGGACACTGGCGACCGTACTGGAGGATCGAGCGCTCGAGCCCGTTGAGGTCCTAGCGATGGTCGACCAGGTCGGCAGCGCGCTCGACACGGTGCATCGTGCGGGGCTCGTTCACGGTGACATCCAGCCGGCCAACGTCTTGATCGACGACGAGGGCAATGCGTACCTGGCGGACTTCGGTATCGCCGTCGACGTGGACCTGCCACGGTCGCGACCATCCGACGTTCACCCAGCTGATTCAGCGTACGTATCTCCCGACCGACTCGAGCAGGGTGAAGTGACGGCTGCATCGGACATCTTCAACTTCGGTCTGTTGGTCGCGGATGCGTTCACGGGTCTCGGCGGCGATGCCGCTCATACCCGCCAAACGCTCCCGTCATCGCTGCGTCGTGTCATCGATAAGGCAACCTCCAACGATCCGGCGAAACGGCATCCGGCGATTGCCGAGTTCGTTGCGGACCTCCACTCAGCGATGGACCACGTGGCGATCGACGGTGGGTCGGCCTTGGTCGGCTCGCAAGCCGACCGCGCCAATCCCTACAAGGGTCTGCGGTCATTCGGTGCGGCAGACGCCGCCGATTTTCATGGCCGCGACCGGCTCGTGGAACGCTTGGTCTCCCGTCTTGGTCGGCCCGGCATCGACGGCCGCCTCATTGCGGTGGTCGGCCCGAGCGGGAGTGGCAAGTCGAGCGTGGTGAAGGCCGGGCTGATTCCAGCGGTCCGGCGTGCTGTGCCGCCGTCGTCGACGTCTTGGTTCACGATCGAGATGACGCCCGGGCCTCATCCGTTCGAGGAACTCGAACGTGCACTCCTGACCGTCGCTATCGACCCTCCCGTTTCGCTGCTCGAACAGCTCGCCGGCACGAACGGGTTGTCGGAGGCCGTCCGGTGCGTGCTGCCCACTGACGGCTCCCGCCTGCTCCTCGTGGTCGATCAGTTCGAGGAGTTGTTCACCCATGTCGACACCGAGGCTGCCGACCGCTTCATCGACGCGTTGGTCAGAGCGGTCATCGACGAAGACGGTCGCACGCACGTAGTCATCACCCTGCGCGCCGACTTCTACGATCGGCCGTTGCAACATCGCGGACTCGGCGAACTCCTGCGCGACGGCACCGAGGTGGTCACGCCGCTGACGCCCGAGGAGATCGAGCGAGCGGTCGTCGGCCCGGTCGAATCGCTCGGCGTGTCGTTCGAACCGGCCCTCGTCGCCGAGCTGGTGCGTGACGTCGTCGATCGACCTGGAGCATTGCCACTTCTGCAATACGCGCTGACCGAACTTTTCGACGCTCGTTGCGGCAGAGTCATCACCGATGCCTCCTATCGGGAACTGGGGGGTGTGGCAGGTGCGCTCGTGAAGCGGGCCGAGGGCCTCTTCGCGAGCCTTGGGGCCGAGGCGCGCGACAGCGCCCGCGTCGTCTTCCTGCGACTCGTCACGCTGGGCGAAGGGACCGCGGACACTCGCCGTCGGGTCCTGCGGACCGAGCTCGACCAACTTGGCATCGACCCTCAGCAGTTGCACGGCATCCTCGATGTGTTCGGTCGACATCGGCTGCTGAGCTTCGATCGAGATCCGGTGACTCGGGGCCCGACCGTCGAGATCTCGCACGAGGCCCTGCTCATCGAATGGGCCCGTCTACGTGGATGGATCGACGGAGCCCGTCACGATGTCCGCAACCAGCGTCGCCTTGCCGAAGCGATGAGCGAATGGGACGCCGCCGATCGTGACGCCGAGTTCCTGCTTCGTGGTGGCCGACTCGACCAGCTGTATGGCTGGGCGACAAGCTCGTCGTTCCCACTGTCGGACCCCGAGCAGGGGTTCCTCGACGCCAGCGTCGCAGCCAGGAACGACGCCGAGACGGAACAACGGGAACGAGAACAGCGCGCCAACGATGCCGAAGTGCGGGAGCGCCGGCGTGTCCATCAGCTCGTCGCAGTGGGTGTGGCCGCCTGTCTCGTCGCAGCGCTGGCGGTGTTCGGCACGGT
>JANNNB010000373.1:0-1742 GCA_031398325.1 Actinomycetes bacterium
GAGTTACGCGACGATTTCAGCGAGCGCATCTCCGAACTGATGCGCACCTACACCGAGACGGCCCAGCGAGCCCAGGCCGACATGCAGTCGAGTACCGCCGAACGTCAGCAACGCTCTCAGCGGATCGGCGCGCACATCGCAGCGATCGACACCCTCGACGCCCGACTCGCCACGTTCACGGAGGCCGCGCCGTGACCGACACGACCGCCGCCCCGTCGGTCGCCGACGAGGTACTGACCCTGGCACGGATGCTCGCCGAGCGGGCGCCCGACGCGGCGACCAGGGCCGACGCCGAGGCTGTGGTCGACCGGCTGAGCGGCCCGCTGCGCGTGGCCATCGCCGGGCGCGTGAAGGCCGGCAAATCGACCCTTCTCAACGCCCTCGTCGGCGAGCGCCTCGCCCCGACCGACGCCGGAGAATGCACACGCATCGTGAGTCGCTACCAGCGCGGCGCCGGGTACGAAGTTGTCGCCCAGCTCCGCGACGGACGCACCGAGCCGCTCGGTTTCAGCCGTTCCGACGGTTCGCTCGACATCCGGCTCGGTTCGCTGGCCGAAACCGACATCGCGACCATCGACGTGTCGTGGCCGACCTCCGCTCTCGCCGAGATGACGCTCATCGACACTCCCGGCCTGGCGAGCATCAACGACGAGAACTCCCGCCGCACACGGGAGTTCCTGGAGGCCGACGCCGACCGACCGAGCGACGCAGACGCCGTGATCTACCTGATCCGACACGCCCACAGCACCGACATCGCGTTCCTCGACGCCTTCATGGACCGTTCGGTCACTGCGGCATCGCCGGTCAATGCCGTCGCCGTGCTGAGCCGTGCCGACGAGATCGGCGGCGGACGCCTCGATGCAATGGAGTCCTCGAGCCGGATCGCCCGCCGGTACGAAGCCGATCCACAACTCACCGGGCTGTGCGCCGCCGTCGTGCCGATGGCCGGTCTGCTCGCCGAGACCGGGCTCACCCTACGCGAGGACGAGGTTGCGTCACTCCGGATCCTGGCCTCCACCGACGATCAACTGCTGTCGACCATGCTCCTGTCGGCCGACTACTTCTGCGAGATCTCGTCGTCGGACCTCACCGTCGAGATCCGTCGCGAGCTGCTCGGTCGACTCGGCATGTTCGGCGTGCGACTGGCCATGCAGGAAATGCGTTCCGGACGGGCGTCGACCGCTGCGACACTCGGCCCGATCCTCGTCGAGCAATCCGGCCTGGTCGAGCTGCGGCGGCTGATCTCGCGCCATTTCGGACCACGGGCGCGAGTGCTCCAGGCCCGCACCGCGATGTCGTCGCTCCGCACGATCTGTCGCACGGTGCGCGGCACGGACCCGGCGCTGTCCGCAGAGATCGAACGCGAACTCGAACGTATCGAGGTCACCACCATCGAGTTCGCCCAGGTGCGCGGCGCCCACCTCGTGAGCACCGGCGCCGTGCAGGTGACACCGGAGGAGCGCAGCGAACTCGACCGGATCACCTCCGGCAAGGCAGGTGCTGCCGTGCTCGGACTGCCGGCTGGAGCGACGACGGACGACGTGCGTGCCGCCGCGATCGCCGGCATCTCCCGGTGGCGCACGAAGGCCGGCGACCCGCTCGCCGACCCGACGATGATCGAGGTGTGCGACGTCGCAATCCGCACCCTCGAACGCACCTACGCCGACGCCTGACGGTCGGCCGTCAGGTGCGGGCCAGAACGATCGTGTCGCCGGCAGGCGGGACCACGGTCAAGGTGTCAC
>JANNNB010000171.1:0-25992 GCA_031398325.1 Actinomycetes bacterium
CCACCACCCCCCCCTTTTTTTTACCGCCCCCCCCGTCGGTGGCACCACCCGGTACGAGGTCGATGATCGTGCAGGCGCTGATCCGGACGGACGGGAACGGAGCCTCTCCCCGCCGCCATTCCTCGAGACGGACGACGTCGAGGCCGAGCATGTCGCGGTACCAGGCGAGCGTCTGCTCGACGTCGGTACATGACAGGACGATGTGGTCCATGTCGGTGACCCTGACCGGGGACTTCACACTCGGCTCCATGTTCATGGTTCTACCTCACTCGACCGTGCCGTTTCATTCGACGACGAGTTCGGCGAACATGCCGTGCACGAAGTGCGGAGGTCCGCCTTCGACCTGCGGCGGCTCACCGCCCGATGCGGCGGCGGCTTCCAAGTACGCAGAAGGGTCTGCCCCGGACGGGATCGCGCAGATCAGCAGATACCGGCCCGGTGCGCTCAGCGTGCCGTCGCCGACGGCAGCGATCTGCTCGCTGCCCGGTGTGGCCAGCAACACCGCCGCCGGAGGACCGGCGCCGATGATCCCGCCGAGTTCGCTCTCGGGGAGCTGCATCAGCTCCCCGGCCGAGCGGGTTTCGTCGTCGGCGAGGCGGAAGGCGACGAGTTCGTGGAGCTCGGCATTCGCCGCGTTCGTCAAGGCCAACCGCGTTCCCGCTGGGACGCGGGCGGGGAGGTTCTCGAACGAATAGTCGACGGCCTCGATCTCGACCACCCCGGCCGCAGCGGTCGGTGTGGTCGTGTCGTCCGTCTCCGGTCCGGTCTTCTCCGGCTCGGTTGCCGGCTCGACGGCCGTGTCCGCCGGAGCGGTCACGGCGTCATCGTCGTCACTGCCGCAGGCGATCGCGGCGACGGTGACCACGGACAGCAACGTGGCCAGGGCAATTCTGGTCGTGATGTTCGAGGCGCGGTTCATGACGCAGCTCCGACCATCGAGGCGATGATGTCGTCGAGGACGAGCTGACCCGGCTGCGGCGGTGCCGGGACCGTCCGGACAGCGCGCATCATGTCGAAGGCCTGGGCGATGTGCGTCGCCTCGATCGTGGGGCCGTGTGCGGTGGCGATGGCGGTGGGTCGGAGATCCTCGACCTTGCGGCACTCGGCTGCGAATCGATCCGCGTCGAGCATCGACAACCACGGGCTGTTCCAGTGCTGGAAGGCGGTGAAACCTTCGGCCCACGCCTGCGGATCGAGATCGTCGACGAACTCGGTGCCCCGCTCGACGGGCGTCGCATAGCAGTCCGATGCCCAGTAGACCGACGTCGAGGTGTCGAACAGGCCCCGAGTGGTGGGCGAGTCGTACAAGGGAGGACGCACGGCGAGCATCGTGCGGTCGCCTGCATCGAACGTCTCACCGTCGCCCACCCAGCGCCAGCGCACCGGCGCGATGTCGCCCAGCTCGGTCCCCAGGCGCTCGCACATGAACCAGTTGGCGATCAGCGTCGCGTTCGGGCACGCATGCATCACGTCGACGGCGTTGCCGTAGTGATCGATGTCGTCGTGGCTGAGGAACACCCATCGGACGTCGTGTGGTTCGACGATCGAGAACAGGTCCTCGAGGTATTGGTCGCGGTTCCACGGGCAGCCTGTGTCGACGACGATCGGCTCGGCACCGCGGATGACCATCGCATTGAGGTGGACGGCCTGTGGTGCGACCCCCTCGCCGAGCGTGGCTTGGATCACCCAGGTGTCTCGGGCGATCTCGACGGGGTGGTGTCGGGTCGGCGCGGGCGGCCGCGGGTCGGTGATGACTGTTGATTCGTTCATGGCTGCGACTGTGCGCGCTCGGCGGCTGCGGCGACCATCCCGTGCCGTGATGGTTCTCACCGACGACCGTTCGGGGCTGCCGGACCCCCCACAAATGTGGGATGGCGCAAGCCGATCGGAGCACCGATAATTGGCGAGTGCCCACTGCGCTCACACTCCGACGCGTCCAGGGCGACGTCGCGGTGTTGGCGAGTGCCGGACTCGACACGGCCTCCTTCATCGAGGAATTCCTGACGTCGGTCAGCCGCGCGATACCCCACGTTGCGGCGTGTGTCGGCACGCTTGATCCGGCTACGCACCTGCTCACCGGTACCTACAAGTACGGCGACCTCTATGGCAACGACGACCACGACATCGAGTGGGCGCAGATCGAGTACGGCGACCCGGACGGTTCCTCGTTCATCGAACTCCTCGGCCGCGAGGTCGCCGCCTGGGCCGACTCGCAGGCCCTGGAACGGAACCCCGACCGAACCATGCGAACGCGCGACTTCATCAAGCCGACCTACGGGTTCGGCGACGAACTGCGCATGGCGGCGCGGCAGGGCACGGTCGGTTGGGGCGGGATCGCGCTGTACCGGGGTTCGCACGAGGCTCCATTCAGCCAGGCCGACATCGACTTCGTCGCCACCCTGTCAACCGGCTTCGCGGCTGGCCTCCGCTCAGGGCTGCTCGTGCGACTCGAGGAACGACATCCGTCCGACACCACGTTCGGGCCGGCGGTGGTGATCGTCGGTGGCGACGGCTGGGCGAAGCAGGTCAGTGCCGGCGCGGAGGCGTTGCTTCGCGAGATGTCGCAGGAGCGCAATCACGCCTCGCCTGATGCCACGATCGCTGGACTCGTGGCCGGTGCTCGCCGGTACGCCGCCGGGTTGACCTCGATCCTGCCCCGTACCAGGGTCCGGGTCCACAGCGGTCGTTGGCTCGTGCTGCATGCGTCGCCGCTGACCGGCGCCAAGGGCGACACGGGCGACGTCGTTGTCACGATCGAGGAAGCTCGTCCACCTGAAATCGTCCCGCTGCTGGTGGCCGCCTTCGAACTGACACCGCGCGAGCGTGATGTGACCCAACTCGTGGTGCAGGGGGTCGAGACGAAGCAGATCGCCGAAGCGCTGCACATGTCGCGGTACACCGTTCAGGATCATCTGAAATCGGTGTTCGAGAAGGCCGACGTCCGGAGTCGGCGGGAGCTGATCTCGAGGATCTACTTCGACCAGTACGCCCCACGGATGAACTCCGAGCTGGCGCCATCCGGCTGGTTCGCCAGTCCCTGACGCCGGTCATTCTCCGTTTGCGGCAAGAAATCGGAGACCCGGTCCGCAGATTCCTTGTCGCAAACGTGGATCGAGTGTGCGAACATGTGTTCGATGTCCGAATCGAACGGCCATGACGCACCAGGGGCTCGACGATCGCTCGCGACCATCCTGCACGCCGATCTCGATTCGTTCTACGCGTCGGTCGAGCAACGTGATGACCCGACCCTGCGAGGCAAGCCGGTCACGGTGGGCGGCGGGGTGGTGTTGGCCGCCAGCTACGAAGCCAAGCGATTCGGGGTGCGCTCGGCAATGTCCGGTGCGCAGGCCCGTCGGCTCTGCCCGAACCTGATCGACGTGCCGGCGCGTTTCGACGCCTACGTGGCCGCGAGCAAGGCGGTGTACGCGATCTTCGACGACACGTCGCCACTGGTCGAAGGAATGTCGATCGACGAAGCGTTCATCGACGTCGGAGGGCTCTGGCGCATCGCCGGCACGCCCCGCGAGATCGGACAGCGGTTGCGGGAACGGGTCGCCGACGAGGTCGGCCTACCCATCACCGTCGGGGTTGCCCGAACGAAGTTCCTGGCCAAAGTGGCGAGTGGCGTCGGCAAACCCGACGGTTTGCTGGTGGTCGAGCCGGATGCCGAGCTCGACTTCCTGCACCCCTTACCGGTCGAGCGCCTCTGGGGTGTCGGGGCGATCACCGCGGCCAAGCTGAACGAGCGAGGCGTCCTTACCGTCGCCGACGTCGCAGCGATGTCCGAGGAGTCGCTTTCGGCGATCGTCGGGCGCGGTGCGGGACGTCATCTGCACGCACTGGCCCACAATCGAGACCCCCGCCGTGTCGAGGCGGGGCGGCGACGCCGCTCGATCGGATCGCAACAGGCGCTCGGGCGCAGGAGGCGGTCGCGTGACGAGATCGACGTCGTTCTCCGGCGCATCGTCGACCGGATCACCAGCAGGATGCGCAAGGCCGGCCGGGTCGGGCGCACCGTCACCCTCCGATTCCGATTCGACGACTTCACCCGAGCGACCCGGTCGTATTCACTGGCCGATGCCACGGCGTCGACGTCGGTCGTGTACGCCACGGCACTGGCGTTGCTGGACGCCAACTGGGGGCTCGTCGAGGAGCGCGGCATCACGCTGTTCGGTGTCTCGATCGGGAACCTGCACGACGTGGATGCGGTCCAGTTGGCGCTGCCGTTCGACCGATCGGCGGCGGATTCGCTCGACTCGGTCGTCGACAGCGTCCGTGACCGGTTCGGCACGACCGCCTTGCGGCGTGCCGCGACGATGACCGGCGACCCTGGCTTCACCATCCCGATGCTGCCGGACTGAGCCGGGGCTGCTGACGTAACGTTCGGTGATGAGCGACCCGACGGCGATCTCGGACGAGGAACTCGAAGCGATCGCACTGGCTGCCGATCCCGACGTGCTGCTCGACGACGACGCGGTGCCGTTCGTCGTCGACCGTCCCGTCGGACCGGAACTGCTGCCCGAGTGGTACATGCCGGTGCCGCAGACCACGAAGCGCACCCCCGGTCGGATGATCGGCGCCGCGACGATCGTCGGAGCCCTCGTGCTCGTCAACGCGGCCGGGCTGTGCGTGACCTACGGGCTTCCCGAGATCGCCTGGTAGGCGGCCTGGCCGGTCCACGTCGCTGGATCGTTCCACCGGAGAATGACCCGATTCTCGCGCTCCCAGCCGAGTACCGAGATCGTCGTGTTGTCGAGTGTGAAACGCCGACCCTCGATGGGCGGGAGTTCGAGCCAGCGGGCGGCGAGGATGCGCAGCAGGTGCGAGTGTGCGACGAGCGCCGTCGTCCCATCCATGCTCTGGACGCGGGCGATCACACGGTCGGCCCGTGCTCCGACCTGCTCGATCGACTCGCCACCCGTGATCGGGTGCGTCCAGACGGACCAGCCAGCAGTGTGTTCGCGTATCTCCGCCGTCGTCAACCCTTCGAAGTCTCCGTAGTCCCACTCGAGCAGATCGTCATCTCGTTCCGGTCGGAGTCCGATCAGCTGGGCCGTCTCCCAGGCGCGGGCCAGCGGACTGGCAAAGCAACGCTGCACGTCGAAACTCTTGAGTGCGCCTGCGATCTGCTGGGCCTGGGCACGACCGTTGTCGGTGAGCGGAACGTCCGATCGTCCCGTGTGTCTGCGTTCGTCGCTCCACGCCGTTTCGCCGTGGCGCACGAGCACGAGTCGGCTCGTCATAGCGGTCCGTCAGGCAACGGAGTCGGTGGGGCGGTAGCGGTTGGTGCCGAAGTACGATCCGAGGTCGAGCAGGAACCCGAACGCGACGAAGAACCAACCGATCGCGGAGACACCGCCGACCGGCGCATAGGCGAGCACGAAGAAGAACGTCGTGTACGGAAGGAACAGCAGCCCGGCCAGCGGCAACAACCACTGATCGTCGAAGGCGATCTCGACCCGGTCCGAGAAGAGCCAGGTGAGCAGCAACGCGATCCTGGGGAACGCCGATCCGAGCAGGACTACGAGACATCCGCACGCCATAGGTCACCCAGCCTGCCACGTCGAGATGGTCGGGGGAAGCAGTGGTTCGCCGGATCGAACGTGTGTGCGATCAGGGGTCCCGCTCGCTATGGTCGGGACATGGCGATCGCGTGTGCGTACTGCAGGGGCGAGCACGACGCGCCCGCGCAGGTACGCCAGTGTTGGAACGACGGGGGCCGGCCTGATGTGACCGAATCGCTGCCCGAACCTGCCGATCCAGGGGTGCCGGAGTCGTCCACCTTCCCCAGTTCTCGCCCCGACCAGGATCGCCCTGCGCGTATCGATCGATCTCGATCATCGCCGCGCACCACAGGGGTGCCGCCGACGTCGCACCGGGCGGCGGTTCCCCGAGGCGCGGCAGTGGCGCGCCCTGGCCCCGACGCCCTCGGGCGGGCAGTGTTGATCACACCAGGTCAGGAGGTACCCGAACCCTGGGTGAACGCGCCAATCGTCCGCATCGATGCCGACTCCCTGCGCCGACCCGGCGAGGCGCTCGGCGCGTTGCGGCTCGCTCGTCGAACATCGACCCGTCTGGTCATCGAGCTCGATGTCGACTTCGACGCCGATCCCATGTCGGCGACCGACGTCGCGCCGTTCGAGCTCGGGCCCCGGTTCGCCTTCGATCTCGATGAGTTGCACCACCTCGTCTGGTCGAACACGATCGATGCCCGCAATCCCGAACGGCACGTGTGGCTCGTGCTCGACGTCGCGCTCGGCGCGGGTGCGACCGAGCTCCCACCGACGTCGGGCCAGGGAGCCGGCGACGTGATCTTGGCTGATGGCACTGCAGTGTGGCTCGATGGGGGGCCGGTCCGCTTCGTCGCCCCGATCGACGGCGTGGCGGTCGTTCACATCGTCGCAGTCGAGCATGGTGGGCGCCGTGTACCGGCGGGCAACGCGTCGACCGCCGAACTCGCCCCGGATCAACTTGCGGCGGTCACGCACCCGGGTGGCGCGGCGCGAATCATTGCGCCGGCCGGCTCGGGGAAGACGCGCGTGCTGACCGAGCGCGCCCGACATCTGCTGACGCAGTGGAATCTCCCGCCTTCGTCGGTCAGTTTGGTGGCGTTCAACAAGCGGGCCCAGGAGGAGATGCGCGAGCGGACCACCGATCTCCCCGGACTCCAGGTGCGCACGTTGAATGCGATCGCACTGGCGATCGTGAACGGGACTGCGCCGTTCGCCCCGCAACCTCGGAGCTGGCGCACCATCGACGAGCCGGAGGTGCGACGCATCATCGGCGACCTCGTGTCGTTCCCGCGCCAGCGAAACAGCGACCCGGTCGCGCCATGGATCGAGGCACTCAGCCTCATCCGACTCGGACTCGTTTCGCCCGAACGAGCCGAGCAGCAGTACGACGGTGACGTCGATGGCGTCCCGAGTGTCTGGCCCCAGTTCCGCGAGCGGCTCGCCCGTCAGGGTGCCGTCGATTTCGATGACCAGATCTACCGGGCGTTGCTGGTCTTGCTGACCCAGCCGGAGGCGCGGCGCGGCGCGCAGCGTGCGTGTCGGGTGATGCTCGTCGACGAGTTCCAGGACCTCACACCAGCGCACCTCCTGCTCATCCGCCTGCTCGCCGCGCCGGGTGGTGACGTGTTCGGTGTCGGAGACGACGACCAGACGATCTACGGCTACAACGGGGCCGACCCCGCGTGGCTGATCGACTTCGGCGACTTGTTCCCCGGTGCCGGCGATCATCCACTCGAAGTGAACTACCGCTGTCCCGCCGGCACGGTCGAGGTCGTCGATCGGCTGCTCCGTCACAACGGCCGCCGGGTCTCGAAGACGATTCGAGCCGCGTCGACCGATCCCGGCGGGTGGTCGGTCGATCGGGCCGTCGATCCGATCGCCGCCGGCCTGTCGGCGGTGCAGCAGGCGATCGCGAGCGGCGCATCGACCGCTGAGATCGCCGTGTTGGCCCGGGTCAACGCTTCGCTCGCACCGATCCAGGTGGCGCTCGCCTCGGCGAACGTACCGATCGCAGGCGGTGTCGGCCTCGAGTTCGCCGACCGCACGGCCGTGCGGGCGGTGCTCGCCAGGTTGCGTCTCGCCGTGTCGGGTCAGAGCGGTGCGGGTTTCGCCCCCGACGACCTGCGCGAAGCATTGCGTCGACCGTCGCGCTCGTTCCATCCGCGGATCAACGACTGGGTGACCGAGCAGCGCAGCGTCGTGGATCTCCACAAGCTCGCCACGCGGCTGAACAAAGAACGCGACACCGAGCGGGTCACCGAGTTCGCGGCCGACATCCAGTCCCTACAGAAGCTCGTCAGCGCGGGTGCTTCGACCTCGGACGTCGTGTTCGAGCTCATCGACGTGATCGGTCTCGCAGGATCGGTGGCCACACTCGACGCGCACCGGCGCGGCATGAACCGTGCAGCGCAGGGCGACGACCTCACCGCGCTTCGGCAGTTGGCGGCGTTGCACGATGATGTCGCGTCGTTCGAATCGTGGCTTCGTTCCCGTCTCGCCGTCAAGCGATCCAGCGACGGCGTGCTCCTGTCCACCGTCCATCGTGTGAAGGGGCAGGAGTGGCCGCACGTGGTGGTCCATCTCGCCGACGCCGAGCAGTACCCCCATCGACTGTCCGACGACGTGGAAGAGGAGCGTCGGCTGTTCCACGTGGCCATCACGAGGGCGAGCCGACATGCCACCATCGTGACCGGTCCACGGCCCAGCCCGTTCGTCGACGAGTTGACCAACGAGCCGTCGGAGACTCGCATCGTGTCGTCCCATCGTCCACCGCCGGTCTCGCCGGTCAAGCGATCGACGTCGTCGACACCCGACCACCTCGCCGCATCGTTGGACGCTGACGGTCAGCGTCGATACGAGGCGCTCAAGGGTCTTCGCAACGAACTTCGCGACGGGAAGCCGGCCTACGTCGTCTTCGACAACAAGACCCTCGTCGCCCTAGCCCGCCACATGCCGAGCTCCCGATCCGAGTTGGCTCGGATTCCCGGTATCGGGCCGGCGAAGCTCGACCAGTACGGCGACGCCGTCCTCGCGCTCCTGGCCACGTTCTCCTGAGGTCTCGATCCTGTGGCGTCGGTGTGAACCGTGTCGCTCGCGGGCCGCAGCGATGCGTGGGGGGATACGGTTCCATTCGTGACCGATGCCTACCTGCTCCTCGATCGCCCTGCGTGGCGGGGGCGGCTCCACACGTGGGCATTCGCGGCGTCGATCCCGGCGGGAATCGTGCTGATTGCGATCTCCGACCACACCGTCGCTCGCGTCGCTGCGTCGATCTATGCCGCGTCGTTGCTGTTGCTTTTCGGGACCTCTGCGGCATACCACCGGCTGGCCCAGTCGCCGCGCGCCCGCGAGATCATGCAGCGTCTCGACCATTCGATGATCTACGTCCTCATCGCCGGTACGTACGTGCCGATCTGCCTGGTGGTCTTGCCGCCCGCGTGGGGCATCCCGATGTTGGTGATCGTGGGGCTGTGCGCCGCGACCGGCATGGTGCTGAAGCTCGCGTGCTTCGGGCGGGTGAACTGGCTGTCCTACTCGCTGTATCCGATCATGGGGTGGGCGGCCGTCATCGCCGGGCCGGTGCTCGTCACCCATCTCACCGGTCTGCAGTTGGCGCTCATCGTGGCTGGAGGTCTGGCCTACACGATCGGGTTCCCTGTCCTGCTCGCGAAGCGCCCTGATCCGTGGCCGACCGTGTTCGGCTACCACGAGGTCTGGCACCTGCTGACGGTCGTTGCTGCGGTGCTGCACTTCGCGGCCGTGTACAACGTGCTCGCCTGAGCCGTTTACTCGCTGGTTCCCGCAGCGCACCCGCAGCAGCGACCGGACTCTTGTCACGTTCCAACCATGTTCGACATCGCGTCGGATGGGTACCTCGAATGGCGCGGGCCGCGACGAAAGGACAGGCAGTGAGAACAATCAAGAACGTAACAGCCAATCGGATGGGGAGAAAGGTTGCAGCGGTTGCTGCAGCTTCGGTTTTCGTACTCGCAGCTTCGGCATGCGGGAGCGACGACGACACGGACGATCCGCTCGATGATCCGACCGACGTGACGATCATGGAGGAGACGCCGACCGACACGATGATGGAGGAGACTCCGGTCGAGACCATGATGGTCGAACCGGTCCCGACCTGATCATTCAGATCACCTGATCTGAACGAACGCAGAACGGGAAACCTGGGCGGTCAATCGACCGCCCAGGTGCCGTTCGAACGAAGCAGCGCGGCGAGGTCGCCCGGCCCCTTCTTCTCGCTCGCGGCCATCACCTGGTCGGCGACCGACGCGGCGTACTCGGGCCGCTCGATGTCGCGGAACACGCCGAACGGTGTCGGCGAGAAATCGTCCGTACTGAGCCGCGCGAGTGCGAACGCCAGTGACGGGTCAACCCGATGAGCGTCGTGGACCAGCACGTCGTCGGCGGGCACGTCGGCAAGCTCGACCAACCGGAGTTGGCCGTCCGAGCCCATCACCACACCCCGCTGCCGCTCCGCACCGAAGGTGACCGGCTCGCCGTGTACGAGGTTGATCATCTTCTCGTCGCGTACCTGCTTCTTCGTGATGTCGTCGAACTGGCCGTCGTTGAAGACGTTGCAGTTCTGATAGATCTCGACGAAGGACGTGCCGCGGTGGGCATGCGCAGCGCGGAACGTTTCGATCATGTGCTGTCGATCGAGATCGTGGGTGCGGGCGACGAAGCTCGCCTCGGCGCCGAGCGCTACGGCCAGCGGGTTGAACGGTGGATCGATCGATCCCATCGGGGTCGACTTGGTGACCTTGCCGACCGGTGAGGTGGGGGAGTACTGACCCTTCGTCAGCCCGTAGATCCGGTTGTTGAACAACAGGATGTTGAGATTCACGTTGCGTCGAAGGGCGTGGATCAGGTGGTTGCCACCGATCGACAGTCCGTCCCCGTCGCCGGTGATCACCCACACGTCGAGATCCGGTCGAGCAACGGCGACGCCGGTCGCGATCGCAGGGGCCCGTCCATGGATCGAGTGCATGCCATAGGTGTTCATGTAGTACGGGAAGCGGCTGGAGCAGCCGATCCCCGACAGGAAGACGGTGTTCTCCGGCGCCGTCCCGAGTTCGGGCATCAACTGCTGGACGGCGAGCAAGATCCCGTAGTCGCCACAACCCGGGCACCAGCGCACCTCCTGATCACTCGTCCAGTCCTTCTTCGTGGTGACGGCGACCTGTGCGGTGGTCATGACGTTGCTCCGTTCTGGTCGGTGCCGATGGCAGCGAGTTCCTCGTCGATGGCGGTTTCGATCTCACGTGACTTGAACGGGAGCCCTTGGACTTTGGTGAGCGCCCGCGCGTCGACGAGAAACTTGGCGCGCAGGACGTTGCAGAGCTGCCCCGAGTTCAACTCGGGCACGATCACCCTTCGATAGCGGCCGAGGATCTCGCCGAGATCGGACGGCAGGGGGTTGAGGTGAACCAGATGGATGGAAGCCACCTTGTGGCCGGCGCGACGGCGCCGCTGCACGGCCGCATCGATCGCCGCCCACGTCGAGCCCCAGCCGACCACGAGCAGGTCGGCGTCGACGTCGCCACGCACCTCGATCGGCGGGATGTCGGCCGCGATGGCAGCAACCTTTGCGGCACGCAGATGCACCATCCGTTCGTGGTTCTCCGGGGTGTAGTCGATGTGGCCGGTGCCGTCGGCCTTCTCGAGGCCGCCGACCCGGTGCATCAGACCCGGAGTTCCAGGGATCGCCCACGGGCGAGCCAGCGTCACTTCGTCGCGCAGGTACGGCCAGAACTCGGGATTGCCTTCCTCGTCGACATGGTTGAACTCGGTCGCGAAGGGGACCGAGATGTCGGGCAGCGTTGCGATGTCCGGCAGCCGCCACGGCTCCGACCCGTTGGCGAGGTAGCCGTCCGACAGCAGGATCACCGGCGTGCGGTACTTGAGGGCGATTCGGATCGCTTCGATGGCGGCCTCGAAACAGTGCGCCGGGCTGTACGACGCGATGACCGGCAGGGGTGCCTCGCCGTGGCGCCCGAACAAGGCGAGGTTGAGGTCGGAGGCCTCGGTCTTGGTCGGCAGACCGGTCGACGGCCCGCCTCGTTGGATGTCGACGATCAAGAGCGGGAGTTCGACCGAGATGGCGAGCGAGATGGTCTCGCTCTTGAGCGCGACGCCTGGTCCGCTCGTGGTGGTGACGCCGAGATGGCCGGCGAACGCGGCGCCGAGCGCCATCCCGACCGCGGCGATCTCGTCCTCCGCCTGCACGGTGCGGATGCCGAAATGCTTGTGCTTCGAGAGTTCGTGGAGGATGTCGCTGGCCGGCGTGATGGGGTACGAGCCGAGCGTGACGGGCAATGCAGCGAGTTGACCGGCGGCGACGATCCCCCATGCCAGCGCAGTGTTTCCGGTGATGCTCGTGTACTCGCCGGCTGGCAACCGTGCGGGTCGCACCTCGTATCGGTGGCCGACAGCTTCGGTGGTCTCGCCGAAGTTGAAGCCCGCGAGGAACGAGGCGCGGTTGGCCGACCGGACCTGTTCGTTCTTGGCGAAGCGGGAGTCGATCCACTCGAGTGTCTCGTCGGTCGGTCGAGTGAACATCCAGGACACGAGGCCGAGCGCGAAGAAGTTCTTCGACCGTTCGGCATCACGGGGCTTGACGCCGAGTGGGATGCACACCTCTTTCGTGAGGCTGGTCATCGGCACCCGGAGTACCCGGTAGTTGGCGAGGCTGCCGTCGTCGAGGGGGTTCGCGGTGTAGCCGACCTTGGCGAGGTTCCGCTCGTCGAAGGCGTCTTCGTTGACGATCACCGTGCCGCCGGGTTCGAGGCGATGGAGATCGGCCATCAACGCGGCGGGGTTCATCGCCACGAGCACGTTCGGTTCGTCGCCAGGTGTCGTGATGTCGTGGTCGGCGATGTTCACCTGGAACGACGAGACGCCGTTCACGGTGCCGGCCGGTGCGCGGATCTCGGCAGGGAAGTCGGGCATCGTCGACAGGTCGTTGCCGAACGAGGCGCTCACTGATGTGAATCGATCCCCGGTCAGCTGCATCCCGTCGCCGGAGTCGCCTGCGAATCGCACGACGAGATGATCGAGCACGCGCTCGCTGTCGGCAGCGTCGGACCGTTCGATCGTGTCGGTCATGTCTGTGTCCCCCAAGGTGTCCGGACGACCATCCCCGATGTCCGTCCTGTCGACCCCGGCACCGTTGCCGGAGCCTTGCGGTTTCCAACGTAGCGCTGTCGAGCGCTCCGCGACGTGCCAGCGACGTGACGGCCTGTCGTCGCCTCGCGAGACTGCGCCGCGATACTGGTCTGGTGCCGACCCTGTTCGACGATCTCGCGACCGCGTCGGCGCTCGTCGCGTCGACCTCCAAGCGCAATGCGAAGGTTGCGGCGCTCGCGGCGCTGCTCCGTCGCCTCGAACCGGACGAGGTCGCGCCGGCGGTGGCGTTCCTCACGGGCTCCATGCCCGGTGGTCGAATCGGCGTCGGGTGGGCGGCCCTCGCGAACGCACGCGTCGACGCGGCCACCGCCGCGACGCTCACCGTGGTCGAGGTCGCCGACACGCTCGCCTTGATCGCCGGGACCACAGGTACGGGTTCATCGCGGGATCGACAGGTGCTGTTGTCGTCCCTGCTCTCCCGGGCAACCATGCCAGAACAACGGCTGCTGGCGGGAATCATCGGTGGGGAGTTGCGCCAGGGTGCGCTCGACGGTGTGATGACCTCCGCGGTCGCGGCAGCCGCAGACGTGCCGGTCGCCTCGATCCGGCGCGCGGCGATGATGTCCGGTGACCTCCTCGCCACGGCGACTTTGGCGCTCACCGCGGGCCGTTCGGCGATCGACGGTATGTCGCTCGAACCGGGGCGTCCGGTACTGCCGATGCTCGCCAGCCCGTCCACCGACGTGGCGTCCGCACTCGTGGCGACGGGTCCGGCGTCGGTGGAGTGGAAGCTCGACGGTGCCCGAATTCAGGCGCACCGCGCCGGCGGCGAAGTCCGCGTGTTCACGCGCAACCTGAACGATGTCACCGACCGCCTTCCGCTGATCGTCGAGACGGTGGCTCGGCTGCCCGGCGGCGACATCGTGCTCGACGGCGAGGCGCTCGGCGTGCAGGACGACGGTTCGCCACGGCGGTTCCAGGACACGATGGGCGATTTCGGTGCGCTCTCGATCGACGGTGAGCCGAACGGCGGGCGGGGGAGCGCGCTGCGCGCGTTCTTCTTCGACATCCTCCACGTCGGCGGCTCCCCGGTGCATGACGAGCCGCTCGCGGTTCGACGGCAACTTCTGCACGATGCGGTGCCCGTCCAGCATCGTGTCCCGTCGATCGTGACGGTCGATGCCCTCGAGGCCGTGGCGTTCCTGGGACGGGCGATCGCGGCGGGACACGAGGGCGTGATGGTCAAGGGTCTCGATCGTCCGTACGAGGCCGGCCGGCGCGGCGCCTCCTGGCGAAAGGTGAAGCCGGTCTACACCTTCGATCTCGTCGTCCTTGCGATCGAGTGGGGGCACGGTCGGCGGGCCGGGTGGTTGTCGAACCTTCACCTCGGTGCCCGGTCGAGCGATCGGTCCGACGACAGGTCGTTCGTGATGGTCGGCAAAACCTTCAAGGGCATGACGGACGAACTGTTGCGTTGGCAGACCGACCGATTCCAGGAGTTGCAGATCGGCCAGGATGGCCACGTGGTGCACGTGCGGCCCGAGCAGGTCGTGGAGATCGCCGTCGACGGCGCGCAGATGTCGACTCGCTACCCCGGCGGTGTCGCGCTCCGGTTCGCCCGGGTGAAGCGCTACCGCAGCGACAAGTCCGCCGCGGATGCCGACACGATCGATGACGTCCGCGCCCTGCTGTAGCTGCTTCCACACGGGTCGTGCGACCTCGCTCTAGAGTCGCCCGGATGAAGTCGATTCGCCATGTCGCAGCGACCCTGGGGATCCTCGGGCTCGCTTGGTCGGCCGGAGCGTGCAGCAGCAGCGACGATGCGCCGCCTGCCACCGATGTCATCGGGTCGGTCGTCGTGGTCGATCCTGGCGATCCGGTCGCGACCTCCGCTGCGTCGGGTGCCGCCCCCGCGACGGGGATCGGGAGCATCGATGGGCCGGCGACCGTCGATCCGGACTTCGGTGGGGCAAACCCGGGCGGGTCCGAGGACGGCGGGTAGGGTCGCGCGCCGACATGGCCATCCTGCGCTTCAGCTTCGGCACCATGGGTTCGGGCAAGAGCACGCTCGCGCTCCAGATCCACCACAACCTCTCCAGCCGTCAGCTCTTCGGGCTGTTGCTCACCACCCTGGATCGGGAAGGCAATCAGGTGACGAGCCGCCTCGGCGTCGCAGCTCCGGCGATCGACGTCACCCCTGACCTCGACCTCTATGCGCTCGCCGTGCGGCACTGGCCCCTGCACTACATGGTCTGTGACGAGGCGCAGTTCTACACGATCGAGCAGTGCGAGCAACTGGCCCGCGTGGTCGACGATCTGGAGATCGACGTCTACGCCTTCGGCTTGCTCACCGATTTCCGCGGTGCACTCTTCCCCGGCACGCAACGGATGCTCGAAATCGCCGACGAGCACACCCCGTTGCAGGTCGAGGCTCGGTGCTGGTGCGGTGCTCGTGCGACGCACAATGCCCGTGTGGTCAACGGTGCGGTCGTCTACGAGGGCGAAACGGTCGTGGTCGGCGACACCAACGAGCAGAACGAACCGCTTTTCGGCGACACCGTCCGGTACGAGCTGGTCTGTCGCTCACACTTCCGAGCCGGGAACCTGGGCGGCTGACCCGAACTCGGACGTTTGCGACAAAGTGTTGGAGGACCGGGTCTCCGATTTCTTGTCGCAAACGTGGATTGCTACGCGACGGAGGCAGCCGGCTTCTGGAGCACGTCGAGCCCGGCGGATCGGGCGAGGTGTGCGAAATGGTCGGCCGCGGCGGGCAGCGTGCGATCGGCGCGACGCACGAGCTGGATGACCCGCGGTGCCACCGGCGGGTCGAGATCCAGCACGGCGACTCCCGGGTCGTGCGGGTCGATGGCGAGGTAGGGCATGATCGCCCAACCCAGCCCGGATCGCACCATGCCTTGAACGGCACCGTTGTCCTGAGAGCGGAACACGTAGTCGGGGTGGATGCCGACCTCTTCGAGCCGGCGGTCGATCATCAGCTGGCACGAATCGTTGTTCGGCTGGCCGATGAGAGGGCGACCATTCAAGTCGGCCGCACACGCACTGAGTCCATCGGCTTCGCCACGGGGGGCGATCACGACGAACGGATCGACGCCGAGCACTTCGATCTCGAGCGCGGGATCCGGCGCCAGGTCGATCGTGAAGGCGAAGTCGAGCTCATCGTCGAGCAGCGCCCTCACCAAGAGCTGCACATCGTCGAGCTCGGAGAGCCGGATGTCGACGTCGGGCACGTCCTTGCGCATGTTGCCGACGATCCAAGGAAGCAGTCTCGATGACGCTGACTGGAATGTTCCGATGACGAGCCGCCCGGAGACGCCGCGTCGCATCCGGTCGAGTTCGTCGTCCATCCGATCGACCTCTGCCAGCACGCCCCGCGCATAGCCGACGAGCAGGATCCCGGCTGCTGTGAGTTCGGCAGCTCGCGGGCCCTTCGGTCGATCGAACACGGCGAGTCCGGCCGCCTTCTCCAAGGCTGCGATCTGCTGGCTGACCGCCGATTGAGTGAACCCGAGGGCCTTGGCACCCTTTGCGAACGTCCCCTCGTCGACGACTGCGAGCAGCGCGGCGAGGTTGCGGGCATCGACATCTCGGAGGGTCGGCATGAAGATCACTATAGCTGATCAATAGGAGCAGGGAATATTGCTAGCGCTGATGACCCCGGTCTTCGTACGATGGTCACATGAACGAAAAGAGCAGCACCCAAGGCCCCGACCTGGCCGAAAAGGTCAACGAGCGGGCGGCCGAGGCGCTCCTCGATGCCGTGGTCACCGACGGGTTCGATCCTCATTCGGACCTCGTCGCAGCGTTCGTGTCCGAGACACAACGCCTCCACATCAGCGACGTCCTCGCGGCCGTCACGCTCGATCGCCACCAGCCCCTCGTCGCCCGCGAGCGCGCCCTCGGTCGCCTCGTCGCCGCCTACTGCCGTATCGTCGAGAAGGAAGCGACTGCCGCTCCCCATTCGACGAGCGACCTTTTCACCGTTGCGGCATAGTCGATCCCACGGTTGCACCGGTTGCGACGGGCACGGCGACGATCACGACGAGTCCCGATGGCACATTCGCCTCGAGGGTGATCGAGCCGCCGGATGCCTCGGCCAGCGATTGGACGATCGGCAGCCCGAGTCCACTGCCCGCTGACGTCTGGTCTGCCTGCCAAAACCGCTCCAGCGCCCTGGTGCGGTCACCGCGGCTGAGCCCGGGCCCATCGTCGACCACGACGAGCCGGTGCTCGAGCTGGCCTTCGATCCACGACACCCGAACGGTGCTCCCTGCCGGGGCCGATCTGATCGCGTTGTCGAGCAGGTTGTCGAGGATCTGTTCCAGTCCGCCTGGAACCACCCACGCCAGCAACTCGTGGCTCGGTGCGTCGAGGACGAGCCCGATCCCGGTCTGCTCGGCGAGCGCGCTCCAGGTGTCGACTCGGTCGCCGGTGAGCTCGACGAGTGCCGTGGCCACGGGCCGCTCTCGTCGCTCCGATCGGGCGAGCTGGAGGAGAGCGCCCACGAGGGCGCCGAGACGTGTCGTCTCGTCGACCGCCCGCTCGATCTCCGCTTGTTCTGCTGCATTGTCCGTCATCCACCCGATGTTCTCGAGCCGGAGACGGAGCGCGGTGAGCGGTGTCCGGAGCTGATGAGATGCGTCGGCCACGAAGCTTCGCTGCTGCTCGATGTGTTGATCGAGGCGCTCGGCCATGATGTTCATGCTGGTCTGGAGGTCGACCAGCTCGGGAGGTGCGCCGGTGTCCGGCGTGGCGGGGGTGAGATCGCCACTCGCGAAGCGGTTGGCGGTGGTCTGGAGGCGCCGGACGGGTCGTGTGATCCACCGCGCCAGGAGCCACCCGACCGCAGTGGCGGCGATGAGCACTACCAACGCGATGGCTCCGAGGGCGAACCAGAATCGATGAATGCGTTCGTTCACCTCGCTCGTGTCGAGCGTGAGCCTGACGGCGCCGTGCACATCTCCACCGGAGGCGACAGGCACCGCCACGTACAGCAGGTCCGTGTTGAGGGTGTCGGAGTGCCGGGTGCCGATCGAACGCTCACCGGTGAGGGCCGTCGCAATCTCCGGCCGTGTCGAGAGGTCCCGGTCAGCGTCGATCTCGGTGTCGACCTTGGAGATTCCTGCGCTGTCCAGTACGACGACCCGCGCCCCCGTTCGATCGGCGTAGGCGAGCGCCGATGTCGGATCGACCGTCGTGTTCTCCTGGAGTGCGTCCTCGTAGATCGTCGCCATCACCATGGCGTCGCGTTCGACGTTGGCGATCAGGCGATCCCTCTCCCGGTCGCCATAGAAGACCGCCAGTGGTAGCTCGAGCATGAGCAACACGATCGCGGTGATGGTGAGGTAGCTGAGCAGGAGGCGCCGGGTCACGGCGATGCATTCGGGTCGGCGAGCGCGAAGCCGACGCCGCGAATGGTCTCGATCCTTTCAGGACCGATCTTCTTGCGCAGCGAGGCGATGTGCACATCGAGCGTCTTGGTCGATCCCCACCAGTGCTCGTCCCATACGTCGCGCATGATCTCGTCGCGGGTGCGCACCGCGCCCAGGTCGGCCGCCAGATAGGCGAGCAGGTCGTACTCCTTCGGCGTGAGTGACGTCGCAGTGCTCGAGATGGTCACACGGTGGGTGCGCCGATCGATCTGCAGGTCGCCGCAGTCGACGACTGCATCGACGTTGGCGGTACCGGGAGCGGGGTTCGCTGTCGAGGCACGACGGAGGACAGCGCCGATTCGTGCGACCAGTTCACGGAAGCCGAACGGTTTGACGACGTAGTCGTCTGCACCGAGTTCCAGCAGCGTGACGCGGTCGAGTTCGTCACCTCGAGCCGTGACGACGATGATCGGCACCGAGGATCGTGACCGTAACTCGCGGCACACCACGCGCCCGTCGAGATCGGGGAGACCGAGGTCGAGGAGCACGAGATCCACCGTGCGCTCACCGAGTGCGTCCGCACCCGTTGTGACGTGCTCGACCGTGAAGCCTTCGCGCCGGAGCCCTGTGCACAGCGGCTCCGCGATCGTGAGGTCGTCCTCGACGACCAGCAGGTGCATGGAGACAGACTCGCACGCCGTTGGCGGCAAGCGATGACGTCGCTTCGATCTTTGCCATTTGCTAACCCGGCGCTGGGGCGGTGCTGGAGGTGCCGGTCGTACGGTCGATCACGTACCAACCATCCCCCCACAAGAACCAGGTGACCTCATGGATCGACGTACATCACTCATCTCCACAGCAGCGATCGCTGCGGTCCTCTTGGCCGGCGGTACGGCGGTGGCCGCGAACATCGGAGTGCTCGGCGCTGCGAGCGACGACTCGATCGGTCAACTGACCGCCGCCGGTGAGGTCGGATCCACCGTCGATCCGTCCACGTCCACGTCCACGTCGACGGTCGAGGCGACGGACACGAGCGGGGTCGTGACGATCGCTCGGGATGCTTCGGCCGACACACAAGGGTTCCTGGTGGAAGATGCAGGAACCGTGACGGTCCGGCGAATCGGCGGGGGAATCGAACTCGGCGACGTTGCGGCCTCGGCCGGCTGGAGCTGGTCGCCGGAGGCCACATCGCCGTCCGAGCTGACGGTCACGTTCACATCGTCAAACGCGGTGTACGTCTTCACTGCCCAGGTGGCAGCCGATGGCGCGATCTCCGCTCGGGTCGATCAAGTGATCGTGCAGCAAGCACCCGACGTCGCTCGACCGGCAACAGCCACCCCGAGCGCCTCGTTCGACGGATCCGAGCGAGACGACGACCACGACGACGAACAGGACGACGAACAGGACGACGAGCACGAGGACGAGGAGCACGAGGAGCACGAGGGTGGTGAGGATGATGACTGATCAGGTCGACGACATCGAGCAGGCTCGGCTCGACCGCATCGCCCGACTCGCTGCCCGGCGTGCGACCGGACCGTCGACGCAGACCCGTTCACCATCGGCACGTCGGCGCCGCCGGCACCCGGCCCAGCGCAGTCGTATCGTGGCTGCCGGCATCGGAGCGACGACGATGCTCGGCATCGTGACGATGCTCGGTGTGGCGAACGCGGCCGAGGGCCAGTCGAGCAGTGCACTCGTGCTCCCCACACCGGTGCCGGCCGCGCCGTCGATCACGCCGTCGATTACAACCCCGACCGCGCCGATCGTCTCCACGTCTCCACCGGCCGTGGCGACATCCCCCGCACCGGCCGTCGATGCGTCGCCGACGCCGGCCGTCATCGAGCTCACGGCTCGACCTGTCGTCCGGGTCGTCGCACCGACCCCGACGTCGACAGCGTCGGCCAGTGCGGCTCCGCAACCAGCTCCCGTGGCGACGACAAGTGGAAGTTCGTAGCGCCGACTTCCGGGTCATGGCCAGCCAGACCCGGGTGATCGTGATCGACGCCCCGCAGGCATCGCTCGAACTGGCCGAGGAACGTCTCCGCGGACTGGAGCGGGCGTGGAGCCGGTTCCTGCCCGACAGTGACGTCAGCCGGCTCAACTCGATGCCTGGTACCTGGATACCGGTCGATCCCGCCACGATCACGCTGATCGACAAGATGAAGGACGCTGGCGAATTCACCAACGGCCTGTACGACCCGACGTTCCTGCACGAGCTGGTGCTGACGGGCTACGACCGCAGCATCGACGACGGCACCCGCGTCAGCGTCACGATCGATCTGCCATGTCTGAACCATCGAATTGCCGATGTGCGCATCGACCTACCTTCGACGTCGGTGTTGCTGCCGTCGGGGATGGCGATCGACCCTGGTGGTATCGGCAAGGGGTTGGCCGGGGATCTCTTGGTCGCTGAACTGCTCCGGTCCGGAGCTCGGGGAGCGCTCGTCAGCATCGGTGGCGACATCGCCGCCGGTGGAGTGGGGCCCGTCGCCGAAGGCTGGACCGTCGACGTCGCCGATCCGTTCGGAGAGGCAAGCCCGCTCGCCACGCTCGTGGTGAGCAACGGTGGGGTCGCCACGTCGAGCACTCGCACGCGGCGCTGGGTCCGCGATGGTGTGGCCCGTCATCACGTGATCGATCCGGTGTCGGGTACGACCTCGCGCACCGACCTGGCCGCGGTCACGGTGATGGCCACCTCGGGATGGCGGGCCGAAGTCCACGCGACCGCTGCGCTCCTGTGCGGATCGGCCGGTGCCATCTCCTACATGGATGAGAACGGAGTGAGCGGAATCGCGACGACCCTCGAGCGTGAGACACTTGCGACGACCGACCTCGCGGCGCTCGCGTCGACACCGTTCGGATCGGACGTGCGCGCATGAACCCGCAAGTGTGGTGGTACGTCGCACGGGGCGCGGGGATCACCGCCTGGCTCCTGCTCACTGCGTCGATCATGTTCGGGATCGTGCTGACGGCCGGACTGTTCCCGAAACACCGCCGCCCCGCCTGGTTGCTCGACCTCCACCGGGCGTTGGGTGGGCTGACCGTCTGCTTCGTCGCCATCCACATCGGCGCTCTGATCGCCGACAACTTCGTCCACTTCGACGTGATCGACGTGATCGTGCCGTTCGCGAGCAGTTGGAAGACCTGGCAGGTCGCGCTCGGTGTCTTCGCGCTCTGGGGTCTGGTGGCCGTGGAGGCAACGTCACTCGCCATGAAGCGCCTGCCCCGATCGACGTGGCGAGCGATTCACCTGACGAGTTACGTCGTGTTCGTGCTCACCAGCCTGCATGGCACGTTCGCCGGGACCGACGCTTCCAATCGCTTGTACCTGTGGACCTCGATCGGCGTCACCGTCGTACTCATGCTGGCTGTCACGTACCGCATCCTGGTCGGTGCCAGCCGCCGCGGTGGAGTTGCGCCCGACGGACCTGCGGTGGGCCGTACGGGAGCCCGGCTGAGTGACGACACGCCGTCGCCGCCGTCGCCGTCGTGGCCGGAGCCCGTGGGTCCTCCGATCGGCCTCATCCAGGGCGAGCCCCTCGTCGACCGACGCTGACCAACGCGTCGCAACGACCGTCACCCCTCACCATCCGCCCACCGACCTACAGCGCGCCCAACATCGCTAGGAGCATTTCGCATGGAAATCGACCAACTCTTCGGGCTTCCCGCGCATCCACTCGTGGTCCACGCCGCCGTCGTGATGCTTCCCCTCGCGGCGCTCTTGACCATGATCGTGGCGATCTGGCCGCGTGCGCGGAAGTGGTGGGGGCCGATTGCGCTGTTCCTGGCGCTCACCGCCACGTTCGCAGTGGCGCTCGCCCAACAGTCGGGCGAGGAGCTCGAGGACAGCGTCGACCGAACGGAGCTGGTCAGCGACCACACCAGCAAGGGTGAGACGGTGCTGCCGTGGGCGATCGCCGTGACCGTGATGGCCGCAGCAGTGACCGCGATCGGTCCGATCTCGCGCCGTTACCCGGACGCTCGGCTCACGGGCCGGGTCGGCCATGTTGCGCTGGTCGTCGTGACGTCGGTGGTCGCCATCGGAGCGACGTACGTCGTCATCGACGTCGGCCACAGCGGGGCCAAGGCCACGTGGAGCGACGTCGGCGACGAGGGGGACGGATGAGTGCCAGCGACCTGGGCGGCGCTCAGTCCCAGGTGCAGGGCATGCGCTTGATGCCGTTGATGAACGCGCTCTGCAGGTAGTCGGGCTCGCCGGAGATCCGCAGCGACGGCAACCGCCGCCGGATCTCGTCGAACATGACCGTCATCTCACGTCGCGCGAGGTTCGCGCCGAGACAGAAGTGCGGACCGCCGGCACCGAAACCGATCTGCACCGGCTGCATCGGACGGGTGATGTCGAACGCGAATGGATCCTCGAACACCCGCTCGTCGCGGTTGCCCGAGTTGTAGAACATGACGACCTTCTCGCCGGCCTTGATCTCCTGGCCCCCGATGCTCGTGTCTTCGGTCGCGGTGCGACGGAAGTGGATGACCGGGGTCGCGTAACGGACGATCTCCTCCATCGCTGTCCTCGAGTGCGCCTCGTAGTCGGAGAACAGCAGCTCGCGCTGATCCGGGAAGTCGGTGAGCGCCTTCATGCCGTGGCTGATCGCGTTACGGGTGGTCTCGTTGCCGGCGACCACGAGCAGGATGAAGAACGATCCGAACTCCTGCGGGGTCAGCTGATCGCCGTCGACCTCCGCGGTCATCATGACCGACGTGATGTCGTTCTGCGGGTTGGCGCGACGATCCTCGCCGAGCGCCTGGGCGTACATGAACATCTCGAGCGCGTGGGACATGAGGTCTTCGAGCGTCCCGCCGAACTCGGGGTCGCCGACGCCGAGAATCGTGTTGGTCCACTTGAAGACCTTGGCGTAGTCCTCCGACGGGATACCCATCATGTCGCAGATGATCTCGAGCGGGAGTGCGGCGGCCACATGCTCCACGAAGTCGCACTGTTTGTCGGGGAACTGCTCGAGCAGCCGGTCGATGACCTCTGCTGCCTTGACCCGAACGTTGTCCTCGACCTGGCTCACCTCCTTCGGGGTGAAGCCCTTCGACACGATCGAGCGCAGCCGGAAGTGCTTCGGATCGTCCATGTTGATCATCGACCCGAAGAACTCGTTCATCTCCTGTGGGAGGTCGCCGATGTTCGAACCCTTGCTCGAGCAGAAGACCTTCGCGTTGCGGCTGACCTGCCAGATGTCCTCGTGGCGGGTCAGTGCGTGGTACCCGGCGCCGCGCGGGAACGGCGAGTCGGGGATGAGGGCCTCTTCGTAGTGCACGAGCCCAGGGGTGTCGCGCAAGGTCTTGAACGCCCCGTCGCGGTAGTCGCGCGGGGCCGTCCAGAACTCCATGTTGGACAGGTCGAAGTCGGCGAGCGGCACATCGGGGAGGGTCATGCCGCAGACATTAGAGATCGAATGCCCGTCGGGGCTCATCAAACGGCGATTGCGTTCGTGACTCCTTGGCCGTTGACTGGGCCCATGCTGCAACCGTCGGAGATCGAACGTGTCCTCGTCGTGATGGCTCACCCCGACGACGTCGACTTCTCGGCTGCCGGAACCGTCGCCGTGCTGACCGATGCGGGCGTCGAGGTCGTCTACTGCCTCGTCACCGACGGTCAAGCCGGAGGCTTCGATCGGACGATTCCCCGCATCGAGATGGCGGCGATTCGTCGCGAGGAGCAGACGAAGGCGGCTGCGGAGGTCGGCGTCACGTCGCTGCACTTCCTGGGTCACATGGACGGCAGTGTCGTGGCCGACATGGCCCTACGGCACGACGTCAGCCGGGTGATCCGTCAGGTCCGACCACAGGTCGTCATCACCCAGTCTCCGCTCCGGAGCCTCGACTCGACCTATGGCTCACACCCCGATCACCTCGCTGCGGCGGAGGCGACGATGTGTGCGGTGTATCCGGACGCCCGCAATCCGTTCGCGTTCGTCGGTCAGCCGGCGAGCGATCTCGACGACTGGGCCGTCGACGAGGTGTGGATCCCGAATGGGCCCGGCGCGGCCGATGTGATCGACATCACGTCGACCGTCGACCGCAAGCTACGGGCGCTGCTCTGTCACGTGAGCCAGCACAAGGATCCAGCCGCCCTCGAAGTCCGAATGCGGGCATGGTGGGCATCGGCCGCCGAAGCCAACGGGCTGGCCGCCGGTTCGAGTTGTGAAGTGTTCCGCGTCGTCGACACCCGCTGACGCCTAACAGGGTGATGAAAATCGGGTCCTGAGACGCTGTCGGCTGCGGTTGGCGGTGCAAGTTCCGGCGCTGCCGGTTGCCTCGTTGCCGATTCGGTTCTTCTGTGTCGTGCTGTTCGTCTGGCGGCCCCCGGGTCTCGGGGTCGTTCAGGCGGTGGCGGTGTCGAGCGCGGTGATTCGGATGAGGTTGTAGACGGCGGCTTCGAGTTTGAACCAGGCCCGGTTTCGTTGTCGGCCGATGTAGCGAAGCTTTCGTCCGCCGCCGATGGTCTTGATCCACCCGAACGGTTCCTCGACCCGTTTGCGTATCCGTTGTGACACGACGTGGCCGGGGTGGCGGGTGGTCCGCCCGTCGATCGCGGATCTTCGGTTCGTGGTGTTCTGCGCCACGTGCGGTGTGAACCCCAGACCACGGGTCTTGGCGACGAATTCGCGGGTGTCGTAGGCCTTGTCGGCTGCGATGGTGCGCCGCCTCCTCGATGCCGGCAACCGCGCCAACATCTCCACGGCTGTCTCACGTTCGGCGAAGCCGGTGGCGGCGGTGAGCTCGGCGTCGACGATCAGCGCGTTGCGGTTCTCCATCAACAGATGCCCCGCGTAGGACATCTTCGCCGCGGTGGCGAACGACTTGCGCGCCAGGCGGGCTTCAGGATCAGTCGTGGACTGATGCGTGTCGTTGGAACGCTTCTCGCCATGCCAGGCCACCTCCGCGTTGCGTCCGACCGGCGGCTCGGCTGGTGGGCCGTCTTTGGGTTTGAAGCTCTTGTGCGACGCCCATGCCTCCAGCAGGGTGCCGTCGACGGTGAAGTGATCCGACGAGATGTAGCGGCGCAGCTTCGCCTGGCGCACCACCGCGGCGAAGAACTCGTCCGCGACCTGCGCGTCGAGGAGTCGTTGCCGGTTCTTGGAGAACGTCGACGCGTCGAAGGCTGGTTGATCGATGCGCAGATCGAGGAACCACTTGAACAACAAGTCGTAGTTGAGCCGTTCGCAGAACGCACGCTCCGACCGGATCGAGTACATCGCCATCAACACCGTCGCTTTCAACAACGACTCCGGCGGCACACTCGAGCGGCCGGTGCCGGCGTACATCGCGTCGAACGTGTCGTCCATCTCAGCCAACACGGCGTCGACCACGACACGGATGCGGCGGATCGGATGATCGACCGGGATCAGATCCTCGGTCGACAAAGTCGTCAACATCGCCAACTGCGGATCAGGGGTTCCACGCATGCCCCCATTCTTTTCGATCCCAACGCAAAACGCGAGCACCTCAGCCCAATTTCAGCACCCTGTTAGCTGCCATCTCGGCAGCACCGATCCCGGTCGCTCCATCTCGCAGTCGTCGACTCGTCGGTCCGCTCCCGAGCCGTCAGCCCGACGCATGATGGGCGCTCTACACATGTCATTACCCGATCGGTGCACACAATAGTTGCGATCCGTGACGGGCTGCCGGCGCGCCGATCAGTGGTCCTTCCGACGCCGTTTTCCCGCTCGCCGGGCGGCGCGGTTGGGGACCGGTGCCGTCGGAGGTTGCGTCAGGATCGCCAGGCGTGCCTGCAGGGTGGCGTTGGCCGTCCGCACCTCGGCGAGTTCGGTCTGCAGGGTGCGGGCACGCTCGTTGGGCTCCGCGGCGGCCGTTCGCTGCTGATCGAGGTCCGCCTGCGTGCGGTCGAGTCGGCGACGGAGTGCGTCGGTCCGCCGACGTTCGCTGGCCAACGCTTCCTCGAATTCGCCGATCGA
>JANNNB010000177.1:0-2305 GCA_031398325.1 Actinomycetes bacterium
TCGTCGAACGGTCGTGCCAGCACCTCGATCAGTTGTCGGAAGGGGTCGAGGTCGCCGTCGGTCGCAGCCGCGAGCGCTTCTTCGACCAGGTGGTTGCGCGGGATGTAGATCGGGTTCACGAGATCCATCGCGTCCGCTGTCGCACCTACGTCGGTCGATGACGACGTCACCTGGGCGAGCCATCGGTCGAGCCACGCATCGATTCCGGCGAGATCGACGAACAGCAGGCGGACCGGCTCACGATCGCCTCGAACCGCCGCAGACAGCGCCCGGAAGCATCCGGTGAAGTCGACACGATTCTCGTGCATCAACGCGAGCAGATCGTCGGCGAGCTCGTCTGCTGCGTCCGCGGTGAGCCCGAGCTTGGCGAGCAGGCCGGCCCGCCGGTATCCGAGATACCGGTCGGGGAACCCCTGCAACATCTGCGTCGCGGTCGCGACCGCCGTGTCGAGGTCGGGATCGAACAGCGGCAGGAGCGTCTCGGCCAGCCGGGCGAGGTTCCACTGGGCGATCTGCGGTTGGTTGCCATACGCGTAGCGTCCGCCGTGATCGATGGAGCTGAACACGGTCGCTGGGTCGTAGGCGTCCATGAACGCGCACGGGCCGTAGTCGATCGTCTCGCCGGAGATCGTCATGTTGTCGGTGTTCATCACACCGTGGATGAATCCGATGTTCATCCAGCGGGCGATCAATGCGGCCTGTGCATCCATGACCGCCTCGAAGAGGGCGATGTACGGATTCGGGGCGCCCGTCGAGCGCTGGTGGTGACGGGCGATCGCGTAGTCGGCGAGTCGCTGGAGGAGGCCGATGTCGTCGTGGCCCGCCGCGTACTGGAACGTCCCGACGCGCAAATGGCTCGCGGCGATGCGTACGAGGATCGCCCCTGGCAGCATCGTTTCGCGGGCGACCGGGTCGCCCGTCGCGATCACCGCGAGCGATCGGGTCGTCGGGATGCCGAGCGCGTGCATCGCCTCGCTGACCACGTACTCGCGCAGCATCGGTCCGACGGCGGCCTTGCCGTCGCCGCCGCGGGCGAACGGGGTGCGACCCGACCCCTTCAGGTGCAGGTCACGGCGTTGGCCGGAGCCGTCGACGAGTTCGCCGAGCAGGAGCGCTCGCCCATCGCCGAGGCGCGGTGAGAACCCGCCGAACTGGTGCCCGGCGTAGGCCATCGCGACCGGTGTGGCGTCGGCGGGCACCTCGCTCCCGACGAGAAACGCAAGCCCAGCCGCTGTCTTCAGCGCCGCGTGGTCGAGGCCGAGGTCAGCGGCCAACGCATCGTTGAGCACCAGCAGCTCTGGTGCCGACGCCGGAGCCGCCTGCCACGGTTCGTAGAGGCCGACGAGTTGGCGGACGAACGTGTTGTCGAGCGTTGGGAGCAGTTCGCTGGCGACGGTCACCGACCCCAGGCTAACGACGCGCGCGGGCACGGTCTCCGAGCGAGGCCATCAGGAATCGAACGCCGATGAAGGTCATCAGTACCCCCATCGCGGCGGTCTGGTACGGGCCCTGCACGATCAGGGTCACGAACGGGAGAACGACGAACCCCGCACGGGCACCCATCGCGAACGACTTCGTGACGGCGAACACGGCGAGGAGCACCACCACGCTGATCAGCACGGGGATCGGGGCGAAGACGGCAGCACCGCCCACGAACGTGAGCACGCTACGCCCGCCGCGGAACCGGGCGAACAACGGGAACGCATGCCCGACCATCGCCGCACCGGTACCGACGTACGCGAGCCCCCACACGCCTGGATTCGCGAGCGCCATTCCGACGAGCGCTGCAGCAGTGCCCTTGGCGACGTCACCGATGAACACCGGAACGGCGGCGCGTCGGCCGAGCGTCTCCTTCGCGTTCCAGTACCCCGGGTTTCGGTCACCGACGGCGCGCAGATCGATCCGTGACCGACGGCGGGCCACGAGGTTCGCAATCGGGATCGAGCCGAGCAGGTATCCGAAAATCGCGGTGACGATCGCCCCGGTCGTCGTGCTCAGCTCCATTGCCTGACAGCATGACCGATCGATCCGTGAGAGAACGGCCCGCCGGCTCGGGCCCGCCGTCGCGGGTGCGTCTGGCATCATGGACAGCGATGGTCCGGATCGCCTCGTTCCATCTCGTCAGCGAGTCTCCGTGGATGGCGCCCGCCGCGATGGCCAGGCTCGGCACCGACCGCCTCCGACTCACCCGAGTTCCCGGGCTCGTGTTCTGGCGGCTGCTCGGCACCGGGAAGGGTTCGGACACGGGCCCCGGAGTCGACCCTCGGCGGACGGCACTCTTCGCGGTGTGGGAGGAGGAGGCCGC
>JANNNB010000178.1:0-22168 GCA_031398325.1 Actinomycetes bacterium
GCGGTTGCGTGGCTCGCTGCGACCATCGACGAAGTGAACGCGGCCTACGCCCGTTCGGGTGCCAACCTCGTGATGGAGTCGGCGAGCATCGAACCTGTTGCGTATCGAGGCATCGGCGCCTCGGCGAACACCGAGCTGAACCGGATCACCGGGACGTCCGACGGATCCCTCGACGAGGTGCACGCACGGCGCGACGCGCTCGCCGCCGACCTGGTCGTCTTCGTCGTGCCGATGGATTCAGGGACGTGCGGATCGGCCTGGCTGCTGACGCCGCCCGTCAACGCCAACGACGCCAGCTTCGGTTTCTCCGTCGTTCGTCCCGACTGCGCCAGGTCGAATCTCACGTTTGCGCACGAAACCGGTCACAACCTCGGAGCCGGTCATGGTCCTCCCGAACCGCCAGGGGTGGTGCCGTACGCGAACGGTTACCGAAATGAAGCGGCGGGCTACCGCACGATCATGGCGTACAACGCCAACACGTGCCCGGCGGGGGTCTGCACACGTGTTGCGCACTTCTCCAGTCCGACGGTGCTCTACAACGGCCAGCCCACGGGCTCCGCGACGCAGGACAACGCACGCGTGTTGACCGAGTTGGCACCGTCCGTGGCCGCATTCCGCACTGGCACTGCGTTCGTCCCGTTGACGCCGGCTCGGTTGTTGGATACGAGGTCTGGTGGCAAGGCGGGTTCGTTCGATGGGTCGGCGGGTCCGGTGGTGTTGAACGTGTTGGGTAAGGGTGGGTTGCCGGGTTCGGGTATTGGTGCGTTGGCGTTGAACGTGACGGTTGCTGAGGGTGAGAATCCAGTGGCGGGTGGCGGTTTCGTGACGGTGTATCAGTGTGGGACGCGTCCGAATGCGTCGAACCTGAACTTCACGGCGGGTCAGACGATTCCGAACAGTGTGATTGCGCCGGTGTCGGCGTCGGGTGATGTGTGTTTCTACGTGTACGGGCGTGCGCACCTGCTCGTGGACGTGTCCGGCTACTTCGCCGCCTGATCGTCAGGCTGATTCCCGTGGGCGATGGGTGGTGCCCTCGCCCCAGGTGATCACCAGGGCGTGGCCGGGGTCGATCTCGTCCATCGTGTGCCACGTTCCCTTGGGTACGACGATGTACTCCGGCGCAGTCACGACCGCTTCGGCGACCGATTCGCCATCATCGAGATGGAACCGGCAGGCGCCGGCGGTGACGACGATGATCTCGTCCCCCTCCGGGTGCATCTCCCACACCGACCAATCGCCGGCCGTCGACAGTCCGGTCACGAGCCGTCCCGACATCAGATCGGTGCGATCGTCGATGGCGGCCCAGAACGTGTCGGTGACAGGTTCGAGGCCGACCTCGGGACCGGTCCCGAGGTGGAGGTAGACCTCGTTCGGGTTGTGCACTTGGGGGGTCATCGCGGTCGCCCCGTCACGACTCGTAGCCCGCCGCCGGATGGTGGAGATCGAACCGCTGGCCTTGATCGTCCCGGCACTCGACGCCACGACCCGACTCGTACATCGTGTCCTCCACGACCTCGCCACCGTTGGCGAGGATCCGTTCGATCACCGGGTCGGCGTCGCTGACCTGCATCCAGAGTCGGACTCCGTCGCCGTAGTCGGTCTGGAAGCCGAACGGCAGGTCACAGTTGCTGACGTGCCCGGATTCAGGGTCGACCTGCCAGCCGAGCACTGTTGCGTAGAAGCTCGCCGCCTTGGCGATGTCGGCCGTGTGGATCGTGTAGTAGCCGAGCTGGATCGGTCGGCCCGGACCGGTGCTGCCGGCCAGTGCGTCCCCGGTGCCGACGGCGACCGACTCGATGACGGTGAACCCATCCGTGGCAGCGTCGATCTCCGCAGCGGTGGGGGTCGAGATCGTCTGGCTGAACATCCAACGATGTCCGAACGGGTCGACCACGGTCGACGTCCGTGCGCCGTGAGCCTGATCGGCCGGGTCTCGTTGCGACGTCGCACCGGCGGCAACGGCGGCGTCGTGCAGGGCGTCGATGTCGTCGACCTCGAGATGCAACGCGCACGAGGAACCCTCGTAGCTGTTCGCATCGACGACACCGATCTCCGGATAGGCGTCGGACAACATGATGCGGGCGCCATGGATGGTCATCTCGGCATGGCCGATCCGGCCATCGTCACCGACGTAGCGAACGGTCTCGATGCCATCGAGGGCATCGGCATACCAGTCGAGCGCAGCGGCTGCGTCGTCGACGGCGATGTACGGGACCAGGATCTGGGTGGTCGCGGCGGTGGTCGTTGCTGTGTCGGTCATGGTTGCTCGGTCCTTCTGTTCGGAGAGTCGTTCGGGAAGTTGGACCACGGGGGAGAGAGCGGCTTCGAGCTGGGCTCGCAGACGGCTGGCGAATCGTGGATCGGGAGAGGCCGGTGAGGCGGCGTCGTCGTCGATACGGAGTTGCTCGAACGGGTTCATGCGCTCACCTCCTCGTAGCGGTTTCGGAACGCGACTCGGGCCCGCACCAGGAGGGCCTCGGTCGCTTGGGTGGTACGGCCGAGTTCGACGGCGACCTGGGCGACGGGCAAGTCGTCGACGTAGCGCAGGGTCAGGGCGGCCCGGTGTTGGGTGGCGAGGTCGCTCAGCACGTCCCGCGCGGTCATCACGTCGAGCTGCGCGTCCCACGGGTCGTCGTCGCCGTGGTCGAGCTCGCCGGCGATCGCGTTGAGCCGTCGCTCGTCCCGTTCGACCCGGCGCCAGTGGTCGACCAGCTTGTGACGTGCGATTCCGATCAGCCAGGCGATGGTGACATCGCGGACGACGGCTCGATGGATGGAGTCGACAGCCGCCATGAACACCTCGGTCGTCAGGTCTTCGGCGGTACTGCGGTCGCGGCACCGCCGATGGAGATATCCATACACCTGGGGCAGCGCGTCGTCGTAGAGGTCGAGCAGCGTCGAACGGTGTCCACCCGAATCGGGTTCGACGTCGTTCGCTGTGTCCCTCACGATGCCCTCATCGTTCCAGACCGGCGAAGTCCGACGGTCACGATCGAGATTTCAGGCGATCGAGTTCGGTCAGGTGGTCGCGGTCAGCGTGGGCCGCCGTCGACGTTGATCGTCGTGCCGGTCGTGTACGACGAGGCACCGCTCGCGAGATAGAGCGCGGCGCCGACGATCTCGCCCGGCTCGCCGCCACGGCCGAGGGCGAACGCCGTCTGCGCGTTGCGGTTGAATCGTTCCATGTCCCACGCCTTGGAGATGTCGGTGAGGAACGGTCCCGGCACGATGCAATTGACGCGCACCTTGGGTCCCAGCGTGCGGGCCAACCCGTACGTGAGATTGTTGACCCCCGCCTTCGCCGCGCCGTAGACCAACTCGACAGGCGACGGACGTTGCGAGGCGATCGACGAGACGAAGATGATGGACCCACCGTCGCTGCCCCCGTGGTCGCGGCCGGCCATCCGGGTGCCGACGAGCGCCGACAGGCGGAAGGGGCCCTTCAAGTTGACGTCGAGCACCTTGTCGTACAGGGCTTCGGAAATCGTGTCGACGGACTCGTACAGCGGCGACATCCCGGCGTTGTTGACGAGCACGTCGCAGCGCCCGAACTGCGCGTAGACCATCTCGTACAGGCGGTCGCTGTCGTCCCAGTCACCGGCGTGATAGGCGACCGGCAGGGCACGTCGCCCGAGCGCTTCGACCTCCCGGGCGACCTCCTCGCAGCCGTCGAGCTTGCGGCTGGCGATCACGACATCGGCGCCGTGCGCAGCGAACGCGAGCACCATCTCGCGCCCGAGGCCGCGAGAGCCGCCGGTGACGACGGCGACGCGTCCGGTGAGGTCGAAGAGTGCGTTCGTATCCATGGGTGGATCAACTCCGGGTGCTGGATGGGGACGCGCTCGTTCGACGCGTCACAGGGCGAGGGCGGCGCGGCGGGCTTCGAGGATCGCTTCGTAGACGGTTCGGGGGGCGACGGCATCGCCGACCTGGATCGTGACTCCCGGAAACGGCTCGGTCGGCAGGCGGAAGCCGCAGTCGACGACCGCCGCGCACTCGATCGTGCGTTGCAGCCCGGAGTAGCGGTCCTCGAGCACGACGCCGCTCGAGGTCACGGAGCGCAGCAGGGAGCGGCGTTCGATGCGCACGTTGCGCTGCGCGAGGCGGGTGTTGGCCGGCGCGAGGTCGCCCGTGCGTGCCAGCTCGTTGCCAGCGATGTTGTCCTGGGTGACGAGCACGGCGCGGTCGGCCAGCTCCTCGGCGAGCGCGACGCCGATCGGGCCACCGATCGGGTCGAACACGACGATCGTGCCCGTCGCTGGAACGTCTGCGACGCGACCGCGAACGTCGGCCACATCGAGCACGGCGATCGCGTCATCGTCGACGAGGTACGCACGGTCGCCCGCTCGGGAACCGGTGGCTTGGACGATGATGTCCCCCGCCTCGATGTGCTCGGCCGCGTCGTGGCGGGTCGTGAGCCGAACGGCCACTCCGAGCCGCTGGAGCTCGCGCTGGAACCATTCGACGAGAGGCAGGTGGGGGCCGGCGACGCGAGCGGTGCCACCGAGCTGGTCCGCCTGCTCCACGATCGTCACGTGATGCCCGCGCGTCGCCGCGACGCGTGCGACCTCCAGCCCCGCGGGACCGGCTCCGATCACGGTCACGGCCCGTGGGTGGCGCGCCGGCTGGTACCAATCGGGATCCTCGGTCTCTCGGCCGCTCGACGGTTCACCGACACAGGTGACGATCGGGTTGCGGGCATCGCGAACCTGGCAGGTCTGGTTGCAGCGGGTGCACGGTCGGATCTGGTCCGCCTCGCCGACGGCGAGCTTGCGCGTGAAGTCGGGATCGGCGATCTGGGCACGGGTCAACTCGACCCCGTCGCACACTGCCGGGTCGTCGAACCCGCCGACGGCCCATTCGGCCTGGCCCCACTCGACGATCGAGCCCTGCAGGACGACCGGGACGTGGACCGCGGCGTGCACCGCTCGGCACACGTCGATGTTGAAGCCGGTCGGTTCGTGGAAGTCCGGTCGCGTCTTCTCGGCGGAGAAGATCGCACCGCGAGCGACGACGAGATAGTCGACACCGCACGCGACGAGTTGCACGGCGATGTCCGGAGCCATCTCGGGTGTGATGCCCGCCCACGGGGCCAGCTCGTCGCACGACAGCCTGAGTCCGAGCACCCGATCCGCCCCGAGGGACGACCTGACCGCGTCGATCACGTCACGGGCGAAGCGGAGGCGATCGTGACCCCATTCGTCGTCGCGCTGGTTCGTCAGCCCACTGAGGAACTGGCGCACCAGGCTGTGCTGGCCGGCGTTGACCTCGACGCCGTCCAGATCCGCCTCGACCGCAAGCTTGGCCGACGCTGCGAATCCGGCGACCACCGATGCGATGTCGTCGGCCTCCATCCACTTCGGCACCTCTCGGCTGTTGACCTCGGGGACCCGCGACGGTGCCCACAGCGGTGCCTGGCTGTAGGCCGAGGAGCCCTGCCCGCCCGCATGGTCGAGCGAAGCGAGCACGAGCGAGCCGTGTGGCCGGCAGGCGTCGACGATCGACGACCAACCCGGTACACACCGCTCGGCCAGGGGGGCGCGCTCGTACGGCCAGTCGGACGCATGCACCGACGCTCCTTCGACGACGATCGTGCCGCAGCCCCCTCGTGCCCGCCGTTCGTAGTACGCGTGATGGCGGGGGGTCAGCGACCGGTCGTCGGCACCGAGGTTCGTGACGTGCGGGCCGAAGAGGATGCGATTCGGTGCCGTTCGGGGCCCGAGTGGGAGAGGTGTGAGCAATTGCATCGCGTTTCCGGATCACATCTTGCTCAGGGAGTGTTCCTCCCGCCGAATCATCCGCTTGATGTTCGGGGCGTGCTTGACGACGATGAGCGCGCACAGGCCGGCGACGGCGATGAACTCCCAAGCTGGTGCCCCGTCGGCGGCGAGCGCGATCGGAACGAGGGCGACGGCGAGGACCGAACCGAGCGCAGCCTTGCCGGTCAACTTGGTCGCGGCCCACCACACCCCGACGGCGAGTGGCGCGATGATCGGGTGCACCACGAGCAGGACGCCAGAACCGGTCGCGACGCCTTTGCCGCCGCGAAAGCCCCTCGTGGCCGGAAACATGTGTCCGAGGATCGCGGCAGCGCCGCACACGTACGCCAACGGCCGGCCGTCGATCCAGAGCCCCAACCCGGCCGCCATCGCACCCTTGACCGCGTCGAGTCCGTAGACCCACGCTCCTTTGCGCCAACCGAGCGCTCGGGTGACGTTCGAGGCCCCGGGATTGCCGGACCCGAACGTCTCGATGTCGACGCCGCTCGCTCGTGCGACGAGGATCGCACTCGGGAACGTGCCGAGGAGGTACGCCGCGATGACCGCGAGGAGTGCGGCCGTCATGGTGGCAGGGGCGATCAGGCCGTGATCAGCGGCGACCGATGGTGACCGGAACGCGCTCCGGTGCGGCAACCCGTGCGGGCTTCGAGTGATCCATCATCGGCCGCGGCGCGCTGATGCCGCCGTTCAGCGAACTCGCTGCGAGCAGCGCCGCTTCGCCGTGGCCGCTCACGCACTCGGGGTCGGGCCCGTCGAGTGGCAGGCCGGTGAAGAACTTGGCCGCCATGCAGCCGCCCTGGCAGGCGTCGTAGCTCCCACACGACGCGCAGGCGCCAGCCGACTGGGGTTCGCGCAGCTCGGTGAAGAGGTCGCTGTGCTTCCAGACGTTGGCGAATCCGCCCTCGTCACGGACCGAGCCCGCCTTGAATTCGTCGTGGATCACGAACGGGCAGGCGTACACGTCGCCGATCGGGTCGATCAGGCACACCACACGCCCGGCACCGCACATGTTGAGTCCGGGGAGCGGTTCTTCCCAGAGCGCGTTCAGGTGGAAGAACGAGTCGCCCGTGAGCACGTTGTCGCCGTTGACGACGAGCCAGTCGTAGATCTGGCGCTGCTGAGCGTTCGTGGGGTGCAGGTCGTGCCACGAGTCGGCACCCCGGCCGGACGGCCGCAGGCGGGTGACCCGGAGTTGGGCGCCGAACGAGTCGGCGAGCGCCTTGAACTCGTCGAGTTGGTCGACGTTGTGGCGGGTCACCACGACGGAGATCTTGAACGGTCCGAAGTCGGCGTCGCGGAGGTGTTCCATCGCCCGGACCGCCGTGGCGTACGAGCCGTCGCCGCGCACGGCGTCGTTGGTCGGCGCATCGGTACCGTCCAGGCTGATCTGGATGTCGAGGTAGTCCATCTCGGCGAGGCGCTTGGCCTTCGCAGCGTCGATGAACGCACCGTTCGTCGAGAACTTCACGCCGATACCGAGGCCGATCGAGTACTCGAGCAGCTCGAAGAAGTCGCGGCGGATCATCGGTTCCCCGCCGCCGATGTTGATGTAGAAGACCTGCAGGGCCTGCAGCTCGTCGAGCACAGCCTTGGCCTCGTCGGTGGTCAGCTCGCGGGGGTCGCGGCGCCCGGACGACGACAGGCAGTGGACGCACTCGAGGTTGCAGGCGTAGGTGAGTTCCCAGGTGAGACAGATGGGGGCGTCGAGGCCGCCCTTGAGCTGCTCGACCAGTGCGGCCGGTTGGGTCATACCAACATCTCCGAGTCGTTGAGGGATGACAGGGCCTTCTCGAAGGACGGCCATCGGGCTTCGTCGATGTCGCACGCCCGGAGGGTGTCGGCCACCGTGTCGTGACCCCCGAGTGCCTGCACGACCCGGACGACGTCAGGATGCTTGAGGAAGATCAGCTTGCGATTGCCGTAGTGGTACGCAAGGGCGCCGAACGGCTCGGGCCGCAGCGCGACCTGTGGGTTCAGGACGAGATGGCGGTCGAGCACGTCAGTAGACGCCGCACATCCCGTCGATCGAGATCTCCTCGACGAGCAGCTCGTCTTCCAGCATGGCCTCGCGCAGCTCGTCCGCGTTCGCGTCGGTGTCGAGCACGGCGCTGGTCGTGTCGGCGGTCGCAGTGGTGTTGTCCATGTGCCCGAGACTACCCGTCAACCCAGGGGTCGGCCGGTGCGGAACGAGGTCCAGCGCCGCAACGGGACCGATCACGATCACCGCCGGCGACTCGATCGCCGCGTCGGCGAGCTCGGACAGCACGCACCGCAGCACCGTCTGCCGCTCGGTCGTGGCCGAGCGGATCGCGGCGACCGGCGTTCGCGGGTCGAGGCCGCCGGCCATGAGTTCACCGGCGATCAGACCTCGCTGCGAGACCCCCATCAGGATCACGATCGTGCCACCGACGCTGGCGAGCGAGCGCCAGTCCACGTCGTGCTCACCCTCGCGGCGGTGGCCCGTGACGACGGTGTACGCGGCGGCGACCCCGCGATGCGTGACCGGGATACCCGCTGCCAGCGGGGCCGCGGTCGACGAGCTGATGCCGGGGACGATCTCGAACGGGACCCCGGCTTCGAGCAACGCGATCGCCTCTTCGCCGCCGCGACCGAACACGAACGGGTCGCCGCCCTTGAGGCGCACGACGCGCTTGCCGGCCCGCCCGAGCTCGACGAGAAGTGCGGAGGTGACGTCCTGGGCGACCACCTGTCCGGGGCGTTTGCCGACGTCGATCGACTCGATACCGGGAGGGACCAGCGCGAGTACGCCGTCGCCGACCAGTGCATCGTGGACGACGACGTCGGCCTCGGCGATCAGGCGCGCCGCCTTCACCGTGAGCAGGTCGGGGTCACCCGGGCCGGCTCCCACGAGCCAGACGGTCATTCGTCGGTGGCGGGGTCGAGGGCTGCGTCCGCGGCAGCGCGCTGGCCGCGGCGTCGACCGGTCGGTGCGGGGAGCAATGCCTGCAGATCGGTCAGATCCTGCGATGCGCACCAGTCGCCGAAGCTCGAACCCGAGGTGGGCTCCGCCTTGAAGCGTTCCAGGAGCGGCCGCAGCAGCGTCGGGACGTCGGCGAGCGGGACGTCGGCGCGAAGCACCTGGGCGAGACGGTCGCCTGCCTCTGCGCCGCCGACGTAGAGGTCGTAGTTGCGTTTGGTGCGCCCGACGATTCCGATCTCGGCGCCGTACGGGCGGGCGCAACCGTTCGGGCAGCCCGTCATGTTCAGCCGGACCGCAAGGCCCTCGTTGCCCGTCTCGTCGAGCACCTTCTCCAGTTCGTCGACCACGCCGGGAAGGACGCGCTCGGCCTCGCCGAGCGCCTTGCTGCACGTGGGAAGGGCCGGGCAAGCGATGGCCAGGCTGCGCATCGGCGACTGATCACTGGCGAGGGCGACATCGTTCGCTCGCAGCACCCGTTCGACGGTGTCACGGTCGGTGGCGCCGACGAGCAGCAGGTCTTGACGCGCCGTCACCCGGAGCTCGCGCACGGTGCCGTCGGCGACGAGCCGGCGAAGTGCCGTGCGGATGCCACCGACGACCTTGCCTGACGGCACCGGGAGCCCGAGCGTGTCGACGCCGTCGATCTCGTGCCAACCGAAGTGGGCGTCGTCGTGGAACTCCGGCATCTCGACTGGTGGCGCGAGCGCCCGTCCCGTCCGCTCCTCGATCTGTCCACGGAGCCATTCGATGCCGTGCTTCTCGATCGTGTACTTGAGCCGGGCGAGGTTGCGGTCGTCCCGATTACCGAAGTCGCGTTGGGCGGTGACGATCGCCTCGACGACGTCACCGAGATCCTCCGGTGGGACCCATCCGACGGGCTGAGCGAGCATCGGGTACGTGTCGTCGGGGCGGGCGTGGGCCATCCCCATACCGCCGCCGGCGAGGACCATGAAGCCGGTCAGCTCACCCGACGTGCCCTCGGTCAGGGTCGGGACGATGCCGACGTCATTGGCGTACACATCGATGCAGTTGTCGCCGGGCCAGGCGATGCCGATCTTGAACTTGCGAGGCAGGTACACCGCGCCGTAGATCGGTTCGACGTCGTCGATCGGTGACAGCGCCGGCGGGCGCGGCGCCACACTCGGGCGTTCGGGGTGCGGTTCGGCGCTGACCGCCTTCTCGCCGTCGACCCACAGCTCCCAGTAGGACTCGGTCTGCGGACGGAAACGGGCGACCATCTCGGCCACCACCGGCTCGAGGACGGCCTGCCGGTCAGCATGCGGATACGGGCATGCCATCACGTTGCGCACCACATCGCCGCACGCCGCGAGCGTGGTCAGCAGCGACGCGTTGATACCGGCCACCAGCCGGCGAAGATCGTGCTTGTAGACCACGTGGTACTGGACGCCCTGCCGGGTGGTCAGACGCAGCTTGTTGTCGGCGAGTTGGGCCACGGCGTCGAGCGCCAGCCACTGTTCACGCGAGATGACCCCGCCTGGCACCGAGGCCCGAACCATGCACGAGTAGTCGAGCGGCAGCTTCTCCTGCGTGCGCGCACGACGGACGTCGCGGTCGTCCTGCTGGTAGATCCCGTGGAACTTGAGGAGGATCTCGTTGTCGTGCTCGAAGTCGGTCTGGTCGCTGACGAGTTCGTCGACGATGGTGCCACCGAGATAGTTGCTGGCGAGCTTGACGTCTTCGGGCGTCGTCACAGGTGCAGGCCGCATTCCGTCTTGTCGGTGCCCGCCCAACGACCGCTGCGAGCGTCGTCGCCGTCGCGCACCGGTTGGGTGCACGGCCAGCAACCGATCGACGGGTACCCGCGATCGGCGAGGGGATGTTCCGGCAAGCGGTGTTCCGCCGCGTACGACGCCACGTCGGCGTCGGTCCACGCGGCGAGCGGGTTGATCTTGACCACACCCTTCAGCAGGTCTTCGTGCACGATCGGGGTGGTGCGACGCGACGGAGAGTCGGCACGACGCAGGCCGGTGACCCACGCATCGCGGCCGGCGAGCGCGCGGTTCATGGGTTCGACTTTACGAGCTGCGCAGCATGCTGCTGTGTCGGTCTGCCAGACGTTCGGTTCGAGGTCGGGCTGCGGGTACATGACTCGGACGTTGAGACCGAAGCGGGCGCGCAGGTCGTCGGCGAACCATTCGGTTTCGGCGAACAGGTACCCCGTGTCGAGCAGTGTGATCTCGATGCCGGGCACCGCTACGTTGGCGACATGCACGAGCGTCGCATCGCCGAAGCTGGCGGTCACGCAGAGTCGCTCGCCGAACTTCTGAGCCGCCCAACGCATAACCGCATGCGCATCGGCGACGGGGTCGATGGTCTCCGCTGGACGCTCGAGCGAGTCGGTCACGTCACGCATTCAATCAAAGACGACCAATCAGATCAACTTTGTAGGGAATTAACTCGTGTGACCTGCGGCGCGGTGATCTGATGGCCGAGCCGCGGTTCGCATACCCGGTGTTCCTCGACCTCAACGACGTGTTGGTGCTCGTGGTGGGAGGCGGCCCGATCGGGGCACGAAAGGTGGCCGGAGTCCGTGCTGCGGGTGCGACGGTGCGCCTCGTGGCGTCGGCGGTCAGCGAGGCGGTCGATCGGTCTCACTGTGCAGAGGTGCGTGAACGACCGTTCGTCGAAGCCGACCTCGACGGTGTCCGGCTCGTCATCACGGCGACGGGGGATCACGACACCGACGCATCGATCGCCGAGGCGGCCCGAGCGCGCGCCATCTGGACGAATGCCGCCGATCAGCCGGTCGACTGCGACTTCATCCTCCCGGCGATCGCCGGTGCGGGTCGCGTGACCGTGGCGATCAGCACCGACGGGGCGAGCCCGGCGCTGGCCAAGGCGTTGCGTGATCGCTGTGCGTCGTTGTTGTCCGACGACGTTGCGGCCCTGGCCGACGAACTCGCGAGGGAACGCGCTGCGGTGAAGGCGCGCGGGGAGTCGACGGAAGACATCGACTGGTCGCCACGGATCGAGAGCGTTCTCGGCCAACCGCCGCCGACCTGACACCGCGTCTCGCTCAGGTTGGTGCGCGGGGTCAGGCACCGCGCACCAACTCTCGACGCGATCATCCGTGCGCGATCGGCCGCCAGGCGGCATGCTCACCGGCGTGAAGCGGAACATCACGATCGTCGCTCTGGTCAGCTGCGTCGTTCTGGCGGCGTGCACGCCTGCGGCGGACGACGTCGACAGCGGCCCGAGCGAGTCGATCCCTCCGGAGGCGACGGACGGCTCGGATCCGGCCGCCACCGACCCCGCTCCGTCGACGGATCCCGATCGTGCGCCCGGAGAGGTCGAGGCGCCGGACCCGACCGGTCTCCCGTCGATCAGCGAGCCCGATCCGGAGGTGGTCGAAGGTGTGCTCGACAACGGGCTGCGGTACGTGATCCGTTCGAACGACAACCCGGGTGGCCGCGTCGACATGCGACTCGTGGTCGACGCGGGCTCGGTCGACGAGGATGCAGATCAGTCGGGCGTGGCGCATTTCCTCGAGCACATGTTGTTCAACGGCACCGAGGAGTTCCCCGAGAACGAACTCGTCGCCACCTTGCGCAGCTTCGGCGCCAGTTTCGGCGCCGACGTCAACGCCTACACCAGCTACGACGAGACCGTCTACGAGCTCACGATGCCGACCCAGGACGACGCCGTGGTCGCCACCGGGATGCAGATCCTGGAGCAATGGCTCACCTCGGCCACGATCGACCCCACACAAGTCGAGGCGGAGCGAGGTGTGGTGCTCGACGAGTGGCGCGGGTCTGCCACGTCGGCCGGTGGGCGGATCTATGCCGAGCTCGAAGCGTTGTTGTTGACGGGGTCGGCCTACGAGGGGCGCGATCCGATCGGAACCGATGCGGCCATATCGGCCATGACGGCAGAGCCGCTGCGTCGCTTCTACGACGAGTGGTATCGACCCGACAACGCTGCGGTCGTCGTGGTGGGTGACGTCGACCCCGGTGAGATCGAGGACCTGATCCGTGCGGAGTTCGAGCCGGTCGCCGTAGCGGGCACGCTGGACGAGCGACCGGAGAATCGCGCCGAGGTGCCGACGGAACCGGCGGTGATCGTCCACGCCGACCCGGACGTGGCCGAGGGATTCGCGGCGGTGATCCTTCCGCTCGTCGACGGGGGCGTCGACGGCGGGGCCGACCAGATCCCGGAGGCCAAGGGCCAGCGCGAGATCCTCGACTCGCTGGCGTTCGAGATCATCGCCACGCGACTCGGCAATGACGCGCTCCGTGGCGACGCACCCTTCGATGACGCATCGGCCGACTCGAGTTCGATCGTCGAAGGGTTGGACGCGCCCGAGATCTACGTCGCGGCCGATGGTGCGGACCTGGAGGCATCGACGCAGGCCGTGCTCGACGAATACGAGCGGGTCAGGCGTTACGGTTTCACCGTCGAGGAGGTCGATCGTGCCGTCGAAACCCTCCGTTCCTTCGTCGACACCGAATACGTGGGGCGTGACACCCGCCAGGATTCGGACTTCGCTGAGCAGTACGTCTCCTATGTGCTGCTGGACGATCCGATCCCGACCGCAGACGCGGAGTACGCGTACGCCAATGCGGTCCTCGATCGCGCGACACCGGCAACGGTCGCATTCGGCTTCGTCGAGCGTCTCGACTCCGCGGCGATCCAGATGCTCGTCGTCGTACCCGATTCGGAGGTCGACGACGTCGCTGACGACACCGTTTTCCTCGACCAGATCATCGACGTTCGTGACCGCGAGATCGAGCCCCGCGCCGACGACTCGGCGATCGACGATGCGCTGATGGTTGCTCCCGAGCCGGTCGAGGAGATCTCGGCTGGCCTGCTCGCTGATGGAGCGAGCGACGGTTTCGTCGCGCCGGTCCTGCTCGAATTCGACAACGGCGTGAGCGTGTCGCTCAACGTCACACCGATCGTCGAGGGCCAGGTCGCGTTCGAGGCGAGGAGCCCGGGTGGGCTGGAGGCCCTCGAAGAGGCCGACGTGCCGGCAGCGGATGCCGCGGCCGCGGTCCTCGCCGACAGCGGGGTCGCGACCTACGACCCGGTCAGCCTCGAAGCGTTCCTGTCGGACAAGGACCTGGAGTTCTCCACCGGTATCGACCTGTTCACCGAGGGCATGACCGGCTACTCGTCGACCGACGACCTCGAGATCCTGCTGCAGCTCATTCATCTGCAGATGACGGCGCCACGGGTCGACGAGCTCGCAGTGGAGCGGTATCTCGACGACCAGCTGCCGTACGCCGAGGATCCCTCGATCGACCCTGGCTACGCCGAGTACGTCGCGCTGCTCGACGCCCGCTACGACGATCCCAGGTTCCTCCTGCCCACCGTCGACTCCCTCGGCCGCGTCGATGCCGTCGACATCGAACGGGTCGTCCAGGACCGATTCGGTGACGCCTCCGATTGGAGCTTCGCGTTCAGCGGCGATCTCGACATCGACGAGATGACCGAGTTCGCCCGCCGCTACCTGGGCACGCTTCCCGGGAGCGGTCGTGTCGAGCAAGCGACGTTCGTGGAACCACCGCCTCCAGCAGGAGTCGTCGACGTCGCCGCCATCGGCGGGTCGGGCTCCCAGGCGAACCTGTCGTTCCTGTTCACGGCACCGGCTTCGACGGACCGACTCGACGACGTGGCGGCCATGGTCGTCTCGGAGTTGATCACCGCCCGCTTGACCGACGTGATCCGAGAGGAGCTCGGCGAGTCGTATTCGCCGTACGCGACGGTCGAGGTCGCCGACGGACCGACGCCGAACGTCGAGACGTACATCTCGACGAGCACCGGAGCGGATCTGCTCACCGACGTCCGCGAAGCGATCCTGGGCGAGCTGGGCGACCTGCGGGACAACGGGCCGACCGACACCGAGTACCGATCGGCAACGGAGTCGGTACGCCAGCAACTCGATCTGATCTACAACGAACAGATCAACGATGAAGTGTTGTCGGTGCTCACCGACCCGGGCGGACACGCCGAATTCATGGACTACGTCGGGCAGTACTTCCTCGTCGACGAACTCGATGCGGTGACGGTGGCGGACTACCTGGCGGCGTGGCTCCCCGGCGACCAGTTCATCTCGGTCACGGTCACCCCGCGCTGACGAGCTACCGCATGTTGGCCGCAGCCACGTTGCGCTGACTGACCTCGACGAGGCCGCCCTTGCGGATCTCGTAGCTGATCACGTGGTCGACCGAGTGCTGCCCGCTGCGGGCCTTGCCGCTGACGACGTCGATCTCCGTGCCGTCGACGAGTGGGATGAGCGCGATCGCCCGGAATCCGTCCTCGGTCCCGGGTGAGGAGCGCTTGTCTTCACGCAGGAGCAGGCCGGAGTCCCAGACCCACACGTCGTCGACGCTGACGAAGCGGCAGCGGTGACTGGACTTCGATTTCGAGATGATCCCACCCGGACACACGACGACGTTGCCTTCGACCCACGGCAGCACGCCCAGGCCGTCACGCCCGAATCCGACTTCGAAGCCGGCTGCGATGATCGCGTCGTGGTCGCCGTTGCCGATCGCCCGCTCGATCTGCACCTGACGAACGACCTCGGCGAGGTTGTGCAGCTCGTCGTCGGGGAGCTCGCGCACCTGCCGCAATACCGCGTCGGGGTGGGCGCCCAGCGAACGCTCGTCGGGTTCGGATCGAGGTCGCGCAGCGGACGGCGGAGGGTTCATGACGTCCATTGTGTCCGATGGGTATGACGGTGCGGCGGGTGTCGTACAGTCACATTCATGCAGACCAAAGCCGCAATCCTCTGGGAGACCAACAAGCCGTGGAGCGTCGAGGACATCGAACTCGATGCCCCGAAGGCAGGTGAGGTCAGAGTGAAACTCGCCGCCTCCGGCATGTGCCATTCCGACGAGCACCTGGTCACGGGCGACCTGCCGTTCGCACTGCCGATCATCGGCGGTCACGAAGGTGCCGGCGTCGTCGAAGAGGTCGGGGAAGGGGTCAGCTGGCTCGCTCCGGGCGACCACGTGGTGTTCGGGTTCATCCCCTCGTGTGGCCGCTGCCCGAGCTGTTCGACGGGTCATCAGAACCTGTGCGACCTCGGTGCGTTGATGGGCCTCGGCATGCAGATCACCGACGGCCAGTCACGCCACCACGCACAGGGCGCCGACCTCGGCCTCATGTGCATGCTCGGTACGTTCGGCCACCACACGGTCGTCAACGAGGCCAGCTGCATCAAGATCGAGAACGACGTGCCGCTCGAGAAGGCGTGCCTGCTCGGCTGCGGCGTCGTCACCGGTTGGGGTTCGGCCGTCTACGCAGCCGACGTCGGCCCCGGCGACATCGTCTGCGTCGTGGGTGTCGGTGGCATCGGCGCCAACGCGATCCAGGGCGCGAAGCTGGCAGGCGCCAAGCAGATCTGGGCGATCGATCCGGTCGAGTTCAAGCGTGAGAAGGCGATGGAGTTCGGCGCCACCCACACGGCAGCGTCGATGGCCGAAGCGATGGAGCCGCTCGGCGCTGCGTCGTGGGGCACGATGGCGAACAAGGTCGTCATGACCATGGGCGTCGGTTCCGGTGAGGTGCTCATCGAGGCCCTTGCGCTGACCGCCAAGCGCGGTCGAGTCGTGGTGACCAACATCCACCCGGCGATGGAGATGTCGGCCAACGTCAGCCTGCTCGATCTCACGCTCATGGAAAAGCAGGTCGTCGGTTCGTTGTTCGGCTCGGGCAACCCCCGCGCCGACATCCCGAAGTTGCTCAACCTCTACCGGGAGGGCCAGCTCGACCTCGACGGTCTGGTCACGAAGACCTACACGCTCGATGGCATCAACGACGGCTACGACGACATGCGCAGCGGCAAGAACATCCGCGGCGTGATGGTCTACGACTGATCAGGACTTGAGCCCGTCATTCCACGTTTGCGACAAGATTTCTGAGGACCGGGTCTCCAATTTCTTGTCACAAGCGTGGATTTCGGTGGGTTGACGTGAACACACGGAAAAGCACGAGGGGAAACACACCATGAAGAGCAGGGCTGGAATCATCGGCGGGGTCGGGCAGGACTGGGAGGTCGTCGACATCGAAGTCGACGCTCCCAAGGCTGGTGAGGTGATCGTCGAATGGAAGGCCGCCGGCCTGTGCCACAGCGACGAGCACCTCGTCACCGGTGACATGGTCCCACCCGAGGAAGCGTGGCCGCTCATGGGGATCACCAACTTCTTCCCGATGATCGGTGGTCATGAAGGCGCCGGCATCGTCGCCGAGGTCGGTCCTGGCGTGTCGAGCGTCTCGGTCGGTGACCACGTCTCCGCCTCGTTCGTGCCCGCGTGCGGTCGTTGCCGCTACTGCTCGACCGGGCGTCAGAACCTGTGCGACGCCGGCGCCGGGGCCTTCCTCCCCGGGATGATCACCGACGGCACGAGCCGTCATCGCACCACCGACGGCACCGACGTCATGCTGTTCGCCAAGCTCGGCACCTTCTCCGAGTTCTCGTGCGTCGCCGAATCGCAGGTCATCAAGGTCGAGCCCGACCTGCCGCTCGAAGCCGTTGCCCTCGTGTCGTGCGGCGTCGCCACCGGCTGGGGCTCGGCGACCAAGCGCGCCGACGTCGCTCCGGGTGACACCGTCGTCGTGGTCGGTATCGGCGGCATCGGGATCAACGCCGTGCAGGGTGCGGCGATGGCGGGCGCACGCCATGTGATCGCCATCGACCCGGTCGAGTTCAAGCGCGAGAAGGCGATGGAGTTCGGTGCCACCCACACCTTCGCCTCGATGGAAGAGGCGTTCCCGAAGGTGATGGAGCTGTCGTGGGGGATGATGGCCGACAAGGTGATCATGACCCCTGGCGTGATGTACGGCGACATGATGGCGCTGGGTACCCAACTGGCGGGCAAGGGCGGCACGATCGTGGTCACCGCCGTCGCACCGATGACCCAGACCGAGTCGTCGGTCAACCTGTTCGAGTTGGCGATGTACAACAAGGAGATCAAGGGCACGATCTTCGGATCGCTCAACCCACGCGCCGACATCCCCAAGCTCCTCGGCCTGTATCGCGAGGGTCAGCTGAAACTCGACGAGCTGATCACCAACCGGTACTCGCTCGACGACATCAACGTCGGCTACCAGGCGATGCGCGACGGCGAGAACATCCGCGGCGTCATCGTGCACGGCTCCTGACGTCCCTGCCTGACCTCCCTGCCTGACATCGCTACCTGACCTCCCTGCCGAACCCCCACCTCACCTTCATGTCCGAATCCTCCCCAGACCGACTCGCCGACCCACCCCCCAGCCCGGCCTCGCTCGTCGACCGCATCGGCGCGACGGTCGTCGGCCGGCGTCGCGAGATCGAACTCGTCGTGGCCGCGCTGATCGCCGACCGTCACATCCTGATCGAAGGACCCCCCGGCACGGGCAAGTCGACGCTGTTGCGTTCCGTGGCGCAGGAGCTCGGCGTCGGCTTCGAGTTCGTCGAGGGCAACGCCGAGCTGACGCCCGCTCGCCTCGTCGGCCACTTCGACCCGGCGCGCGTCATGGCGGAGGGATACGACCCGAACGTGTTCGTCGACGGCCCGCTCGCTGCTGCCCTCCGTGATGGCTCGCTGCTGTACGTCGAGGAGATCAACCGGGTACCGGAAGAGACGCTCAACGTGCTCATCACGGTGATGAGCGAGGGTGAACTGCACATCCCGCGCCTCGGCCGACTCGCCGCTTCACCGGGCTTCAGATTGGTCGCCGCGATGAACCCGTTCGACGCGATCGGCACGGCCCGCATCTCCGGCGCCGTGTACGACCGTGTGTGCCGACTTGCGGTGGGTTACCAGTCGGCGACTGACGAAAGCGACATCACCCGTCGCGCCGCTCGTACCGACGGCCTCGATCCCCGCTGGGTCGACAAGGTCGTCGAGCTCGTGCGGCTCACCCGCACACATCCTGATCTGCGCGTCGGATCATCGGTGCGGGGAGCGATCGACATGTGTGCCGTGGCGTCGTCGCTCGGCGTCGTGCGCGGCGAACCGGCAGCGGCCGCGACCGTGTCGCTCGATGCCGCGCTCGTTGCACTGTCCGGCCGGGTGCGACTGCGCGAAGGCACGAGCCGCACCGCCGACGAGATCATCCGTGAGCTCTGGGGGTCGGTGTTCGCGACCGTGCACGACGGGCAGGGTGACCAGGGAAAAGCGACCGCCCCGACTGGGGCCACGACCTCCCACTGAAGTCGCCTCCGCCCTCGAACACGAAGGAGGGTGACGAGGCCGACGAGGAAGTCACGAAGAGTCGCAAGAAGACGACGTCGCGACGTGAGCTCGCCCGCAACGACTCCTTCGAGGAGATCTCGCCCGAGGTCGGGATGATCGACGAGCAGGCGCTCGAGAACGCGTTGGAGGAGAATCCCGACGACACGCTCGCTCTGCTGGCCGATCTGACCGGGGCGACCGACGAGAAGCTGCGCGAGCTGGCTCGGCGTCTCGCCGCTCAGTTGTTCCTCGACCTCGCCAAGCGAGGGCCGTCGAGCCCGCGCGGTGTCGGTCAACTCCGCACGCAGCGCTACCGGCCCGACGGCGGCGATCTCGATGTCGACGCCAGCCTCGATGCGATGGTGTCAGCGCGGCTGGCTGCCTCTGCGGTCGACCCCGACGATCTGAGGATCCGGGCGTGGTCGAAGCCAGGCACGGCGATCTGTCTGCTGGTCGATCGGAGCGGTTCGATGGGCGGCGCGCCGCTCGCGACGGCAGCTGTCACGGCGTCGGCCGTGTCGTGGCGAGCACCGGACGACTACTCGGTGCTGTCGTTCGGCAAGGAGGTGATCGCTGCGAAATCGCAGGACGTGCCGAAGTCGAACGAGGCAGTGATCGATTCGGTGCTCGCGCTGCGCGGGTTCGGTACCACCGACGTGGCGGGCGCGCTGCGGGCGGCGGGCGAGCAGCTCGCCCGCTCACGGGCGGGCCGCAAGATCACGGTGTTGTTGTCCGACTGCCGTGCGACGGTGCCCGGCGACGTGATCGCCGCAGCGGCGCTGTTGGACGAGCTCGTGATCGTCGCCCCGGATTCCGATGCCGACGAGGCGCTGGAACTCGGCCGCCAGAGCGGGGCCAGAGTCGCAACCGTGTCCGGCCCCAGCGACGCCGCCGCCGGCCTCTCGCGCGCCCTCGACCTCTGACGACCGACCCGAGCGCACCCGAAGTGTGAGCCGCCAGGTCGATTTCGACCTCGAGCGCTCACACTTCCAGCGGATCCGGTCCGGCCGGCCGCGATGTGTGAGCCGTCCGGTCGATTTCGACCTCGAGCGCTCACACTTCTATTCGCAGACGGCGTTCGGGTCGGGGGCGACGCCGATGACGTTCTCCTCGGCGACGACGACCGGCAGGGTCGTGGTCGTCTCGGCACCACCGGACGTCACTGTCGTGGACGGCTGGTCGGAGCTTGCCGGGCCCTTCGTCGTGGTCACCTCGGCCGGTGCGGTGGTCGTGGCGAAGACCTGTTCGGGGGCATCCGTGAGGGTCGCCCGTCCTTGGAAGACCGAGATGATCGCCTGCATGTTCTCGCCGTCGAGGGTGGGAACGAGCACGGCATTGCCTTGGATGGTCGCGTTGCGTGCCTCGATCTGGTAGGTCGTGATCTGGGTCGGATCGACCTTGCTCATGACCCCGGCGAACTCCAACATCTTGCGCGGCGTGAGCGGTCCGTCGGTCACGATGTACTCCGACACCGTCTCGATGAGTGCGCCCGCCACGTCGGGGTCGAACGCTCCCTTGTCGAGGAGGCGGTCGACGGTGCGGCGCAGAAAGTCCTGCTGACGTGAGATGCGACCGAGGTCGGAGGTTCCGTCGGTCACCCAGCCGTCCTCGTCGGTGTACGACTGCATCTTGCGGGAACGGACGTAGGCGAGGGCGTGGTCGCCGTCGAGTGTGTAGCAACCGGCCTCGGTCACGTTGAGCCCGGTGTTCGGGTCGCGTACGGGGGTCTGGAACGGGACGGTCACCCCATCGACGGCATTGACGAGCTCCTGGAACGCGCAGAAATCGACCTGGATGAAGTGGTCGGTGGGAATGCCGAAGTTCTGGTAGATCGTGTCGATGAGGAGTTGCGGGTTGTCGCGCTCGTAGGCGACGTTGATGCGCTGCTGGCTCGAACGGCCGGCGATGGTGACCCACAGGTCGCGCGGGAACGACAGGACGGCGACCTGCGATGTGGCGGGGTTGACCCGCCACATCATGATCGTGTCGCTTCGTTCGCCGATGTTCGAGCGGTCACCGAACGCGGGCGCGTACGGCGAGTCGGGGTCGACGCAAGAGTTGTTGTCGGCTCCGGTGATCAGGAAGTTCTTGGCACCGGGTTCAGCCGGCGGGAACGTCGGCGGTGTGGTCGTCTCGGCGGCCGCTTCGTCGGTTTCGGACCCGGCCGAGGCGACAGGGGCGATCGGCGGGGTCGTGTTCGTGGCGGGATTGATGATCGTCGGCGCGATGTTGCGGTCTTCGATCACACGTTGACCGGCGTACAGCGCTCCGGCTGCACCGAAGCATGCGATCGCGGCAACGAACGCGCCAGCGATGCTGAAGCGCTGCGGCCACGTTCGTTTGAGCTTGGGCCGCGGTGCGTGAGCTGGGGGTTCGCCGGCCATTGCGGCGGAACGCTAGCGCCGACCGCGCAGCCTCTGACGGCAGTCCCACCCGGGTCACGCCTGGTTCTCACCTCGGTCGAGCAGCCCCGTCGAAGACCCCCCGGTCAGGCATCGATCGCTGCGTGCACGGCGGCGCGCTATTCGAGCACGACGACGACGGTGCCGACCTGGGCCCACTCCCACATCCAGATCGCGTCTGGGGTTGCCTGGCGAACGCAGCCGCCGGACAGTGGGTCGCCGAGCTGGTCGACCGACTGGACGGGCCGGCCGTACTGGAAGGGGATTTCGTGGAACCCGATGTTGCCGCCACGGTTGCCCTTGGCAAAGCGGACCATGTAGCTCCACGTGATCGACGGGTTGTGGACCGCATAGGTGTGGAGCGACCGCGAATACACGCTGTACACCCCGGGCGCAGGGTCGAGCGGATCGAGTCGTCCCGAGACCCGATGGGTCTTGATGACGACCTCGTTCTCGTCGACGGCCCACACCCGTTGCGCCGATTTGGAGTAGACCGCACGGCGACCGGCACCGGAGTTCGCCGGCAGCTCCCAGTCGGCGGGCGGCGGTGGAGGCGGGGTGCGGAGTTGCACCTGCGTGCCCCGGCTCGGAGTGACGCCAGTCGCCTGAGCGGGGGCGCTGATCGGTACCGCTGGAGCGACGGTCGCTGCGCCGTCGATCGAGATTCGTCCCGGCACCCCGGATGCTGGCGCGGCCACCTCCGGCGGAATCACCGACGGCGGGGTCGATTCGGCCGTCGGGGTCGTCGCGGGCGGCCCGGTGCTCGTCGTGGTGGCCGGCTCGGCGATGGTCGTGGCGGTGGTCGTCGACGTGGTGGTCGGCTCGGCGCTCGTGCTCGGCGGCACCACGGTCGGTGTCGGCCCC
>JANNNB010000181.1:0-10998 GCA_031398325.1 Actinomycetes bacterium
GGGCCAGCGAGGAACTTCTCTGGTCCTCCTATCGCGAGGCCCGCCTGTCGGTGTTCGTGTCGTTGGTCGAGGGCTACGGACTACCGATCACCGAATCCCTGAGCTGCGGAACCCCGGTCATCACGAGCAACTGGGGGTCGATGCGCGAGTTGGCGGTGTCGGGAGGCGTCCTCACCGTCGATTCTCGGTCGATCGACGAACTCGCCGCGGCGATGTCGATGCTGCTGTCGGACGACGTCGCGTGGGGTCAATACCACGCTGAGGCACTCGCCCGGACCGGCGCCACGTGGGACGAGTATGCCGACGAGGTGTGGTCGTCGTTCGTCGAGGATGCGCGCGAGGGAACAAGCTCATGACCCGAGTCCAGGACACAGCGCAACCGTTTGTGTCGTATGCGCAGAACCTGGAGGACGTCGTGCTGTGGCGCGTCCTCGGACACATCGACGGTGGAACCTACGTCGACGTCGGTGCCGCGGACCCGACCGAGCATTCAGTGACGCGGGCCTTCTACGAACGGGGCTGGTCCGGGGTCAACATCGAGCCTGCGGATCATTACGCCGACTTGCTCGAGCGCGATCGCCCCCGTGACAAGACCGTCCGGGTCGTCGCCGGACGCCAGAATGGCGAGGCGATTCTCAACCTTGTTCCCGGCACTGGGTTGTCGACCCTCGATCCATCGCTCGTCGAGGCGATCGTCGCTCGTGACTTCGGCGTAGTCGAGCAAACCGTTGCGATGCGCACCCTCGAGTCCATTCTCGACGACCTCCTCGAACCTGGGCAGGCGATTCACTTCCTCAAGGTCGACGTCGAGGGCGCCGAACTGGAGGTCTTCGAGGGTCTGAGCTTCGAGAGGTGGCGACCGTGGGTCGTCGTCGCCGAGGCGACGTTGCAGTTATCGACGATGACGAACTTCGCGGAGTGGCATGCCCTCCTCGAACGACACGACTACGAGTTTTGTCTGTTCGATGGGCTCAACCGGTTCTACATTGCCGCAGAGCATGCGGACCTGGGACAGTCGATGTCATACCCGGCGTGCCTCAGGGACGAGCCATTCCACCAGTACCGGAAGCTGAACTTGGCGGTCGCCAACCTCGAGCAGCAGGTTCGCGCCGTCGAAGACGCAAATGAGCAGCGCCGGAAGGCCGTCGAGAGCGCCCAGGGAACCATCGCAGGAATTGTGCAGCACCTGGATCACCTCGACGAGCGTTCCGCGACGGCAAGGTCGGCGATAGCCGACCGTGAGGCGGCCACGGCTGCCCTCACCGAGCAACTCGAGAGCCTCGACGCAGAGACTGCTCGCATCTACGCGGAGCTTGACGCTCGCCGTCCGGAGATCACCGAACTCGAGAGCATGGCCCGTTCGTCGATCGACGCCCGCGAAGCGAATCTGCAGTCCGCTCACGCTTTGGCGGCCCAGCGCCAGAATGTCGTGGCAGAGGTCGATGCCATGCAGAAGACCGTGTCGTGGCGCGTCTCCCGCCCGCTGCGATGGGGGAGCAACACCAGTCCCCGACCTTCATCGACGACCCTGGGTTCACCGGATTCGCCCTCGTCCGCATCGCCTCCATCTGCCGAGCCAGCGCCATCCTCGATCGATCGCGAGTCCGCCCTCGAGGACGTATCGAGCCGAGTTGTCGACGCACTTCGGCTGGTGTTCGGGCGCGACATCGGGTCGGTCGGGGCTGCCCGACCGACCGCGACGTTCGCAGCGTTCGCGGACGCCTTGGCCTCGTCGACGGACGAACCACTGGCAACGGGGTGGCTCTGCGCATGCCTCGCGCTCGGTGCCTACCCAAGCGAGGCACAGGCCCGTCGGATGGGCCGGATTCTCGAACTTGACGGTCCGGCAGGGGTCATCGACGAGATGCAACGCGTGGCGATCGAGGTCGACGCCTCTCGGCAATCACCCGTCCGGCATCTCGTGCTCCCTCGTGGATCGGTCTTGATCGACGTCACGCACACATCGACGACCGACATCCGCACCGGCATCCAGCGTGTCGTCACCGAAACGGTGCGGCGATGGTTGATTCGCCCGACGGCGTGCGCAGTACGTTTCGACGCCGAGCATGGCCGGCTCGAGCCGCTCGACGCGTCGACCCTCGCTACGTTCCTGGGAGAGGAGGCCGCTCCCAGCCGTTCGCAGCGAGATTCGCGCCTGGCAGTCGACACGATGTTGCTGCCCTGGCGCTGCACATTGCTCGCCCCCGAACTCTTCGCCGAGGCTCCTCGGTCGGACGCCTATCGGTCGCTCGCCGCTTCTGGCGTGTTGCGGGCGTTCTCGCTGATTGCCTACGACCTCGTGCCCGCCACCGCTGCGGAGACCGTCGCCAGCGGCATGGCAGAAGGTTTTGCGCAGTATCTGTCGGCCGTGAAGCACAGCACTCGGGTCAGCGCGATCAGCGAGGCGACGGCGCGCGACCTGCGAGGTTTTCTCAGTGCGCTCGAGTCCCAGGGCTTGACGGCGCCGGCCGTCAGCGCTCATCCCCTCCCGATCGGAGACCCCCCAGTCGCCACCGGTACCGGGATCGGCCCGGAGGAGTTCACCAGGCTCGATGCGCCGAGGATCCTGGTCGTCGGGAGCCACGAACCTCGAAAGAATCACCTCCGCGTGCTCGCCGCCGCCGAACTTGTTTGGCGGCGAGGTGTCCGATTCCAGATTCTGTTCATTGGTGGTCACGGCTGGGAATCCCTGGAGTTCAGCTCCGAGGTGACCAGACTGCAGAGCCTCGGCATGCCCGTGTTCGTCCGGCGAGCGGCAGACGAGGCTGCGCTCTGGGCGGCCTACCGGTCCGCGCGGTTCTCAGTGTTTGCATCGCTTTCGGAGGGCTACGGCCTGCCCATCGCCGAGTCGTTGTCGGCGGGCACCCCGGTGATCACGAGCGGCTTTGGTTCGATGGCCGAGGTCGGTGCGTCCGGCGCATTGCTGATCGATCCGAGGTCCGTGAAGGCGCTCGCCGATGCGATGGAACTGCTCCTCACCGACGATGCCGAACTTGAGCGCCTGCGAGCCGAAGCGGTCCTACGACAGCGTGATTCCTGGGACGACTACGCAGCCGCCGTGTGGGATCACCTGGTGAACGACGACGAGTCGCAGTCCGACGACGTCGTGTTCACGGCTCCTTGACGAGGGCTGTGCAGCGGACGCTGCTCTCGGGAGGGACAGCCAACAGGACTGCGGCACCACGATGTCACTTTCGCGGGCGACGTCCCAGACAACATCGCTAGACACCCGATACGCTCGCCTGCCGGTCTTGAATCATGTCGACACTCGCCCAGATCAACGACTCACGGGAACTCCTGTGGAACCTGACTCTCAGGGAACTGCGGACCAAGTATCGCAGGTCGGTTCTCGGGTGGACTTGGTCATTGCTCAATCCGCTGGCGACCGTCGTCATCTACGGATTCGTGTTCGGCACGTTGTTCGGATCGACAGCGCCGCTCGGCGACCCGAGTGGCCTCGACAACTTCGCGCTGTACCTGCTGTGCGCACTGCTTCCGTGGAACTTCTTCACGCTGGTCCAGAACACGGCGATGGGATCGATCATCGGCAACGCCGGGCTCGTGCGCAAGGTGGCGTTCCCGCGCGAGGTTCTGCCCCTGTCCCAGGTCGGCCACGGAATGGTGCAGTTTTCGATCGAGATGAGCCTCCTCGCCGTGGTACTGGTGATCTTCGGCAGTCCGATCATCCCCTGGTTGCCGGTCACGATCCTTCTCATGGTGCTTCTGGCTGCGTTCGCCGGCGGGATCGGAATGGCCCTCGCCGCGATCGGCGTCTATTTCCGAGACCTCCCCTATCTCTGGGGCATCGTTCTTCAGGTCTGGTTCTTCGCGACGCCGATCGTGTATCCGCCGAGCCTGCTCGAGGACGCCGACGTGCCGTCGTGGGTGAGCACCACTCTCTCGCTCAACCCCATGGCCGTGTTCGCTGAAGCATTCCGCCGAACGCTGTATGACGGCACGGCACCCGGCTGGAAGAGTGTGCTCGCCCTTGCGGTCATCGCCCTCGCATCGGTCGTGCTCGGATGGAAGATCTTCGAGCGCCTGTCGTACCGATTCGCCGAAGAGCTGTAGCCCTACCGCCGGCGGATGTCGCTGACCCAGGTGCCGCCGGCGACGACGGAGCCCATGTCGTAGATGCCGGTCTGATCGACCTCGAACCGAGTCCGCTTGTCCCAGTGGTCGTATTCGTGCACCTCGGTGCTGTCCGTGATCGCTGCAGTGAGGTCGTAGACGCCCTCGAGCAACGGAAAACTGTCGAAGTCGAATCGCACGCTTCCGGCACCCTGGATGCGATCGATCGTCACACCGCGGCGCCGGGTGTTCGTGCCGATCAGCAGCTGGCCGTGGAGGTGGTGAATAGCGATGCCGCAGACGATGTCTTCCAGCAACGTGTGCGCGTCGTAGTCGATCCGAATCGATGCCGGCCGACCCGAGCGCAGAACCGTTGTGGCTTCCCCGGCCGCGTCGAGCAACGTCACCGAGCGAATCTGGGCTTCGCCGCTGCCCCAGCGTGTTCCGGTTTCCTCGGGTTCGACCCGCGCCTCATGGCTCGCGCCGGTGTACGACTGCACGACCTCGACCGAGGGACCGAGCATCTTGAGGTCGCCGTACTCGATCCACGCCGCTCGCTCACACAGCTGCTCGACGTGGGCGAGACCATGGCTGACGAACACGATCGTGCGGCCGTCCTTGCGGAACTCCTCGATCTTCTCCATGCACCGTCGTTGGAACGACTCATCGCCGACTGCCAGAACTTCGTCGATCAGGAGGATCTCGGGCTCGACGTTCGCTGCAATGGCGAAACCCAGTCGCACAACCATGCCGGACGAGTAGTTCTTCACCGGCGTGTCGATGAACTGCTCGAGCCCGGCGAAGGACACGATGTCGTCGAATCGTGCTGCGATGTCCTTGCTCGACATGCCGAGGATCGCGCCATTGAGATAGATGTTCTCGACCCCAGTGAGCTCCGGGTGAAAGCCTGCGCCGAGTTCGAGCAACGCCGCGAGCCTGCCGTGGGTGGCGACCGAGCCCTTCTCCGGAAACAGGATCCCGCAGAGGCACTTGAGCATGGTGCTCTTGCCGGAGCCGTTGGACCCGATGATGCCGAACGTCTCGCCGTACTTCACTTCGAAGCTGATGCCCTTCAGGGCCCAGAACTCTTCGAATCGAGCGCGACGGCCCCTCAGCATCGCGGCCTTCAGGTACTGATTTCGTTCGTGATAGAGGCGAAAGCTCTTCCACACCTCGTCAACGCTGACGGCGATCTCTGACATGACGGTGCGACGCTATCTGGATGGTGCCGTGCGCCGTGTTCATCGAAGGGGCGGATGTCGCACCTGCTTCGGGCATATCATCACCGTCCCGAAGTCGAGACCGTGGGTCGATGAAGAGTGACGAGCACAAGTGACACCGCCGAGTCGCGGCGGGCCGATGATGTAGAGGTCGACACACGTTGGCCGACTGCGGCGGTCGTCCTTGTCGGCTTCGTCGGCATGGCCGGGCTGCTGCTGCGATGGCTCGTACTGCGGTCGCCTGCGGGCACCTTGACCGCGGACGAGGCATACACCGGCGTTCAGGGTTTCGAGATAGCAGGCGGACACTTCCCGATCGTGCTCGGCGGCACGGCCTATACGTTGCCGTTCGAGGCGTACCTGTACGCACCATTGGCAGCGTTGCTCGGCACGAACGTTGCTCTGCTCAAGTTGCTGACCACTTTGTCATGGGCCCTTGCATCGGTGGCGATCTACTTCGCAGCGACACGACTTGCGAACCGGCGGACAGCGTTGATCGCCGGGTCGTTGTGCTGGCTCGCACCAGGAGCACTGCTGCTGGTCTCGGTGACGTCCTACTCCGCATACGCCTCAGGAATGCTGGTCGCGATCTGTGCGTTCTACGTCGCTGCGGTCCTCATCGACTCCGACGAACCCAACCGTTGGATGTTGTTCGGCTTCGGTGTCCTCGCCGGCTTCGGGTTCTGGCTCCACCCCATGTTCGTCGCCACGCTCGTCCCGATGGCGCTCGTCGTGCTCTGGATCCACCGTCGCCGGCTCGAGGCATGGGTGGCGGTGATCGCCGGTGGGCTGTTGGGCTGCGCTCCGCTCCTGCTGTGGAACGTCAAGAACTCGTGGCCGTCGCTCGAGTCGCCGACACAGGTGGAAGGCACCTACCTCGAACGTCTTCGCACCTTCGGTGCCGACCTCATGCCGCGGGCCTTCGGACTCCGCGACATCACGCTCAGATGGCAGCCGGACAACATCGTGGCGCCGATGCTCTACATCACGATCGTCGCTCTGGCGGTGTACGGCATGATCGTGGCGTTCCGGCGTTCGGAGCGGCGAAGCCGCGTACTGCTCCCTGCCGTCCTGCTGAGCGTGTTTCCCATCATGGCGCTGTTCGAGAACCTGATCTTCGCGTTCGACGGCCGATACGGCATCATCTCGTTCCCGTTCATCGTTCTGGCGCTGGCCGCCGGCATCGACTCGTTGGCAGGTCGGGAGTCGACTGGGCGAACGGCAGCGGTCTTCACGACGGTCGTAGCCGTCTGGGTGTTCGGACTCGTCGTCCCGACGGTGCGACCACTCGTCGACGCGACGGACGGTGATCCGAATGCGCATCTGAGAGCCGCAGTCGCGGCACTCGACGAAGCGGGCATCGACCGGATCTATGGGAGCTACTGGGGCGTACTTCCCGTCGAATTCATGGGCGACAAAGAACTCGTCGGCGGCGTCTTCCCGTTCTGGCCGATCCGCTTTCCCGAGCGGCAACGAACGGTCGAGGCCGAATCGTTCGACGACATCGCGATCGTCTTCGTCGACACGGACGAGGATCTGAGTCAGCTCCCACTTCCTGGCGAACGTTATGAACGGCAGACGTTCGGCAACATCGTGATCTACTTCCCGACGTCATCGTCGAACGCGGAGTGAACCTGGCAGGATCAGGTCCGTGTGGAACGGAAAGAGGCTGGCCGTCGTCCTGCCGACGTACAACGAAGCTGCCAGCATCGCTGCGTGCGTGAAGGGATTCGAGGCGCTCGGCATCGTCGACGACATCGTGGTCGTCAACAACAACGCCCATCCCGACACGTCGCCGGCCATCGCAGATTCCAGCGCTCGTGAGGTGTTCGAAACGGTTCAGGGCTACGGGTCGGCGATCCGTCGTGGGTTCGCCGAAACACGCGACGCGGAACTCGTTTGTGTGTGCGAGCCCGACGGCACCTTCGACCCGGACGACATCTTGAAGTTGCTGCCGTTCACCGCCGATGTCGACGTCGTCTTCGGGTCGCGAACGGTCCAAACGTTCATCCTCAGCGGGGCCAACATGGGCTGGTTCCTGCGTTGGGGGAACTGGGCGGTCGCCAAGTTGGCAGAGGTGCTCTACAACACGGTGTACCTGTCCGACGTCGGGTGTACCTATCGAGTGCTCACGCGTGACGCCATCGATCGGATCGAGCCGTCGTTCGAGTCGCGGGGATCGTCGTTCGGCTTCGAGATGATGCTGATCATCGCCGAGCAGCGGCTCCCGCTCGTACAGGTGCCGGTCAAGTACCAGCCGAGGATCGGCGAGAGCTCCGTGACGGGAGACAAGGGAAAAGCCGTGACGCTCGGGCTCGAGATGATCCGAATGTGCGTGACCCGGCGCTTCCGGCGTCGCTGACCCGCAACGCTGGTGCCTGACCCCAGCGTTGCCTTTACGGACGTAGGCACTCCCACGTCGCGAAGTGGTACGCGGGTTCGAAACCCATCAGCCTCGACTGCGCATCGTCTGCCACGACCGTCAGGTCGTCCACTCGCGCATGTTCCACCAGCTGGTCGACGTGAAAACCGTCGCCGTGCGGGTCCGGTTCGTCGAGTTCGCCGCGAAGGATCTGGTCGTACTCGTTCGTGACGAGCACCGTGGACGTGAAGCCGGCAGCACGGAGTTGGTCGGTGAGATCCCACCCGAAGTTGAAGAACACCGGCGTGTTGTCTGCGTGGAACTCGGGCTCGGCCGGTACCGACGTCGTCCCGTACACGAGCGGGACCTGCAGGTACATCCGGCCGCCGGGCGCGATCACCCGGAACAGTTCGCTCAATGCCTTGCCGGTGTCCGGCACGTGCTCGAGTACGTGCGGTGTGAGGACGACGTCGACAGCGGCGTTCGGCAAGTCGATCGACTGCAGGTCGATCTGGATGTCGCCGCGATGCGCACTCAGGTCGAAGTCGCTCGTTCGATAGGAGAACCATCGCTGCATGTAGGAGCGGTACTCGCCGCCCAGCCGCGGACTCGTCTCGATGACGCGAGCGCCGCGCATCTTTCCTGCCCGCTGGGTGAAGCACCACAGCAGGAACCGGTCGCGGGCGATCGAACCGCACTGCGGGCACGTCGCCGACTCGGTGTGGGCGGCTCCCAGAAACGCGGATCCATTCCAACGACACAGGTTGCACCACCGGTCGATGCGCTCGGACCGTGAGGGTCCCTTCCAGACGGCCTTGCTGCTCTGCCACCAACCGGTGGCCGGCGCGGCGAGCCCGACGCGCCTGGCCAGCGGACGCGCCGCTTCCTTGATCGCTGGCGGGACGTACTGGGCAACCGGCATGGCGGGAGGCTAGCGACCCGCTGCGCAAGGGGCCGAGTAACCTCATCGTGTGGCATCGATCAAGGGACTTGTGGGACGGGCGCGAGGCGACCAGGTAGCGGCGCTGACAGCCGAAGTCGCAGCGCTCCGAGAGGTCGTGCTCAACATCAATCATGTCGTGACCGAGCTGCACGAGACGGTGAACCAGCTCAACCACGATGTCCGATTCGGCGCCGAACGGTCACTGCCCCTCTTTCTCGGATACGCCGAACGCCTGCGGCTGGACGCCGACACGGCGATCGGTGCGACTCAGCTCATCGAACGGCAGATGATCCTGATGGAGGACCGGCTCGCCGCCGCTGAAGGATCGCGATCCGCTTGACCGGGCTCGACGGCGCCGGCGGATCGTACGCCGGCGCCCTGCTGGTCGATGCCCGTCCGGTCGGTCACCCCACTGCCCGGCAGCGGGGCATCGGTCGATACGTGACCGGACTCCTGCGCGGCCTGTCCGAGATCGACGCACCCGTCGTCGCCCTGTACGACGCTGACGCCGAGGCGGAATTCCTTCTGGATGCGATCCCCGGGTTGACGGTCGAGCGTTGGAGTCGCAACGTGGTTCGTCGCCACTCGGTCGAGGGCACCTGGTTCGTCGCGACGCAACTGATGTTGCATCCCATCCCGCTCGATCCGATTCCCCGTGTCGTCACCGAGGCGCGTATTCCGGTCGCCGCAGTCATGTACGACGTCATCCCGTACCGATTCCCTGAGCGCTACCACGTCGAAGCAGACGCGAGGAACCAGTCGGTGCTGCGTGCATCACTCGCCCGAACGACCGACTCACTGCTCGCCATCTCACGCTTCGCGCGCGACACTGCCGCCGTCGAACTCGCCTACCCGGTCGACCGGATCGGCGTGATCGGAGCGGGTGTCGAACCGCAGTTCCGGCCGCTGGCAGATGACCCCCGTCCCCGTCCGGACCGGGTCCTGCCGAATCACGTCGGCAAGTACGTGGTGGCGGTCACCGGTGGTGACGAGCGCAAGAACACCGAAGGTCTGCTCGTTGCCTGGGGACGCGTCGACCCGTCGGTACGAGGCGAACATCACCTCGTCGTCGCGTGTGCACACTCGCCTGCGATCCTGCGGCGCTGGCAGACGTGCGCCGCCACCGCAGGGGTTGCCGACCGCGTCGTCTTCACCGGCGCGCTCGACGATGACGAGATGGTGGCCATTCACCAGTGGGCGACCCTTTCCGTGATGCCGTCGTTCGAGGAGGGATTCGGACTCCCGGTGCTCGAGGCTGCCGCGAGCGGCATCCCGGCGATCTGCTCGAACCTGACGTCATTGCCCGAGGTGCTCGACGAGCCGGCTGCGGTCTTCGATCCGGCGGACCCCGATTCCATCGCACGCGCGATCGAGCGTGCACTGAGCGACGAAGACCACCGGCGCGTTCTCCTGTCGGCCGGAGCGCGAGCGGCCGAGCGATGGACATGGACGCGCGTCGCGCACGACACACTCGAGGTCCTGTCTACGCACGGACGCCGGTGGCCGCAGCGAGCACGATCGCCCCGTCACGTCGTCGCCGTTGCCGGTCCGTTCGCCGGATCCCAGTCGGGGATCGGCCGCTACGACGAGTCTGTGCTCGATGCGTTGGGCCGCCAGATCGACGTGATCGACGGAGTCGACCTCGTGGCACTCGTCGACTCGTCGGCGACGGCCGAGCCGACGTCATCGGAAGCATCCGGCACACGTCTGCCGGTCCGAGCGGTCGGTCGATTCGCTCGGCCCTGGGATTTCGATCACATCGTTGCGGCCCTCGGAAGCTCCCCCCATCATGTGGCGACCCTTGCGCTCACCTCGACGACACCGTGCGACGTGTGGCTCCACGAGACGTCGCTCGTCGGCTTGCATGTCGGGCTCGCCCATTCGTCCGGATCGGAGAAGTGGGCCCGCGACCATGTCCGGTCCGCAATAGCGTCGTCCGAGGATGCCGAACTGGCGGCTCTGATCGACGACGAAGACCTGCTCGATGCCGAACACCTGCACGAGGAAGGCATCACCATGTTGTCACCCACGCTCGCCGGTGCCCGCTCCGTGATCGTCAGCAGCGAACAAGCAGCGGCGACGGTGCGCCGGATCCGACCCGGCGGACCGCCGCTGCTCGTCCTCCCGCTGGCGTACCCGAGTCGTGAGCTGCTCGTGACCGGCCGTCGGCCGCCGTCGTCGCGCGAGATCGTCGCCGTCGGGTGGTTGGCTCCGAACAAGGCACCTCTCGACGCGATCGAGGTGCTCGCGCGTCTCGCGAAGGAGCATGCGGCGACGATCGCGTTCGTCGGGCCGACGTTGGAAGCCTCGGTCCAGGCGGTCTGGGAGGTGGCCCGGCAGCATGCCGTCACCGATCGCGTCACGATCACGGGTCGGCTCGAGGAGCCCGAGTACCAGCGACG
>JANNNB010000145.1:0-12470 GCA_031398325.1 Actinomycetes bacterium
GTCGGCCAGGACACGCTGGCCGGCTACAACGTGAACAGCGTTGCCATCCAGTTGCCCAAGGAGGCTCTCGCCATCAACGGCGATGCCGCTGCGAACCCGGTCGTCGGGATCTGGAGCACGACCGAGCGTCGCAGCGCCCTCGTCGACGACGGACCCACCCCGGACACTGATTTCGTCCAGGTGTCGCGTCTCGGCAATCCGTTGGTCAATGAGGTCGTCGTGCCGCTCGGACTGAAGGACGCGTTCAACTCCATCAGCCCCGACACCGACGCGACGGTCACGCCGGTCGTGGAAAAGGTGCTGGACCCGATGCTGCCGAAGCTCATCGAGCAGATCTACGGTGTTCCGGCCCCAGACCCCGACCGCAACGATCTCTTCGAGATCTTCCTCCAAGGGATCAGCGAAGCCAACGCCGGCGCGAACGGCGACCCGGCCACCGTGCTGCCCGTCGATCTCAACTCGCAGGATCTCAACGCCGACGCTCAAGCCGCTCGCGGTGCCGGCGTCGACTTCCTGCCGTCGGAGATGCTGCGTTTCAACATGTCGGTGCCGCCGGCCGCGAGTCCCGACAACTACGGGGTCATCGCTGGCGACGTTGCCGGGTTCCCGAACGGGCGACGCCTCGAAGACGACGTGGTCGACATCGCGATCCAGGTCGTGGAAGGTGCCGCGATCACCGGGCAGCTGAACCCCGCACTGGCGACACTCGACTCGGTCGATCGTAACGACAGGGACTTCGGCACGGCATTCCCGTACCTCGCCCTGCCGCACGTCGATTCAGTCAACGTCGGTGTGGAGCGTTCACCTCGTTCGCCTGAATACATCAGTGTGAACCCGGAGCGAATCCTCGACACCCGTTCGGGTGCCAAGCCCACTCCGGGCTCGATCACGACGTTGCAGGTCACAGGCGTGGGCAGCTCGTTGGTGCCGAGCGACGCCACGACGGTGTACCTGAACGTGACGACCGACCAGGCAACTGGCCCCAACGGCTACGTCACGATCTACCCGTGTGATGCACCTCGGCCCCTGTCGTCGAACTTCAACCCGACGGAGGGCAACGCAGCGACGGTGCTCGTCGCGGCGAAGCTCAGCGCAACCGGCACCGTGTGCATCTACACCGAGACGTCGACCCATCTGATCGCCGACGTCCAGGGCTATCACCCGTCGACGGCGAGGTTCGTTCCGACACAACCGGTCCGGTTGCTCGAAACACGCCAGGGCGCTCAGATCGGCTACAGCGGAGCCAAGCCGGCAGCCGGTGCGATCGTGCCGATCAAGGTGACCGGTTTGGGAAGTCCCGCAGTCGCGGCCGACGCGAAGTCGGTCGTCATCAGCGTGACGGCCACCGATGCGGGCGCTGCAGGCTGGGCGACGGTGTTCCCGTGCGGTGAGCCCGTGCCGAACGCGTCGAACGTGAACTTCGTTCCGGGTCTCACACGGGCGAACCTCGTGGCGGCCAAGATCGGTGCGAACGGTTCGGTGTGCGTGTACCTGAAGGAGTCGACCGAATTGATCGTCGACCTCGCTGGGTTCGCTCCAGCGACCTCGACGTTCATCCCGACGTCGCCCGAGCGGGTACTCGACACCCGAGCGACGAGCCCTGTCAGCTATTCAGGGCTCAAGCCAACGGCCGGCCAGACCATCGAGTTGAAGGTCACCGGGTTCGGTACCACTCAAATCCCGGCAGATGCCGGCACGGTGGCGCTCAACCTGACCTCGACCGGCAGCGTGCTGCAAGGCTTTGCGACGGTCTATCCGTGCGGCTCACCCCGCCCGAATGCGTCGAACCTCAACTACTCCGCCTTCGACACGGCCAACATGGTCATGGCGAAGATCGGCGAAGGTGGCCGGGTGTGCATCTACACATCCAACAGCACCGAGTTGGTAGCCGACATCAACGGCTACTTCATCGACACGGTGCTCGGCTGACGCCTCGCAGCGTCAGGTAGTCACCGACGATGACCCGGATGTGGCGGCCGCACTCGTTGCGGCCGCCACATCCCTCGTCGCGGTCCGTACGAACCAACGAAATCCTTCAACCGGAGAACCAGCATGAAGTTCCCAGCACCGAAACGCATCGGCGCCGCGTCTGTCGCTCTGCTCTGCGCAGGTCCCATGACGGGATGCGGCGCCGTCGATCCTTCGGCCGACGCGGACGATGGACGGCTCTCGATCGTCACCACCGTGGCACCGATCACCAGCATCGTCGCCAGCATCGTCGGCGACCGTGCCGCCGTGACCGGGGTCGTGCCGGAGGGCACCAACTCGCACACGTTCGAGCCGCAACCGAGTGTGGCCGAGGTCCTGTCGGAAGCTGACGTCGTGTATCTCAACGGACTCGTCCTCGAGGAGCCGACGAAGGAACTTGCACAAGAGAATCTCGCCGACGATGCGGACATCGTCGAACTGGGCACGATCGCCATTCCCGAGAGCGAGTACATCTACGACCTCTCGTTCCCGAAGGAGGGTGGCAAGCCGAACCCGCACCTGTGGACCGATCCCACCCTCGCCCTACGGTACGCAGAGATCGTTAAGGACGACATGTCGGAACGGGATCCCGACAACGCCGACTACTACGCCGAGAACTACGCGGACTTCGCCACGATGATCGACGAACTCGATGCGGCGATGAAAGTGTCCTTCGCGACCATCCCGAACCGCGAACTTCTCACCTACCACGATGCCTATGCGTACTTCGCGAAGACGTACGACTGGACCGTGATCGGAGCGATCCAAGTGGACGACTTCGAGGACCCGACACCCCGCGAGGTCGCCGACCTGATCGAACAGGTTCGCGCCGAAGACATCCCAGCGATCTTCGGCTCCGAAGTCTTCCCCAGTCCGGTTCTCGAACAGATCGGCAAAGAGGCGGGCGTCACCTACGTCGACGTGCTGCGCGACGACGACCTTCCGGGAGCCCCTGGCGACGACCAACACTCATGGCTCGGCTTGATGCTCTTCGACTACGTGACCATGACCGAAGCTCTGGGCGGAGACGCGACCGCGCTGCGAGACGTCGAGGTCGGCACCACCGTGCCCGACGAGGCGGAGTATCCACAGTGACGCCAACCCGCGGACGGCCGACCGAGGCCGGAGAAGTCCTGACCGCGGCGCACGAGCCGCTGCTCGCTCTCGAACGCGTCACGTGCGCTTATGGATCGAGCCGCGTGCTCACCGACGTCGATCTGGCCGTCATGCCCGGACAGTTCACCGGCATCGTGGGACCGTCGGGCTCGGGCAAGTCGACGGCACTGCGTGCCCTGCTCGGTGTCGTGCGACCCGTGTCTGGCACCGTGCAACGACGAGCCGGGCTGCGGGTGGGTTACGTCCCGCAGGTCGAAACCGTCAACTGGAACTTCCCCGTCACCGTCGGGGACTGTGTGCTCATGGCACGCACGACCGGACGTCGACTTCCATGGCGGAGCCCCGCCGAACGACGCGACGTCGCCGACGTGTTGGACCGACTCGGAATCGCAGACCTCGCCGACCGACACATCCGCCAACTGTCCGGCGGTCAGCAACAACGGGTGTTCGTCGCCCGCGCCCTGCTCGGCCATCCCGACGTGCTCCTGATGGACGAGCCGACTTCGGGCGTCGACGTGTCGACCCGCCACGAGATCCTGCATCTGCTCGAAGAACTCCACCGCGACGGCCTGGCCATCGTGTTGACGACCCATGATCTCAACGGGATGGCAGCCCACCTTCCACACCTCGTGTGCTTGAACAACACGGTCATCGGAACCGGACGCCCGATCGACGTGCTCACCGTCGACGTGCTCGAACGCACCTACGGGGCCCGAATGGAAGTCCTCACCCACGCGGGTATGCCGGTCGTACTCGACCATGCGCACACACACGACGCCACCGTCGTGCCGCTTCGACAGGCGGGAGCATGACATGAACGTTCTGTTCCAACCGTACGAGTTCGAGTTCTTCCGCAACGGAGTGATCGTCGCAACGATCGCCGGGGCCCTCTGCGGGCTCATCGGCGTGTTCGTCGTGTTGAAAGGCATGAGCTACATCGGCCACGGATTGTCCCACGCGATCTTCGGCGGCTACGCCGCCAGCGCACTCATCGGGGTCAACTTCATCCTCGGCGCCGGAGCGTGGGGGGTTGCGTCCGCCTTGATGATCGGTGGAGTCACGCGCCGCCGGTTGATCGGCGCCGACGCGGCGATCGGCGTGATCACGACTGCATCCTTCGCGCTCGGACTGGCACTGTTCGCCGTGTTCGGACGGCGCGGTCGCAGCTTCGACGCGGCACTGTTCGGGAGCATCCTCGGCGTCGGCTTGGAAGACGTCGTCGCAATCTCGGTCGTCGCCGTCGTCGTCGGCGCGATCGTCTTCTTCGGGTATCGGACATTCCTGTTCACGACCTTCGACCCGGACGTCGCAGAGGCGTCCGGAATTCGGATCGCCAGGGTCGAGGCGCTCCTGATGGTGATGCTCGCCGCATCGATTCTCGCCACCATGCAGGTCCTGGGCGTCACACTGATAGCCGCCACCCTGGTCATCCCGCCCACCGTTGCCAGGATGCTCACCAACTCCTTCAGCCGAATGCTGTGGTTCTCGACCGCGATCGGAGGTGTGACCGGCTTCGTCGGAATGAACCTGAGCTACCACCTCGACGTTCAGTCGGGACCCACGATCGTCCTGGTCGGCGCAACCCTGTTCGCCATGACGTTCGTCGTGACCGGCGCACACGGTCGCCGTCGGGCCCACGGTTTCGACGACCACGCCTCCCGACCGAGCGTCGTAGGGGTAGGGCGTTGACATGGACGATCTCATCCGCCGATCCGATTTCCACGTGATCCATCCGCGCCGCGACTGCGAACCATCCATGCAGGCGGGGGCCAGCACACGCTCATCGATCGTCGATTGGCGCACAACCGAGGAGTTCCGATGTTGAGTCCAGCTCGAGCCGACAACCCGACGGCCAAACGCGGCGGCCGCCGACGGACCAGGCTGGTCGTGTTCTCGATCGGCCTGGCCGCCGTAGTGCTCACCGCCGGAGCGATCGGTGTCGCCAGATCCGACCCGTCGCCCGACATCGCAACATCGGCGACGGGCTCGGTCGTCGCTGCGGACGCGATCGCCGAGGCGACGAATCCGACGGGTGAGTCGCTCGACGAGTTGATCGTGGGATTGCAGGCTCGCTTGGAATCGACGCCGGGCGACTACGTCTCGTGGGCGACACTCGGATTGGCGTACGTGCAACAGGCCAAGGTGTCGGTCAACCCCGACTTCTATCCGAAGGCGGACGGGGCACTGGCGAAATCGATCGAGCTCGATGACGACCAGAACTACCTGGCGTACGCCGGCCTCTCGGCGCTCGCATCGGCACGTCACGACTTCGCGGAGGCGAAGTCACACGCAGAGCAAGGCCTCGACATCAACGCCTACAGCTCGATCCTGTACGGCGCCCTGAGTGACGCCGAGCTGCAGCTCGGCAACTACGACGCCGCGATCGACGCCGCACAGCAAATGGTGAGCCTCTCGCCGGACACGTCGTCGCTGTCACGAGCCTCCTACCTGTGGGAGCTGCGCGGCGACGTCGACCAGGCACGGGCCCTGATGCAACGGGCACTCGACGATGCCCCCACCGCCTCCGACCGGGCGTTCGCGCTCTTCTACCTCGGCGAGCTGGCATTCAACAACGGCGACCCGGCCACGGCGCTCGACTACTACAACCGTGCCCAGACCGAATCACCGACCGACCCGGCGTCGCTGTCCGGCAAAGCCAAGGCCGAGGCCGCACTCGGTCAGGTCGAGACCGCGCTCGACCACTACGCAGTGCTCGTCGCACGGGCACCCGAACCCAGCTACGTGCTCGAGTACGGCGAACTGCTCGAGTCGGTCGGCCGGCTCGATGAAGCAAACCAGCAGTACGACGTGTTTCTCGCCACCCAGCAGCTCTTCGCGGCGAACGGTGTCGAGCCCGATTCGACCGCCACATTGTTCGAGGCGAACCACGGCGACCCGACAACAGCCGTCGTCGAGGCGACTGCGGGAATCGAGAGTCGTCCGTTCCTCGCCATGCACGACGCCTACGCATGGGCACTGCACCGCGACGATCGCAACGACGAAGCCCTGCAGGCGATCGAGCAGGCGATGCAGCTCGGTGAGCGCAACGCACTGTTCCGCTACCACGCTGCCATGATCCGGCTCGCGCTCGGCGACGTCGACGGTGCACGTTCCGACCTCACCGAAGCCCTGGCGATCAACCCGTGGTTCAACCCGCTCTCCGCACCCGTCGCTGCGGCAACCCTGGCCGATCTGGGTGGGCCGACGGGCTATCCGTCAGCGGGCCTCCCAGGGACGAGCGGCGAATGAGGCGTCAGCGGAGTCGCCATGGCCTGCGTTTGCTCCTCAGTGGGGGAGTGATGTCAATAGTGGCGTTTGCCGGTTGGGGCGGATCGTCGGCCTCGGCCCATCCACTGGGAAACTTCAGCGTCAACCACCTCAACCAGCTGACGTTCGCCGTCGACGGCGTCGTCAACGACGCCGTCATCGACACGGCCGAGATCCCGACCGCCCAATCAGATTCGATCGTGGACGCCAACGGCGACGGAACGATCTCGGCATCCGAACGGGAGCTGCACGGCAAGAACAGCTGCGACGATTTCGCCGCCGCCAACCAACTCACCGTCGATGGAGCCCGCGTCTCGTTCGCCGTACGTTCGTCAGCTTTCAGCTACGAACCCGGGCAGGCCGGCCTGATGACCAGCCGACTCGAATGCCGGCTCGCCGCCACCGTCGATTTCTCCTCCGCCCGCTCCGTCGCGTTCTCGGACGGATACCTCACCGACCGTGTCGGGTGGCACGAGATCACCGCCACGGGAGACGGTGCCCAACTGATCGACTCGCCCGTACCACAGGTGAGCGTGACCGACGGACTACGCCAGTACCCGGCCGACCTGCTCAGCTCTCCCCTCGACGTGCGCGACGCGACGTTCGACGTGCAGCCAGGGCCGGGAACCTCCACGGTGTCCGATGAAGCCGCACCGGACGATCCCACGAAGGGGTTGACGAACGTCGGGACCGGATGGTTCTCCGGCGTGCTCGACGGCGTTCAGAACACATTCGACGACCTCATCGGACGACGCGACCTGACGCTCGGCGTCGGCTTCCTCGCCGTGGGTCTGGCGCTCGTGCTCGGAGCATCACACGCAGTGCTTCCCGGTCACGGCAAGACGGTGATGGCGGCCTACATCGCCGGCCGGCAAGGATCGGTGAAAGACGCGGTGATCGTGGGTGCCACGGTCACGGGTACCCACACCGGGGGTGTATTGCTTCTCGGACTGGCGCTAACGGTGTCGACCTCGTTGGCGGGCGAGACCGTGCTCGGCTACCTCGGCGTCACCAGCGGCGTCCTCGTCGCAGCTCTCGGCCTCGGCCTGTTGATCGGAGCAACCCGACACCGAGGCACCGGAGTGTTCGGTCACGGCCACACCCACGCGTACGACCTTGGCCACAGTCACTCACACGACGGCGACCACAGCCATTTACACGGCGCTGGCCACTCCCACGACCATGGCCACTTCGTCCAACGCGACACCGTGGCTGCGGCATCGGCGCTCACACTGAACCGTTCGGCGCTTGCCCGAGGCGCCAAAGTCGGCGGTTTCGAGAACTCGGGTACCGTCGCCGTGCTCGACCTGACTTCCCAACTCGCACCGGACCCGGTCGTTCGCAAAGGCCGACCTGTCGATGATCACGATCACGGGTACCGGCCAACCGGTCGGCGCGGGCTGATCGGAATGGGGATCGCCGGCGGGCTGGTTCCGAGCCCTTCGGCGCTCATCATCCTGCTGTCGGCGATTGCGCTCGGACGGACCTGGTTCGGCATCCTGCTGGTCATCGGCTACGGCGTCGGGATGGCTGGCACGCTCACCCTTGCGGGCGTCCTGCTGGTCAAGATGCGAGACCGGTACCAACAGCGGATCCGGCAATCGTCCGGCCGGATCCGGAACACCGCACGCCGGTGGGGCGTCATCGGCCCGTACTTCACAGCCTCGCTCGTGCTCGTCGTCGGTCTCGGCCTCGCAATCCGGAGCCTCAGCCTCGTTTGATTCATCCCGGTCACGGCTGGAGTGTTCCGTGTACGTTCAGTGGTGCAGGTCGCTGACGGCGTGAGCACGCCTCGAACACGGTCGCACGCTTGGCGTTCTGACGGGTGCGGGCTACGACGGGGTGCGGATGCGTTCGAGTTTGGTCCAGCCGCTCCAGCCGCGCTCTTCGAGGAGGCGCAGCAGTCGTCGTGCGACTGGTACTGCGTTGATGAACACTTCGTCGAGCAGCGTGACGAGGTCGTCGTCGAGGGCGAAGTCGGCGATCTGTTCATCGCTCCAGTGCTCGGCGTCTTGCTCGAACATCGCCACGAGCCGGTCGGCGAATGCTGATAGGCGTGGATCGTCGGCGTTCCAGTCGACGGCCGCGACGAGGTCGGAGTAGATGGCGATGATGGCGGGGTCCTCGATCTGGGCGCGCTTGAGCGCCATCAGGGTCGGCATCTGGGCGGGGATTTGCGCGGCGACGAGTATCCAGGCGTCGCGCTCCATCTGGATCGCCCGTTCCGAGATGTCGAGCTCGCGGAGCCGGTTGAGGTAGGTGACTGCTTCGGGTGGAAGGGCGAGGCTGTCGCCGGCTGCCAGCTCAGCGACGCGTTCCTGATGGTGTTGGCGCTCCTCGATTTCGGCGTGCAGCCGGCGATCGATGTCGATGATGGCTGCGGCGAACTCGGCCTCGTCGGCTGCAAGGAGTTGGTGTACTCGCGACAGCGGCACGCCTGCGTCGGCCAGTGTCCTGATCCGGATCAGTTCGACCACGGCTGGTGCGTCGTACCGCCGGTACCCCGACTTGTCGCGTCCGGGTTCGGGCAGCAAACCCTTGGCGTGATAGTGGCGAACAGCGCGCACGGTCACGCCTGCGTAGGACGCGAGCTGGCCGATCGTCAACATGTCCGATCGCGGTTCATCGAGTCAGTGTGCCGAATGGTTCAGGCCAACTTGCGGTGATACGTCCGCATGCCGAACGCGTAGGCGACGACCAGCAGGCCGACGCACCAGGCCAAGGCGGTCCACAGGTCGTTACCGAGCGGCTGTTCGGCAAGCAGGTTGCGGAGCGTGTCGACGATCGAGGTGACCGGCTGATGCTCGGCGAACCACCTCACCGGGCCCGGCATCCCGTCGGTGGGCACGAAGGCGGCGCTGACGAACGGCAGGAACAGCAGCGGATACGCGAACGCTCCAGCGCCTTCGGGCGACTTTGCCGCGAGGCCAGCGATGACGGCCAGCCAAGTGAGCGCCAGTGTGAACAGCACCATGATGCCGAGCACCTCGAGCCAGGCGACGACGCCAGCTCCTGAGCGGAAGCCGATCGCCACGGCGACGAGGACGACCAGGACAAGAGCGGCCAGGTTCGCGACGACGGAGGTGATCACGTGGCCCCACAAGATGGCCGAGCGGGCGATCGGCATCGACTGGAACCGCTCGAAGATCCCGCTGGAGACGTCGGTGTGAAGCCTCAATGCCGTGTAGGCGACGCCTGAGGCAACCGTGATCAACAGGATGCCAGGCAGCAGGTAGTCGACGTACTTGGCGCCGCCCGTGTCGATGGCCCCGCCGAAGACGTACACGAACATCAGCAGCATCGCGATCGGTGTGATGGCGGTGGTGATGATCGTGTCCGGGCTGCGCAGGATGTGACGCAGCGATCGACCCAGGAGCGTGGTGGTGTCGTGCAGGGAGTGGTTGGTCATCGTCGAACCTCAGTTGTCGTGGCGACCGCAAGGGCAGCGGTCTCGTTCAGGGTGGTTCCTGCGTTGGCGCGAGGGCCGACGAGGGCAAGGAAGATGTCTTCGAGGCTCGGCTGCTGCTCGACGTAGGTGACCTGCGCCGGCGGCATCAGCGCCTTGAGCTCGGCGAGCGTGCCGTTGACGAGGATCCGGCCATCGTGGAGGATCGCGATCCGGTCCGCGAGGTGTTCGGCTTCGTCGAGGTACTGCGTGGTCAGCAGCACCGTGGTGCCCCCTTGGGCGAGCTCGCGGACGGACTGCCACACCTCCAACCGGGCGTGAGGGTCGAGTCCGGTGGTCGGCTCGTCGAGGAAGATCACCGGCGGGTTCCCGATCAGACTCATCGCGATGTCGAGACGGCGGCGCATGCCGCCCGAGTAGGTCGCGACCCTCCGTCCCCCGGCGTCGGCGAGCGAGAAGCGCTCGAGCTGCGCGTCGGCGATCCGGCTCGGGTGGTCGAGGTGCCTGAGCTTGGCGATCAACACGAGGTTCTCGCGCCCGGTGAGGATCTCGTCGACGGCTGCGAACTGGCCGGTGAGACTGATCGACGCGCGGACGTCGGCTGCCTGGGTGGCGACGTCGAACCCGTTCACCATGGCGCTGCCGGCGTCAGCCTTGAGCAGCGTGGCGAGGATCTTCACGACGGTGGTCTTGCCGGCTCCGTTGGAGCCGAGCAGCGCGAGAATGCTGCCCCGCGCAATGTCGAGGTCGACGCCGCGCAGCGCTTCGACGCCGCCGAACGACTTCATCAATCCGGCGATCCGGACGGCTGGTGTTGTGGTCATGAGACCACCTTGCAGGATTGACCCCGCGTCAAGGTCAACCCCCAATTTCGAGAAAGTGTTGTGACAACCACCGCTGTCACGACCACCGCCTGATCGTTCCAGCGATGTGTGACGCGCTGCGCTCACTAACGTGCGATGGGTGATTCCAGCTACCCACCTAGATCTGGTGGAGCGCGCCTTGCCTGCCGTGCTCGTCACGTTGCTCGCTGACGGTCGGCCCCAAGCGAGTGTCGTTTGGTTCCGATTTTCGGACGGGCTCTTTCAGGTGAACAGCGAACGAGGCCGCCTCAAGGTGCGCAACGTCGAGCGTGATCCGCGAGTCACCTTGGTCATCGTCGACCCCGGCACTCAGTTTCGCTATCTGGAAGTTCGAGCAGATGTTCTGTCCGTCGTGGAGGAAGGAGCGGTCGAGCATCGGGCTGATCTCGATGCTCGATACCTGGGCGCTGACCACTGGAGCGACCCGTCGAAGGATAAGGCGGCGCGGGTTGTCATCTCGATGAAACCCGTGAAGGTCGTTGCCTACGACTGACCGACACGTCGACGAGACAGCCGCGTCCCGACCGTTTGGTTGCGGACCATCTCGGGTGCCGCTTCATCGGGCGACGAGCGAGTCCAGCACGGCCTGGACTGCGGCCACGGTTGTTGGGCCGAGCCCATCGCGCTCGAGGTGCGTCACTTGAATCGTTGCGGAGCTCACGACGACGGCACCCTGGGCACGGAGTGTGCGTTCGAGCATTTCCCTTGCGTTGGCGCCGCGTTCAGGACTCGGTGCTGCGCTGATCACAGCGACTCGCTTGCCGTAGAGCTCACCTGAGCCGACGATCCAGTCCAGTGCGTTCTTGAGCGAGCCCGGAAGAGCGTGGGCGTACTCGGGCGTTGCGATCAGCACTGCGTCCGCTGCTGCCAGTTCAGCGCGAAGCTCCGCTACTGCGCCGCCCATCGGGCCATCGGCCTCACAGTCGGGGTTGAAGTGGGGCATCTCGCCAACGGACGTCGACAGCACGACCCGCACCCCCTCCGGTGCTCGACGTCGCGCCGCTTCCAGCACCCGCGCATTCGACGATCGCGCCTGAAGGCTTCCGGAAATCGCGAGGATCCTCACGATCGCGCGACCAAAGTCGGTCGCCGGCATCCACCGGTCACCACACGGGCAGCGTTCACAGCGCGCCCGGTGGTTGGTCGACGAAGTGTCGGGCGATCTCTTGGAGTGCCGTGCGCTGTTGTTCCGTGAGGCGGTCGAGAAAGTTGTTGCGGACGGACCGGACGTGCGAGGGCGCAGCGTCGACGACGGTCTGACGGCCGTCGCTCGTGAGTTGGACGAATGCACCGCGGCCATCCGTGTCGCACGTTTCGCGGGTGACGAGGCCCCGCTTCTCCATCCGGGTGAGGTGATTCGAGATGCGGCTCTTCGACCACCGCAACCGGTTTCCGAGATCGAGGATTCGCATCCGATCGTTACCGTCGCCGGACAGGTTGGAAAGCACGTCGTAGTCCGATTCCGACAGGCCAGAGTCGTTCATGAGGTCGGCGTTGATCGCCGCTTGGACCACCCGGTTCATCCGTCGGTAGGCGGGCCACAGTTCAACCTCGCGTTCGTCGAGGTAGATATTGGTAGACACGTAGACTATCGTAACGCCTCCGATAGTCCACACATCTACTACCCGTCCAGTTGTCGGTATCTTGGTTGGCAACACCCGCCCTGGCCGAGTTGGTCTGGTCATCGCAGACTGGTCACGCCGGCGAAGCTGAAGTCCACTGGACCTTCGATGTTCGAGTCTTCGATCTGGCGTCGGTGGCACTGCCTCTGCTCCGCGAGCTCGAGACGCGGGTGCTCAACGAACCAGTGCTCAGTTCGACCTGTTCACGAGCAACCTGTCGTTGTACGA
>JANNNB010000196.1:0-103266 GCA_031398325.1 Actinomycetes bacterium
GCCGCTCCGTTCGATCGCAGGGTGCTGCTCGCTCATGACTGGAGCGTACTTCCGTCGTCAGTCTCCGAACAGGGCCGCAATCTTGTCGGCTCCGTCCCGTCGCACCGCCTGGGGGACGTGCGAGTAGGTGTCGAGCGTGACGGCGATAGCGGAGTGGCCGAGTTGCTCCTGCACGACTTTGGGATGCACTCCTGCTTCGAGCGCCAGCGTCGCCATCGTATGGCGCGTGTCGTGGAGACGGATCTTCGGGACCCCCGACTTGGCGACGGCCTGGGCGAACAGCACCGTGAACTTCTGCGGGTGGTAGGGCACGCCCGCCTCGTCGACGAAGAGGTAGCCGCTGTTGGTCCAGGCCGGGCCGAGCGCCAGTCGTTCCTTGCGCTGCCGCTTTCGATGGTCGCGCAACGCCGCCGCTGTGGCGGGGGCGAGGAGGAGCTGGCGGTAGCTGCTCGCCGTGGGGGCGGTGATCACCTCTTCGTAGTTGGCCGCGGTGCGTTGTTGGGCGACGGTGAGCGTGCCGGCCTTGAGGTCGACGTCGCTCCATCGCAGACCGGCCAACTCACCGCGTCGCATTCCCGTGTGCAGTGCAAGGGTCCACATGCCGACGAGCCGGTCGTCGGCGAGCGCATCGAGGAATCGCTTTGCGTCCTGCGCTGTCCAGACCTGCAACGCCTTGGTGGTTCCTTTCGGGACGCGCACCGCGGACGCCGGGTTGAACACGATCACGTTCCACCGCACTGCGTCGGCGAGCGCGCGATGGAGCACCCGGTGGGCCAGCTTGACCGAGTTCGTCGCGAGCGGCTTGCCATCCTGCCGACCGGACTCGAGCAACGTGCCGTGCCACTTCTTGATGGCGAGCGGTGTGAGCTCGCCGAGACGTGTCGATCCGAGGTACGGGTTGATGTAACGCCGCACCGACTGGGCATAACTCACCCACGCGGTCAGGGCGACTTCGGACTTGACACCTTGCAGCCACGTGTCGAGGAACTCACGCAGCGTCGTCCGTGTCGGGGCGACGAACGTCCCACGCTGGAGCCCGGCCATCGCGTCGTTGAGCGCGGCCTCGTCTTCCTTCTTGGAGTGGAAGCCGCTGGCCTCGCGTTGGCGTCATTTGCCGACGTCATCGAAGCCGAGATCGATGCGGTAGCTCCACGTTCCGCCCTCGGTTCGGGGCTTGCGAACAGTCCCGCGCATGCACCCATCGTAAACCTCGTTCGTGAGATCCTCTGGGCAATCCGTGGGCACGAGACCTGGATTGCTACGGTGTTACAAGTCTTGATGTGGCCTCTGAGCTGGGCCTTTAATGGAGCCGGGTGCGAGGATCGAACTCGCCACCTCATGATTACAAATCAAGTGCTCTACCAACTGAGCTAACCCGGCGGGGCGTCGGTGAATGGTAGAGGAGTCCAGGGAGAAACCCGATACCGCCGTTCTGGCGAGGATGATCGGCGGAGTAGTGCCGAAGGCCCCTAGAGGCGGCGCTCCTCCGGCGCCACCACTGCCGATCGGCGTCCTGCCCGAAGCCCTGCCGCCGACACTCACCGAGGTGCGCAGCCTTCCGCCGAGCGGAGGGACCGTGACCGGTCAAGCGCTGCCGGAAACCGGAAACAACGGTTCAGCCACCCTCATCACGTTGGCTGCGACGACCTTGGCGGCCGGGCTCATCGTCGTGTTCATCACACGGCGCCGACGTCCGAGCACCTGACGACGGACCATCCCGGTGCCCGTGGAACGGACCCAACGTGACGGGCACCGGGGCCTGATCCGGGGCCAGCGGTCGGGTGACCGGCGAGCGCTCAGCCGAGATCTTCCCAGTCGACCAAGCGGAACGTCGAGATCAACCGGAACGCCTTGTTCGTCGGCAGGCGGTTGAGCTGCGTGCACGACACGAGCGACATGGTCTCCCCCCCGAGGGCACTCGCGGTCCAGAGAATCTCGCTCGGATTGTTCCCGGTGAGGTATTCGGCGGCCATCTGGTAGGTGTATCGGCGGCCATCGGTGGTCAGGACCGACATCAGATCGCCGCCGCGTAGGAAGTGCTGGTTGCGGTATGGGCCACCCGCCTCGGTCCGATGACCGAAGACCACGATGCTCCCACCTCCACCCGCCAGGGCCGTTCCCGACCAGTGCCACGAGTTGCCACGGTTGACGATCGGATCGGGCGCTCCGTCGTACACCCAGCTCGTCAGGCCCATCCGCGGCACGCTCATCAGGTAGGGCACCTCGGCGCTCGGTGGCGGCGGGTCGATGGGCGGCGCGACGAACGCTGTGGCCGGGCGACCGGTGTACCAACCCGTGACGTCGCAGATGATGTGTGCGCTGTCGTAGGAGTAGCAGGCGACGCCGAGATTGCTGATCCGACAGATGGCGTGATTCGCGATCGTCTGACCGGGACCGTTGACGTTGAGGTTCGACACCGAGCCGCGAATCGTCTGCGCCGGGTACAACGTGAAGTAGCCCCAACCACCCGATCGTGTGGCAGTCAGGTTCATCGCCACCGCTTGCGCCCGGGTGTTGATCGGCGCCGGCAACGTGAACGCACGCGTCCAGCCGTTCCACAGGCGCTTCTTGTCGAGGCGAGTATCGAGGAGCCGCACCGGGGTGATCGGCACGAACAACCCTTCGTCGGAAACTGCGGACCCTGCTCCCGTGACGTATCCGGCGACATCGACGAGAAGGTGTGCGCCCTCGTAGGTGAACAGGCTGAAGCCGATCACGCCACCGACGGTGCCGAGTTTGGTCATGACGCCCACTGCGCGCGTCTCGCCTTGAGCGAGGTTGAGGCTGGACGTGTCGGGGATGCCCGTGCCGAGCGGGAATGCCGACACATACCCGGACGCGAGGGCGTCGACCGCAGTGACGTTGGCGACGACGGCCACGGCGTTCGCGGGCACGATGCCGTTCAGATTGACGTTGACGACCGAGCCCGGCGCGGGCGTGCCGCCGCCGCGTGTGTCGAGCGCACGGACGGCGTTGTCGAGCGCCTGGTAACGGCCCGCCGCGACCGGCACGGCGGTCGGCCGGTAGATGCCGGCGACATCGACGATCACGTCGCAGTCTCGGTACGACAAGATGTCGACAGCGCCACCCACCCCGAGCTTCACCGTGACGAGGTTGGCCACGGCCGAATCGAACGCCGTGAAGTTCACGTTCGACGTGCCGGGGAATCCACCCCCGGCGGGGAACACGCTCAGCCAATTCTCGGTCCCGCGGTTCACCCCGGTGACCGTCAAGACCGCTGCGACACCGTCGGCCGGAACGGCGCCGACTCCCGCCACCGTCACCCTGATCGTCGTGGCATCGAGCCGGACGTAACCGAACCCGGCGGGGAGGCCCGCCCGGGCACGCGAGTCACAGAGCCGTTGCGGAGCGAGCGACTCGAAGAAGCTGGCACCGGGTTCGACCGCGTGCACCTGGGAGGACAAGAAGGTGGCACCGGCAATCGCGCCGGCTGTGCCGGCGATGAACGCTCGCCGACCGAAACGACCGCTCGTGTGCGGTCGTTCAGCAGGGTCCCAGATGTCCGTTTGCAGCGTTGGCGGGTCGGGGGGAGCGTTGATACGGCGATGCTACGACGTCGCCTGACGTGCGCGCGTGACTTCGAACAAGGAAACTGCGGCCGCGGCTGCCACATTCAGCGAACTCACACGCCCGAGCATCGGGATCGAAACCACCGTGTCGCACCGCTCGCGGGTGAGACGGGAGATCCCCGTGCCTTCGGCGCCGAGGACGAGGCAGATCGGGTCCGTCGCGAGTCTGCCGATCTCGTAGATGCTCTGATCGGCGTCGTCGTCGAGCCCGACGGTCCACACGCCGTGATCCTTCAGCTGCTTGAGTGTGGTCGGCAGGCCAGGCACGAGCGCCATCGGCACGTACTCGATGGCGCCGGCCGACGCCTTCGACACCGTCGGGGTGATGTGGACCGATCGATGTCGCGGCAGGAGCAGGCCCGTCACCCCGGCCGCGTCGCAACTCCGGATGATCGCACCGAGGTTGCCGGGGTCGGTCACGCCATCGACCGCCACGAGGAACGGCTTGACCTTCGCCGTGCCCCGGATCAGCTCACCGAGGTCGGCTTCCGGCACCTCGGCCGCCAGCGCGAGCACACCTTGGGGTGCGTCGGTGCGCGCCTCGTGTTCGAGCTTGCCCTTGGCCACGTAACGCAACGGAACCCGACGTGCCGCCGCGATCTCCGCGATGTCGGCGACACCGTCGTCTCCTTCGAGCTCGGCGCTGACCCAGATCTCGTGGATCTTGCGACGCTCGGCCATGAGGAGCTCGCGCACCGCTTGGCGTCCCTCCACCTGCTTGCCACCGAGCCCCTTCGCGCCGCCAGCGGCACCCGACGGAGCGCCCGTGCGCTGTCCGACCCGACCCGCCGAACCATGACTCGACGACGGCCGACCCGCCGGCTTACCGGGTGGCCGACTGCGCGACGGCGACCCACCGCTCGCTGGGCGGGAGGCCGGCGGACGCGCCGCACGACCGGACGTCTTGCCGGTCCCCGACCCTTTTCCGGAGCCCTTGCCCGTTCCTTTGCCTGATGGACGGGTCATGCCTGCTCCTTCGGTGCCCTGCGGATCAGGGCGGTCGCGAAACACATGATGCCCTCGCCACGGCCGATTGCCCCCAGCTGCTCCGCCCGATTCCCCTTGATCGACACCGGCGCGCCGACCGCGCTCGACACGACCCGCTGCATGTCCATTCGCGCGGGCGCCAGCTTCGGTTGCTCGCAGACGACCGCACAGTCGATGTTGTTGACCGCCCATGACTGCTCGGCGAGGAGCGAGACGACGTGGCGGAGCATCGCGATCGAGTCGGCCCCTGCCCACGCTGGGTCCGTGTCGGGGAAGTGTTCTCCGATGTCACCCAGCCCGGCTGCGCCGAGCAGAGCGTCGCTGCAGGCATGCGCGATCACGTCGGCATCGCTGTGTCCCTCGAGCCCACGGGCCCCCTCGAAAACGATGCCGCCGAGTACTAGCACACGCCCCGGATCGTCGGTGAAGCGATGGACGTCGAACCCCTGCCCGACGCGGAACGCGGCGGCGTCTGCGCTGTCGCTCACCCGAACGCACCGTCGGCGACCAGCCGTCGAGCCCAGTCGAGGTCGTCGGGTTCGGTGATCTTGCGGTTGGTGCGCTCGCCCGCCACCACGACGACGCGCCCGCCGAACGCCTCGACCAGCGCGGCATCATCGGTCGCCGAACCAGCCTGGCCGTGCGCGGCCCGCAGCGCGGACGCGCGGAACGCCTGCGGCGTCTGGACGGCCACGAGCGCAGAGCGGTCGGGTGTCGACACGACTGCCGCACCGTCGAGACTGCCAGCAGCGGTCCGTTCGATGACCTTGATCGTGTCGGTGACCTCGACGGCGGGGATCGCCGCGTCGGCCCCAGCGGCGACCGCAGCGACCACCCGCTCGTACAGATCGACGGTGGCCAGCGGCCGCGCGGCATCGTGCACGCAGATGATCGTGGCCTCGGATGGCACCTCTGCGAGTCCGGCTCGCACCGATTCGCTCCGGGTCGTCCCGCCGGCTACACCACCCTCACGTTCGACGTCGGCGGCAGGGACCACAACGACGATGCCCGCCGACACGATCGTTGCCGTCGCCCGTGAGCGATCGATCACCCGACGGTCACCGAGCAGCTCATACTGCTTCGCCGTACCGAACCGCAGACCGGTGCCGCCCGCCACCACGATGGTCCACACGAGTTCCGCACCTGACACATCGCCGCAGGGTAGTACCGTGACCGATGTCATGGCTCACGAAGAAACACTCGCCCGAACCGACTTCTTCGCAGATGCCGACCCTGAAGCGCTCCGCGCGGTCGCAGCAGCGGGGACGGAACACCACCTCATCCGGGGTGATGTGCTGTTCAACGAAGGCGATCCGCCAGACGCGCTGTATCTCGTGCTGCGGGGCCGGCTGGCGATCGCCATCGCCAATCCGATCGACCGGCGCGAAAGCGTCGTTGCGCTCATGGAAGATGGCGACCTCTTCGGCGAGATGGGCATGCTCGACGAGGGGCCGCGCTCGGCGATGGCACGAGCGCTCGAGCCCACCACCGTGCTGTCGATCCCGTATGACCGTGTGCTGAAGTTGTTCGACGAGAACCCGAAGTTGCTGTGGAACGTCACCCGACTGCTGGCACAGCGCATTCGCACCACCGACGAGGCGCTCGCCGACTCCGTGTTCCTCGACGTCACGGGCCGCACCGCGAAGCGACTGCTCGAGCTCGCCGACGGATCCGACGAATTCCTGCTCCCCGTCACGCAAGAGGAGCTTGCCGGCATGGTCGGCGCGTCACGGGAACGGGTGAACAAGGCGATCGCCAGCTTCATCCGTCTCGGCTGGCTCGAGCAGCACGATCGCTCCTACCGCATCACGCAGCGCGACCGTCTCGAACTCCGCGCCCGCTAACTGGCGAAGACGTCGATCGTCTGATGGACGTCGTCGTTGAGCGGGTACAGGATCGGGCACGTGCAGCCGGTGGCGACGTACTCGTCGACCTTGGCCCGCACCTCGTCGGGTGTCCCCGACGCGGTGATCATCTGGACGATGTGGTCGGGCACGAGCTTGCTCGCCGCCACGACCTGGTCGTGGGTCGCCGGCCAGGTGAGCACCTCGCCGATCTCGTCGAGGAGGTCTTGGGGCACGCCTGATGCCTTCATGATGTGCGGCTGCTGTCCGAGGTACTGGGTGACCAACAGCCGCGATGCGTCGAGTGCCGCCTGACGATCGTCGTCGATCGAACACACGATGAGCTGGGGGCGATCGATGTCGTCGATGGTTCGGCCGGCCCGTGCTGCGCCACGCGCGAGTGCAGCCAGCGCACCTTCGTTGTAGCTCGGCGAGACGAGGTAGTTCAGCACTGCGCCGTCCGCGATCTCCCCGGTCAGCTCCATCATCTGCGGGCCCGTGGCCCCGATGTAGATCGGCACGTCCTTCGGCCGCCGCTCCTGGTACACGTAGTCGAGTTCGACGCCGTCGAGGTGCACGTACGCGCCATCCATCGTGACGGTCTCGTTGTTGAGCAGCGCCCGCACCGCGGTGACGATCTCGCGCATGACCGTGAGCGGACGGGCGCGGTCGATTCCGACCTTGGCAGCCAATGGGTCCCACCACGCTCCCAAGCCGCAGATCATGCGACCGGGCGCGAGGTCGTCGAGTGTGGAGAACGTGCTCGCCAGGCGAGCCGGATTTCGGGTCCAACAGTCGATCACTCCCGACCCGATCTTGATCCGCTTGCTCGTCGCACCGAAGGCCGCCATCGGCACGACGGCATCGCGTACGAGGCGGCTGTCGGCCTGCCAGACTGCGTCGAAGCCCTTCGACTCGGCGTATTGCACCAGCTCAATGCCCTGTTTGATCGTGTGTGCATCCTGAAGGTACAGAGCGACCGAATAGTCCATGAGCGCAGCTTGGCACGACAGGCCGCGCTCGGCCACCGGTAACGTCGTCGACCAGAGGTCACCTACCCCCATGTTTCTCGCACTCAAGGAAATGGCACGAGCCAAGGTTCGCTTTGCGCTCCTCATCGGGGCGATCGCCCTGCTCGTGTTTCTCATCCTGTTCCAGCAGTCACTGCAGAACGAGCTGCTCCGCTCGTTCGTCGGCGCGATCGAGAACCAGACCGCTCCGGTCCTCGTGTACAGCGTCGATGGTCAACGAGTGGTGCAAGCGAGCGTGATCTCGCCCGATCTCGAGGCCGGCATCCGCGAACTCCCGTCCGCCAGCGAGGTGGGCAGGATCGGCCAGGGCACGTTCACCGCCGCCACCGCGGCCGGCCTGTTCGATGCAACCATCCTGGGGTACGAGTCGGCCGCCGTCGGAGCGCCGACGCGCATTGTCGATGGACGGTTGCCCGAATCGGTGGGAGAAGGCATCGCCAGCGACGTCGACGAGAAGAACGGGTTCGGGATCGGCGACACCATCGTGTTGGAGCCGAGCGGATACCAGATCACCATCGTCGGACTCGCGGCAAATGCTCAGCTCAACGCCGGCCCGACGGTGTTCACGACCTATGACACCTACGCCGAGTCAGTGGCCGCGCAGAACCCCGACGCCGGCACGCTGCTGCCGAACGTGCTCGGCGTCGCCCCCGTCGAGGGGGTCACCGATGCCCAACTCGTCGCGGACGTGAACGAGGTGTCGCTCGACGTCGACGCGCTCACCCGTGCCGACGCTGCCGACGCGACCCCAGGCGTCTCGCAGGTTCGTTCGTCGTTCCGCATCATCTTCCTGCTCTACGGGCTCGTCGTGCCCTGCGTGACCGGCCTGTTCTTCCTGATCATCACGTTCCAGAAGGCCAACTCTTTGACACTGCTCCGAGCGATCGGTGCGCCGGCGGGCAGGCTGGTCGCCGCACTGCTCATCCAGGCGACGATCATCATGGTCGCTGCGTTCGGGATCGGAACGTTGCTGTACACCCCGGTCACCACGCTCGAACTCGGCGGGTTGACGCTCCGCTTCGAAACGGCTGCGGTCATCATCTGGGGTGCCGTCTTGATGTCACTCGGCATCGCCAGCGCACTGCTTGCCGCACGACGCGTGCTCGCCATCGATCCGATCGATGCCACCACGGGAGCAGGGGTCGGGCGATGAAGTTGGCGTTGCTCGAACTCGTGCGACGACCGGGACGATTCGCCACCGCAGCCGTCATCCTGACCCTGATCGCCGTGCTGCTGATGTTCCTCGGTGGCCTGCTCGACGGATTGATCAGCAGCTCCACCAACGCCATCAAGGCCCAGTCGGGCGACGTCATCGTGTACTCCGAATCGTCGCAGGCATCCTTTCTCCGCAGCCGTATCGATCCGGAGCTGCGCAGCACCGTCGAGTCCGTCCCCGGCGTCGAATCGACCGGCGGGATCGGCATCGTGCAGCTCGGTGCGCGAATCCCCGGGAACGGTCCGCGCGACCTCGCGAGCGTTGCGCTCTTCGGCTACGAGATCCCACCGAACGGCGTGCCCGACATCCCGGCCGACGGCGAGGTGTGGGCCGACGAGGTACTGAAAGCTGACGGCGTCCGCGACGGTATGGAACTCCTGCTCGGCCCGGCACGATCGCCGGTCACCGTGATCGGCTTCGTGAAGGACACGACGTTCAACGGTCAAGGAAGCCTGTGGGCGTCGCCGGCAACATGGCGATCCGTGCTTGCCGACAACCGTCCTGACGCGCAGCTGGCCGACGGCGTGTTCCAGGCGCTCATCGTCGTGGGCGATGCGGATCCGGCGGCGATCGCCGCCGACATCGACGCCACCACTGAGGACGCCACCGAATCGTTCACCGTGCCCGAGGCCGTGAAGGCGATCCCTGGTGTCGAAGAACAGCAAGGCGTGTTCAACCAGATCATCGGCGTCACCGTCGTCATTGCGCTGGTGGTCATCGCGTTGTTCTTCGCACTGCTCACCGTCGAGCGGACGAGTCTCTACGGAGTGCTCAAGGCGCTCGGAGCGATGAGTCGGACCATCTTCCTCGGCCTCGTTGCGCAGGCAACGGTGGTAACGCTCGTCGCAGGGGTCATCGCTGCCGGACTCGTGCTGATACTCGACGCCATCATCCCGCCTGGCGCCATCCCTCTCGACGTCAGCGCATCCCGCATCATCACCAGCATCGTGCTGCTGCTGGTCGCTGCGGTCGTCGGCTGTTCCTTCTCACTTCGGCGGGTCCTTCGGGTCGACCCCGCCTCTGCGATCGGCACCGGCTCGTGAGCCGTGCCGCCTGGTCCCTGTCCCGAGACTTCACGATCGGAATCGAGTCATGAGCAACACGAACGCTGCGACCGCCACCGTCACGGGCACCGCCCTCGAGCTGACCGACGTGCGCAAGGTGTACACGCTGGGCGACGGCTCCGAGGTCGTCGCGCTCGCCGACGCGAGCTTGACCCTCACGAGCGACGAGATGATCGCGCTCGTCGGCCCGTCAGGGTCGGGAAAGACGACGCTCTGTTCGATCGCCGGAGGCATCCTGTCCGCGACGTCCGGGTCGATCGTCGTCGGCGGCGAGGACATCTCGGGTCACAGCGCCAAGGAACTCACCAAGTTCCGGCAGGAGAAGGTGGGCTTCGTGTTCCAGTCCGTCAACCTCGTGCCGTTCCTGACCGCGCGCGAGAACCTCCTGGTGGTCGACGAACTCGGCCGGCGTACCGGCGGACCTGCCCGGGAGCGTGCCGACCAGCTGCTCGAGGAACTCGGCCTGGCCGATCGAGCGAAGAACCTGCCGTCGCAGTTGTCCGGCGGTCAACGCCAGCGGGTCGCGATCGGGCGGGCGCTGATGAACGACCCCGCGTTGGTGCTGTTCGACGAGCCGACGTCCGCCCTCGACACACACCTCGGCGAACAGGTGATGGAGCTCATCCGCCAGGAGATGAAGACGCGCGGCATCGCCGCCATCGTGGTCACTCACGACGAACGGATCACCCACTACTGCGACCGCAGCGTCCACATCGTCGACGGCTACCTCCAGTCCTGACGCAGGCAATGTGCCGACCCGGCCGGAATCCGCACGGTTCGCACATCGCCGGCAATGTCACGCTGCAGGCGATGAGCGAACCGCCCGACTATCGGTGCGTTCGCTCATCGCGTGGGTAGGTTCCGGGACCATGGATGGGGAACAGTTCGGTGGCACGATCGGCACGACGATCAAGGACTCGACAGCTTGGTGGCCGGCACCTCCGGTGCCACCGGCGGGCAAGACCAACGTGCTGCTGGTGCTCCTCGACGACGTCGGATTCGCGGATTTCGGTTGCTACGGATCGGAGATCGACACCCCGACCATCGATCGACTCGCAGCGGAAGGCCTGCGCTATACCGGCTTCCACACGACCGCGATGTGCTCGACGACGCGCGCTGCGTTGCTGACCGGACGCAACCATCACTCGGTCGGGATGGGGTGCCTGTCGAACTTCGACAGCGGCTTTCCCGGCTATCGAGGCAAGATCGATGCGAACATCCCGACGATCGCTGAACTGCTTCGCCCCCACGGCTACCGCAACTACATGGTCGGCAAGTGGCACGTCACCCGGCTGACCGAAACCGGCCCGACCGGCCCGTTCGACGGATGGCCGCTCGGCCGCGGCTTCGACCGGTACTACGGGTTCCTCGACGCGGAGACCGACCAGTACTCGCCCGAGGTCGTCCGCGACAACACCCATGTCACGGCGCCCGGCGACTACTCCACCGGCTACCACCTCACGGAAGACCTCGTCGACGAGGCGATCGGCTTCCTCGCCGGTCACGAGGGCGCGATCCCGGACACACCGTGGTTCCTGATGCTCGCCCCCGGTGCGTGTCATGCGCCGCACCAGGCCCCGCGTGACCTCATCGACAAGTACACCGAGCGGTTCGACAAGGGCTGGGACCAGACCCGCGACGATCGACTCGCACGCCAGATCGAACTCGGCATCGTGCCTGCGGGAACGATGCTGCCGCCACCCAATCTCGGCGTGCGCGGCTGGGACGAGCACTCCGACGACGAACGACGGTTGTTCGCCCGCCTGGCCGGTGCCTACGGCGCGATGCTCGAGCACTTCGACCAGCAACTCGCCCGGGTGATCGAGTTCCTCGACCGGTCGGGAACCCTCGACAACACCATTGTGTTGCTCATGTCCGACAACGGCGCCAGCCAGGAGGGTGGACCGCTCGGCTTCGTCAACGCCATGGGCCCGTTCAACATGATCGCCGAACCGATCGAGGACAAGATCGCCCGCATCGACGACATCGGCGGACCGGACACACACTCGAACTTCCCGCTCGGCTGGGCGATGGCGTCGAACACCCCGCTGAAGAGATACAAGCAGAACACGCACGGCGGAGGCATCCGCGACCCCCTGTTGGTTCGAGCACCCGGCCGGGTCACCGGCGACGGCGGGCTCCGCCACCAGTTCTGTCACGCGTCCGACCTCGCCCCGACGTTGCTCGAACTGCTCGGCATCGATCCGGTCCCGGAGATGGAGGGTGTGAGCTTCGCAGCGACCCTCGCCCACCCCGACGTGGAGACGGGCAAGACGACGCAGTACTTCGAGATGTTCGGACATCGCGGCATCTGGCACGACGGCTTCAAGGCGGTCGCCTTCCACCAGCCGACCACGCCGTTCGAGGCCGACGTGTGGGAGCTGTACGACCTCGCCAACGACTTCAACGAGAACCACGACCTCGCCACCGATCAACCCGATCGGCTCGCCGAACTGCAGCGCCTGTGGTGGCAGCAGGCCGAGGCGAATCAGGTGCTCCCGCTCGACGATCGATTCGGTGACCGCTTCGCCGAGAACGCCGAGCGCTTCCACGGTGCCCGCACCAACTACACGTTCTGGGCCGGGATGGGCCACGTCCCGAGCGACGTCGCACCCGACCTGCGTAGCCGCAGCTACACCGTGACGGCTCATGCCGAGATCCCGACCGAGGGCGCGGAGGGCGTTCTCATCGCCCACGGCGACGCCACCAGCGGCTACTCGCTGTTCATCCGTGACGGCTTGCTCGTGCACGACCTGAACATCGGCGGCACCCACCAGGTGGTGAGCTCCGATCGACCGGTACCGACCGGCGGAGTGCACACGCTCGGCTTCCAGATGACGCGAGCACCGGGCGACGGACCGTTCCCGCACGGCGTCGGGACACTCCTCATCGACGGCGAGCCGGCGGGATCGATGGAGACCGACCAGATCTTCTGGCTGCTGATCTCGTTCTCCGGCCTCGACATCGGCCTCGACCGCGGCACGACGGTGGCCGACTACGACCTCACCGGCCGGCACATCGGCCCGTTCGCGTTCACCGGCGGCCTCGTCAAGGTGACGATCGAGCTCACCGCCGACCAGGACGTCGACCACGAAGCTGCCGGCGAGGCGCAACTCGGCCGCGAGTGAACGCCGCCGGCCCGGTCGCGCATGAACCGCCCGCGAACCGGGAAGAACACACGAGTCCGACACCCGCCGTCGGACACTCCCCCCACCGAACGATAGGAACGATGTGAGCACCGCAATACAAACCCGCAACCTGCGCAAGGCCTTCGAGGACAACGAGGCGGTCGCCGGGATCGACCTGGTGGTCGACGAGGGCGAGATCTACGGATTCCTCGGCCCGAACGGGGCCGGCAAGTCGACGACCATGAAGATGCTCTGCACGCTGCTGACACCGACGTCGGGAACGGCGAGCGTCGGTGGGTTCGACGTCGCCTCCCAGGCCGACCAGATCCGTCTCCGGATCGGAGTGGCGCTGCAGGACTCGTCGATCGATGGCAAACAGACCGGGCGCGAACTGCTCGACCTCCAAGGTCGGCTGTACGGGTTGAAGTCCGCCGACATCAAGCGCCGGATGGACGACGTGATCGGCCTGGTCGACATCGGAACGGCCATCGACGATCGGGTGGAGTCGTACTCGGGAGGCATGAAACGACGGCTCGACCTCGCGATGTCGCTGATCCACCAACCGCAGATCCTGTTCCTCGACGAACCGACGACCGGGCTCGACCCGGCCAGCCGATCCGCGGTCTGGGCCGAGGTGCGGCGCCTCAACGAGGCGCTCGGCATGACGATCTTCCTCACGACACAGTATCTCGAAGAGGCCGATGAGCTGGCCGACCGTGTCGGCATCATCGCCCGCGGGCGGATCGAAGCGGAGGGAACGCCGGTCGACCTCAAGCGGGCCATCGGGACCGACCTGATCGTGGCGGAGGTCGACGGCGATGCAACGATCGCGGCCGACGCCTTGCGAGCGATCGACGGTGTCGACAACGTCGAGGTGCACGGGCGGGAAGTTTCCGTCTCCGCCTCGCACGGGTCGGCCGTGATCGCCGGCGTCGCCGTCGCCCTCGATGGATGCGGGGTGCCCGTACGCACCCTCACGTTGAGGACCCCCACGCTCGACGACGTCTTCTTGCAGGTGACGGGCACACATCTGTCCGACGGCGAGTCGACCGCTCGGAATCGGACAACCGAGGCCGACCACCACCCGATCAGTTCCGCCGGCCCCCAGGAGAACGCAGCATCATGAGCAATCAGACCACCGTCCGTACCGATCGCCCAGCGGTCACCCCGCCCGAGCCGCTGGCACGCCGATCCTCGATGGCACACGACCTGACGACGGTCGCGCATCGCGCGATCCGCGGCGTGTTTCGCGAGCCCGAGTTCTTCATCCCGGCGCTGATCGTGCCGGTGTTCTTCTACATCGTGAACGTCGGGTCGTTGCAGGACTTCGCCGAGCAGTCAGGGACCGTCGGTGACTTCAAGGCGTTCCAGCTGCCGGTCGCGATCATCTTCGCCGTCACCGGCATCTCGCGGGCGAGCGCGCTCGTGACCGACATCCAGAGCGGCTACTTCGATCGACTCCTGCTGACGCCCATCCGACGGGCCGCGCTGCTGCTCGGGCTCATGGCCGCCGATGTCGCGTCGATCATCATGCTGTCGATCCCGGTGCTGATCCTCGGTCTGGTCACCGGTGTCCGCTTCGAAACCGGGCTCGCCGGCATGATCGTGTTCGTCCTGTACGGCGGCTTCTGGGGCCTCGCGTTCGCCGGCTTCCCCTACGCGATCGCACTCAAGACCGGTAACCCAGCAGCGGTGAACGCGAGCTTCATCCTGTTCTTCCCGTTCGCCTTCCTCACGACGAGCTTCCTCCCGCAGGACGCGCTGACGGGCTGGCTGGCGACCGTGGCCACCTACAACCCGGTGACGTACGTCCTCGAGGGTCTGCGCAGCCTGATCTCGGTCGGCTGGGACACGACGGCACTGCTGCAGGGCCTTGCGGCGTCCGCTGCGCTGATGGTGGTCAGTTTCGGGCTCGCGACCGCGGCCATGCGGGGCCGCCTCAAGAGCGGCTGACCTGCCGCATCCGGACCCTTGCTCGCGACTTTGAACTGAAACGTCCGGCTCTACTTGAACGTCCGGTACCCACCGGACATAATGTTGCCGTGAACGACGAGCGGCCGACGGTCCCCGATTACGAACTGGCACCGACCGTCGACGCCGACACCCCCGAGAAGCTTCGCGCCATCGTCGACCCGGTGCGGAGCCACATTCTCGACCTGGTGCTGGAGCGCGCCGCCACGGTGACCGAACTGGCCCTGGCCCTCGGGAAGGCGAAATCGACCGTCGCGTATCACGTCGATGTGCTCCTCGGTGTCGGGATGCTCCAGGTGGTACGAACCCGCAAGGTCCGCGCCATGGAGGAGAAGTTCTACGGCCGGACCGGCCGGACCATCGTCTTCGGTGACCAGTCGCTCCCCGATGGAGCAGTGCCGGTCAACTTCCTGGCCCAGGCGCTCGCCGAGTCAGCCGGATCGAGCCGGGACACGATGGAATCGACACTGCGCCACGCACGGATCCCCGCGGCGCGGGCCAAGGAGTTCTTCGCCCGCATCGAGGTGCTCGCTCAGGAGTTCACGATGCTGCCACGCGGTGGCGACGTCGTGGTCGGCTTCGTCGCCGCGATCTACGGCACCGATCTCCCCACGCTTCCCGAGCCTCCGCCCGAACCGACACCCGAACCGACACCCGAATCGAGGACGCCGTGACCTCGCCGACGACCAGCGATCAGGACACGACGGCTGCGGCTCCCACCCACAAGCTCGGGCCGAGCTACTTCAAGCTGTTCGGCGCCAGCACGATTTCGAACCTCGGCGACGGCATCGGCCTCATCGCCTACCCCTGGCTCGCCTCGGCGGTGACCCGGAACCCGATCCTCATCGCGATGGTCGGTGTCGTGCAACGACTCCCGTGGCTCGTGTTCACGCTGCCGATCGGTGTCGTGACCGACCGCTACGACCGGCGGACCCTGATGGTCTGGTCGAACGTGGCCCGCACGGTCATCACCGTCGCTGTCGCGTTCGCAGTGCTCGGGCGCCAGGGTGTGCTCCCCGGTCCCGACGTGGTGTCCGACTCTTCGATCCCCATCGCCACCGACACGATCCTGTATCTCGTGATCCTCCTCGCGACGTTGTGCATGGGGACCTTCGAAGTGCTCTACGACAACTCGGCCCAGACGTTCATGCCATCGATCGTCCACGCCGACCAGCTCGAACGCGCCAACGGCCGCATGTGGAGCACCGAGATGATCGCCAACACGTTCGTCGGGCCGCCACTCGGGGCCGTCCTGGTCGCGGTCTCGTTCAGCCTGCCGTTCTTCGCCGATGCAACGACGTTCGCCGTGTCGGCCGCCCTGATCGCGCTGATTCCGCGTGCTCTCCGCGATCCCGCGGTCGACGTCGTCGAGCGCAAGCCATGGCGCGCCGAGCTCTCCGAAGGCTTCCGCTGGCTCTGGGGGCACGAGCTGCTCCGTCCGATGGCGATCATCCTGGGGGTCCTCAACGCGATCGGTATGATGACGTTCGCCGCCCTGGTCCTGTTCGCCCAGGAGGTACTCGACACCGGCCCGACGGCCTTCGCCATCCTGATGACCGGCGGCGCAGTCGGTGGCGTCATCGGTGGGTGGACCGCGGCGTCGGTCGCGAGGCGGATCGGCACCGGGCCCTCGCTGTGGCTCGTGCTGATCACCAGCGGAGTCGCCACGTTCACCGTCGGGTTGATGTCGTGGTGGCCCGCCGTGTGGCTCCTCTTCGCCATCGAAGTCGGTGTCGGCACGCTGTGGAACGTGATCACGGTGAGCCTGCGCCAGTCGATCATTCCCGACCATCTGCTCGGTCGGGTCAACAGCGTGTACCGGTTCTTCGCATGGGGCATGATGCCGATCGGCTCATTGCTGGGCGGCGTCATCGTCGTCGTGACGGAGTACTTCACCACGCGAGAGTTGGCGCTGCGGATGCCATGGCTGATCGGCGGCGTCGCCTACTTCGTGCTGTTCCTCTTCGCCCGACCGAAGCTGACCACGGCCAAGATCGAAAAGGCGCGCTCCTCCGCCGTCGACCGGAAGATCGTCGCAGGTTGAACGAGCCCGGCCGGTCGGGAACATCGGCCGGAGCGATCCGGTTGTCGCAACGATGGAATTGACCTCCGCACTCGACTTCATCCGTGACCGCCAGCACGGGGTGCTGATCACCCTGAAATCGGACGGACGGCCCCAGTCGTCCAACATCTCCTACGCCCTCGCCGATGACGGAGCGATCCGGATCTCGATCACCGACGGCCGCGCCAAGACGACGAACATGCGACGCGACCCGCGCGTGTCACTCCACGTCAGTCGCGACGACTTCTACGCATACGTCGTGATCGAAGCAAACGCGACGCTGACTCCCCCGTCGGCCGCCGTCGACGACGACACCGTCGAGCAGCTGGTTGAGTACTACCGGGCCGTTGCCGGCGAGCACCCCGACTGGGACGAGTACCGGCAAGCGATGGTGGACGATCGCCGGCTGCTGCTCACGCTGACGCCGTCACGCGCGTACGGCATGCTCCCCCGCTGAACCTCCGCGACGTGATCGCAAGCCAAACCCCCACCACACGCCGCTGACCGGCAGTGCATCTGGCGGGTCGGACTACTCGGGGTCGCCTCGGCGCATGGGGAGGGTGCTCCGCCATTCGCCGTCGAGGTCGTGGAGTGCAGCCGCCACGGCAGGGGCGGTGGGGACGAGGCCGATTTCGCCAACGCCCTTGATCCCGAACGGCGAGCGGGGCTGTGGCACCTCGACGATGCGGACGTCCATCTCGGGAACGTCCTTCGCACGCAGGATGCCGAGCGAACGCAACGTCATGTTCGTCGGAAAGCCGGTCTCCGGGTCGGTCGGGAAGTCCTCGCTCAACGCGTAGCCGAGACCCATGTGCACGCTGCCTTCGATCTGACCTTCGACGAGCATGGGGTTGACGGCCTTGCCGACGTCGTGCACGGCGACGACTTTGTCGATCCCACCCGTCTCCCGGTCGATCACCACCATCTGCGCAGCGAAGCTGAAGCACGAGTGGATCGTCGGGTTCGCCACGTTGGGATCACCGAGCTTCTGGGTCCAGTCGACGAGGTACTCGCCTTCGTAGTCGACGCCGGGAGCGCAGCCCGCCTGGAGAGCCGCAGCGCATGCCTCGCTCACCGAACCGGCCGTCATGAGCGTGCCGCGTGAGCCGGTGGTTTGGCCGAAGCCGAGCTGGCGCGTGGTGTCGACGATCACGTCGATGCGGTTCGGGTCGATCGCCAACGCCTCGGCGGCGACCTGCAGGGCCACGGTGTGCACTCCCTGGCCCATCTCGGTCCAGCCGTGCCGGACCTCGACCCGGCCGGCACCGTCGGCGGTGTCGGGATGGAAGTGGACCACCGCTCGCGACACCTCGCGGAATCCGTTGCCGAGGCCGGAGTTCTTCAGCCCGAGACCGAGTCCCACCGCCTTGCCGTCGGACACCGCCGCGTCGTATGCGTCCTTGATCTCGTCGAGGCACGCCTCGGCGCCGGCCGAACCGTCGTCCATGATCTGACCCGGACCCCACTCGTCACCCGGCCGGATCACGTTGCGCTTGCGGATCTCCCATCCGCTGATCCCGACCTGCGCCGCCAGGCGATCGAGTACTCCTTCGAGCGCGAACTGGGCCTGGTTCGCGCCGAACCCTCGGAACGCGCCGCACACCAGGTTGTTGGTGCGAACGGCGATGGTCTCGATGTCGAGCGCCTCCCAGCGGTAGGCACCGCAGGCATGGCCGGCCGCTCGCTCCAACACCTTCATGCCGACACTCGCGTACGCGCCGGAGTCGCCGATTCCACGCACCCTCAACGCAGTGAGCCGGCCCTCGGCATCGCAGCCGGCCTGGTACTCGAAGTCGATCGGATGCCGCTTGGCGTGCATCCGCAGGCTCTCCTCGCGCGAGAGCGTGCACTTCACCGGCCGGTCGAGCAGCCAGGCGGCGAGCGACGCCTGCGCCTGATTGCTCATGTCCTCCTTGCCGCCGAACGCTCCCCCGTTCGACACCAGTTCGACGGTCACTCGGGTCGTGTCGATCGCCAGCACGCGGGCGATGTCGTCGCGGTCGTCCCAGACGCCTTGGCCTCCGGAGTAGACGTGCAGCGAGCGTTCCTCACCCTCCCCGATCGGCACCGCCAGCGTCGATTCGGGTTCGAGGAACGCGTGCTCGATCCGCTGGGTGCTGAACGATTCGGACACGGTGTACGCGCACGCTGCGAAGGCCTCGTCGAAGTCGGCTCCGCGCTTGTACGTGCTCGTCGACAAGACGTTCGAGTCGGTACCCCACACCGAGATCGGCGCGTCCGGTGCCAGCGCGGCGACCGGATCGGTGTTCGGCGCGTGCACGTCGTAGGTGACCTCGACGAGTTTCGCTGCCGCCCGCGCGTGGTCGCGGGTGTCGGCCACCACGATCGCCACGACGTCGCCCGCATACGACGTACGCCCACCGATGGGGATCAGCACCGGCCAGTCCTTGTAGATGATCCCGACCCGGAGCTCACCGGGCAGATCATCCGCAGTGAACACGGCAGAGACGCCGGGAGCGGCGAGCGCCGCCTCGACGTCGATCGCCAGAATGTCGGCACGGGCATGATCGGTCAGGTGCAGCGCGGCGTGCAACATCCCGGGGATGCGGATGTCGTCGATGTAGTCGCGCTCGCCCATCGACAGCGGCGCCGCTTCGTATTTCGCCCCGGATCCACCGACCGTGGCCGACAGCGCCGGTTCGAACGTCTGGCCGTGGGCGACGGCGTCGATCGCGTCGAGGATCTTCACGTAGCCGGTGCACCGACAGAGGTGAGCTCCGAGATGCGGTGCCATGCCGGCCTTCGTGAGCGACGTGCCCTTCTTGTCGATCTGCGCCTTGGCCCGCATCACGATGCCGGGGATGCAGAATCCGCACTGCAGTCCTCCGCACGCGGCGAACGCGTCGGAGAAGCATCGTCGTTCGGCTTCGTCGACGCCCTCGAGCGTGACGATCGACTTCCCGTCGGCCTTGGTGATGTCGTACTGACATGACACCACGGCCTTGCCGTCGATCATCACCGTGCAGCAACCGCATTGCCCCGACGGGGAGCAGCCGTCCTTCGGCGACGTGATGTCGAGCTCCTCACGCAAGGCGGCGAGCAGATGTGGATGACTCGATCGCACCGTCACCGCCGTGCCGTTCACGTCGAAGCCGACACGCTCGGCGGGTTCCGTCCCATCAGCGTCGGTCGGGGCTGGAGGCGCGTCGATGATCTCGGTCACGCTTAACAGTTTGTCAAACACCCGTGGCCCGCCGAAACCACCCGCTGTGACAGCCGCGTGAACACTTCTTCGCCGTCATTCCTCGTTTGTGACAAGAAGTTGGAGACCCGGTCCTCGGATTCCTTGTCACAAACGTCGGTTTGGGTGTGCGAGGGGGGCGTACAGCTCGGGGCGGCGGTAGCGGTCGAAGTCGAACAGTGTGCCGGTGTACTGCTTGCACCAGTCGAGGTCGCACTCGGCGACGATCAGCTCGTCGCCGGCCGTCTCGGCACGAGCGAGGATCTCACCGGAGGGCCCGAAGATCGACGTCTCGGCCAACGAGTCGACGCCCTCCTCCACACCACCCTTCGCGACGCCGACCACGAACGTGCCGTTCTGGTACGCCCCGGACGACATCACGAGCTGGTTGTGGAAGCCCTGCAGCGGATCCTGGCTCGGGTCGGGCGCGTAGTGCAGCGGCGTGTTGTAGCCGCACAGGATCAGTTCCACACCCTGCAGCCCCATCAGCCGATACGACTCCGGCCAACGGCGGTCGTTGCAGATCATCATGCCGACCCGGCCACCGAACGCATCCCACACCCCGAACCCCTCGGGCGACGGCTCGAAGTAGTACCGCTCGAGGTGCTGGAACGGCCGACCGGGCTCGTTCGATTCGTGACCGGGAATGTGAACCTTCTTGAACGTGCCGACGATCGAACCGTCGCGTTCGACGAGGGTCTGGACGTTCCACCGATGCAGCGTTCCGTCGTCGTCGGTCTCGAGGAGCGCGTAGCCGAGACAGAAGCCGATCTCGAGTTCGCGGGCGAGATCGAACAACGGTTGCGTGTCGTCGTTCGGCATCGACGTCTCGTAGAAGTGGTCGGCCTCGGTGATGTCGTCGAGATACCAACGTGGGAAGAACGTCGTCAGCGCCAACTCCGGGAACACGACGAGATCGCACGCCTGAGAGGCAGCGTCGCGCAGCAGCGCCGACAGCCGCTCGACGACCACGCCACGATCGTCCTCGCGCTGGATCGGGCCGAGTTGGGCACCTCCGACGGTGACGATTCGGGTCATGCCCGCATTCTGCCAGCGACCTGGACGAGTCGATGGCCGCGCCCGTCGATCAGCCACGCGAGCCCGGGCCGGTGCGGGATCGACGTCCGCCGCGGCAGCACGACACCCAGGAGATCGCCGTCGATCTCACCAGGACCCGTCATGATGAAGCCGCACCGACCCCGGGTGACGTCTCGCGTCCAGTGTCCGTACGCCGAGCGAACCGCGTCGACCCGCGCCGCGACCGCGAGGGTCACGTGGGGGTGGTCCCCTCGGATGATCGCAGCGAACAGCCCGTCGACATCGTGCACGCGGTCGGCGTTGTCGACGACCACCAACGTCGCGCAGCCCGCTCGATCCTGGTCGAGCCGAGCCCGCAGGTCGACCACCGATCCATTCCAACGATGGATCGATGCATCGGGCTGGCAGGCCACCCACGCCACTCCCAGATTGTGGAGCGTCGTGGACATCCCCGTGCGTGCGCCGCCGCCGATGAAGATGTGATCACCGTCGGGAACCCGGAGCGGTGTCGGCGCCAGATCGTCGCTGCCGAGCGCGATCACGAGGTTCCGCACGCATCGCCCTCCGTCGGACTCGACGCAGCTTCCAATCAGCGTCCCGGGGTCGACGTCGGGCGGCAGCACCACCAACTCGGGCGGGCCGGACGGATGTGGACGCGACGGCAGTTCGGCCAAACCTGCCGCTCCGAGGGCGACCTGCGCCTCGAGCCCAGTCGACGCCACACGGAGCCGGCCCGGATGACCCCCGGTCGCGAGCGGACCACGAAGACCCGCCGCCCGGGCTGTCGTCGGGTCGTCGAGGCGCAGGATCCAGCGCTCCGCGGCGGACACCGACGTGGTGGGCGCACCGCCATCGACCGTGAGACACGACATGACACCGACCGCCGGGCCGGCATCGAGGATCCGGTCGAGTATCGCAAGGGTCGGCAGGCGCTCGACCGTGTCGAGCGAGCGGCGCAGCTCGCCGAACCCATCGACGACCAGGACGATGCCGGCGTCGTGCGCCGGGTCAGCAGACATGGTCGAGCGCCGGTCGATCTCGTCTGCGAGTCGCCGCAGCAGGCGGTCGACGCGCTCGCCTTCGCTGACCCTGACGACCGCACCACAATGGGCGACGGACGCGAGGCTGTCGAGCAACCGATCGCCGAGCCCGTCGATCACGTACACGTGGCATCGGTCGGGAGTCGCCGCTCGGCACAGCGCGGCGACGAGCGACACCGTCGTCGAGGTCCGGCCGGAACCCAACGATCCGAGGATCAGCAGATTGCCGCTCGCGCGATCCCACCTCAGCGGAAGACGACGCTGGTTGACCGGATCGTCGATGACGCCGACGGCATCATGGGCGGGGGGAGGCCCCGATGGCGACTCCCCGTCGCTCGACCGTTGAGCGGCGACGACGAGGTCGACCATCTCGTGGCCGACCATCGCGCCGAGTGGGTCGAGCCAGGGACGGCGTGGCGTGGGGATCGACATCTCCACCGTGGCACGACGGATCGCGTCGACGGCTGCTGACAATTCCGTGGGGCCGCCGCTGAACCCTTCGACCGGACAGGACGAGGCCGGTCCGTCCTGATCGGTCACGTACAGCCGACCGGTCGTGCGGGACACCGACCCGGTACAGCACGCCGCCTGGAACACGATCCGATCGTCACCTGCGAGCCGCAACATCGCTCGCCCGGGTGTCGACTTCGCGAACGCCGCAGGCAGGTCGTCGCCCACGACATCGCGAGCCTCCGTCGCGTCGTTCACGCGCAGCGCTATGCGCAGGTCGGTGTTCGCCCGGATGTCGTCGGTGACGACACCCGCTGGACGCTGGGTGGCGAGGATCATGTGCACGCCGAGGCTGCGACCCCGTTGAGCGACCGCCACGAGTGCGGCGAGGAAGTCCGGGAGCTCGTGGGCCAGCGTTGCGAACTCGTCGATGATCACGACGAGGCGGGCGATCGGCTCGCAGCCCGGCCGCGCACGGTATTCGGTGAGATCGCCGGCACGGACCGAACGCAGCAGGCGTTCCCGACGGTCGAGTTCGGCATCGAGGCTGACGAGCGCTCGCTGGGCGAGCCCGTCGTCGAGGTCGGTCACCATGCCGACCGTGTGCGGAAGGTCGACACACGAATCGAACGTCGCCCCACCCTTGTAGTCGACCAACACGAAGTTCAGGTGGGTGGGATCGACCCGGCTCGCCAGGCTGACGACCAGGGTCCGCAACAGTTCGCTCTTGCCGGCGCCGGTCGTACCGGCCACCAACGCGTGCGGGCCGTCGGCGACGAGGTCGATTTCGACGACCCCGTCCGCGGAGACGCCGATCGGAGCCCGGAGCGCCGGGTCAGATCCGGCTGCTATCCAGCGGGAGGCGATGTCGTCGGCACCGGAGTGGTTCGCCGCAGCGTCGAGTTCGACCAGGGTCACTGCATCGGGGATGAGGGCCAGCGAGCGCTCGCCGTCCTCGGGGTCGATCAGCGGCGCCAGCGCCCGAACAGCACGGCTGGCCGTCGCCTCATCCAGCCCAGCGAGGCACACATGCTCGAATTCGTCAGCTCCTGGCCGCTCGCCGGACCACGTCCCGCGACCACTCGAGGAGACAACCAGTGTTCGACGGCACACGTTCGGCACGGTCGCGTTCGGCTCGATCGCCACGATCGTCGCCGCAGCGGATGACACCATGAACCGACGCAGCGGTCCCGTTCGCACCGTGAGGAGTCGAGGGTCGTCGATGAGCAGGATCGTCGAGATCCCACGCAGCCTGTCCGTCCCCGATCTGTCGCCAGCGAGTTCGCCGAGTCGATCGAGTTCACTCGCTTCGAAGACGGAGACACACCCCTGACGAGGCCTCACATGCGGGAGCCAGCGCGCCCAGTCCCACCTCACGGGATCACCGACGACGACGACTCGGACGTCGGCCGGCCCGAACCACGTGGCGATCTGTACGACGATCGCCCGCACGAGCGACCGCACGCGTTCCGTGTCACCCCGAATCGCGAGCACGTCCGCCGGTGCCAGTCGGATCGGTACCCCGACGTCGTGCAGGACCGACGCCGCCTCGAGCACTGCCGTCACATCCGTCTCGACGTCCCCATCGCTCCCCGAGGATTCGACCGCCGGTGCGATCCGCCACGAGCCCCGGCCGATGACCACGTCGAGCGCTCCCGGGACGGATCTCCCGCCGTCGAGACCGGTGCCGTCGAGACCGGTGTCGTCCAGACCGGTGTCGTCGAGGCGACGATGCCACACACTCGACCGATCGCCCACGAGTTGACCCAGCGCCTCGACGACATCGGGATTCCGAGCACGGTGATGAATGAGCGCAGCACGATGCCACGCCTCGATGTCCGTGGAGAAGCGCTGCCGGTCGAGATCGGCCGCACGTCGAGCACTCCTCCGCCGCCGCAGCACCGCCAGTGCTCCGACGACCCACGTCGCCGTCGCGGCAACGGCCCCGACGAGTGCGAACAGGGCAAACATGGCCTGCCGCAGCAGGCCGGCGATCACCAGTGCACCGAGGACTGCCACGATCGCGCCGACGAGCGTGGTGCCCGACGGCAGGTCGAGGCGCGGCTCGGTGGCCGGCAGCGGTACTCCTTTACGAGGTGGAGGTGGGTTCTCGGCGGGTCCTCGACGAACCTCGAGATGCCAGGGATCGCCGGGGCACGACGACACGGTCCCTCCGCAGTGGTCGAGCCGGGTTTCGTCGTATCGAATTCGACGGAACTCGATTCGGCTCGACCCCACGATGAGCGAGTCCCCCGGCTGGATGCGCTCGGACCGGGACAACGGGTCCCACCTGATCGAGTTCGTCGTCCGACCGGGGCTCGGTGCGTCACACGCACGACCCACGGAGATCGGGACGCGACCGGTGAGCTGCGTCACGGTGATCGCTCCGTCGGAGCCGACGTCCGCGATGGCGTGATGGAGTTCGACCAGATCGTCGAGGAGCCGGACGGTCGCGTGGGGTGACCGCCCGATTCCGTGGCGACCAATCGGCAACGGCGTCCACGAGCGACAGCAAGGACCGGTGACGACCGCGAACTCGAGGCCGTTGCTCGCGTCCATCGAGAACGGTACGACATCGGAACCGGATGGGTCGAGGGGCCCCTGGTACGAGACCTCCGCACCTTCGACAAGCTCGTCGACCGAGGTCAACATGTGTCCGGCCGCCACCGCCATCCCGCCGATCGTGATGATCGGCTGGTGCCGGTAACCGAGCGCCGCCGCGAGATCAGCGACGGTGTCCGACGGACCGGCGGGGTGGACGCGGCGACGCCGGCCTGACGCGTCGACGATGTCGAAGGGCTGGATCGATGGCGTGCTCACACATGAATGTGGGTCTGCCGGGGCGAGAAGCGGAAGAAACCGGCGATTGCGGACCGACGCGGAGAATCATGGCTGTGACCAGGGGTTGTGAACCGTCGGGGATCCCGTCCGCTGGCCTGGCGGGTCACGCTGTGAGGTGCCGGACAGCTGCTGCACGAGGTCTGTGAGGCGGTCGGTGAGGGTGCATCGAGATCATGCCGACATGAACCGACCACCGCAGACACATCGCTTCGCCAGCCAGCTGAGTCGCGATTGGGAACACCTTCGTCGGCGACCCGCCGACCTCGTCCACGCTCGAACGTGGCGCGATCGTCTGGCCGAGGGTCTCCTCGCCACGACGCTCGAGGACCTCACCGACCTCGACCAGATCGTCGAGGCCACGGGCACAGCGAGAAGGAGCTCGAGTTCGGCGAACGACGCCTCGGTTGCCGATGCCGCCCTCCTTCACCTCGTGGTGCTTGCCCAACACGATCAGCTCGCCGGGCGGGTCGTGATCCAGCGCCTCCTTCCCGGTCTGATCGCTCACGCAGCCCGATACCGGAGCCGGCGCGACGACATCGACCCCGCCGAACTCGTCGTTGCGGCGGCGTGGATCGCGATCCGCCAGTACGACGTCACCTCGCGTTCCCGACACGTCGCGTCGAGCCTCATCTCCGACGCCACGTTCCAGGCGTTCCGGCAACCGAGCGGCGGCGCTCCGCGAGCGAAGAGGTCATGCCGGTCGAGCACTTCGTCCGGCGCGACGCTCCGGCCTTCGGCGCGACGGCCCTCGAGCAGCTCGCCGACGTCGTGCGGCTGGCGCGGACTCGTGGGGTACCAGCGAGGGATCTCCAATTCGTGCGCGACCTGGTCCAGGTCGGCACGGCCAGTCAGCTCGCGGCGAAGCAGGGGGTGACGCCACGGACGATCCGCAACCGCCGTGATCGAGCAGTCGCCAACATCAGGCGCGCCGTCGCGGCATGAATGCGTCCTCGACCGGCGCGTCGGCCGGTCAGGACACCGACGGCCGTTGCGTGAAGTTCGGGTGCCGTTTCTGGAGGAACGCCGAGAAACCCTCCTGCGCGTCGTCGATCATCGCAGCGTTCGCCATGGCTTCGATCGCGATCTCGTACGCCTGCGGCTGGTCGAGGCCGATCTGCTCGTAGAAGCTCCGCTTGCCCAGCGCTTTCGACAACACGCTGCCCCTGGTCGCCCGTCCGATGAGATCGGCGACAGCAGCGTCGAGTTCGTCGTCGGGGACGGCCCGGTTGATCAACCCCCACTCGGCCGCGGTCGCGGCATCGATGGGGTCGCCGGTCAACGCCATCTCCAACGCCCGTTTGCGGCCGACGTTGCGAGCCACCGCGACGAGCGGCGTATGGCAGAATAGGCCACCCTTGCCCCCGGGGATCGCGAACCCTGCCGACTCGGCGGCAATCGCCAGATCGCAGCTGGCCACCAGCTGACACCCGGCTGCCGTCGCCAGTGCGTGCACCCGGGCGATGACCGGCTGCGGAATCGACTGGATCGTGTCCATCATGTCCGTGCACACCTCGAACAGGTGCCGCGCGTCGTCGAGAGTCGCGCCGGCCATGTCACCGAAGTTGTGCCCGGCGGAGAACACCGGCCCGTTGGCGGCGATGACCACGCCGAGCGCGCCGGACGTCCCGATCTCGCGAAGCGCGTCGGTCAGCTCCACCATCACGTCGAGCGCCAGCGCGTTTCGCTTCTCCGGACGATCGAGGGTGACGGTGGTGATGTCGCCATCGGTGACGAGGAGATGCCGGAACGTCATCATCACAGTCTCGTCCACACACCGACCCGCGGTCGAACGTGTCGTGATTGCACCCGCTCAGACGTTCAATCGGTATCCCCGCCTGATCACCGTCTCGATTCCGCTTCCCGCGACTCCGAGACGCTGGCGGAGACGGGCCATCGTCACCTCGACCACGTGCTCGTCGCTCTCGCCGGGCCCCCAGACTCGGCGCAGGAGCGCACGCTTGGACACGACGGCGCCAGGGCGCTCGGCCAAGGCCTCCAGCAAGACCCGCTCACGTTCGGGGAGGCGAGTGGCGGCGCCGGCGTCGACGATCAGTGTGCTGCCCTCGACGATCACCGTGTGGTTGGCCAACTGGAGCACGATGGTCTCGGACATCAGGACAACAGTGCGTCACGCGTGTTTCACCAGGGTTTCATCGGAGTTGAGATCGCGGTGCAGGAGCGGAGCCGACGCCATGGACCACTGCGTTGTACGGTCGCGCCATGGCCAAGACGACAGGATCGGCACCAGCGCGACGCGAGCGCGAGGCGCTGTCCGACCTCTTCGTGGAAGTCGGCCCCGACGCCCCGACACTCTGCGGTGCGTGGACGACCCGCGATCTCGCGGCTCACCTCGTGATGCGCGAACGACGCCCCGACGGCGCGGCCGGCATCCTGATCGGCAAGCTCGCGGGCTACGGCGAAAAGGTACAGAACTCGATCGCGCAGACCGAATGGACGGAACTCGTGGCGAAGGTCCGCTCGGGTCCGCCACGGTGGTCCCCGACGAGCATCGCCGCCATCGATGCACTGGCGAACACGGTCGAGTTCTACGTCCACCACGAGGATGTGCGCCGCGCCGGGGACGACTGGACCGCCCGCGATCTCGACGACGACCTGAACGCTGCGTTGGTGAAGGTGGCGGCACGCATGGCGCGACCGCTGACGAAATCCTCGAAGGTCGGCATCGTGTTGGAGCCGACCGACGGTGGGTCCGTGCCGGCGACCCCGATCGTCGCGAACAAAGCGGTCCCGTCGGTCACGGTGCGGGGGCCGATCGGCGAGCTGGTCCTGTTCGTCTACGGCCGGCAGGAACGGTCGGACGTCGAGTTGCTCGGCAACGACGACGACATCGCTGCGGTGAAGGTCGCATCGTTCGGCATCTGAGCGAGGGCTCGGAGCACCGGACGTGACCGAGCACGCCGAATCCGCGACCGATACTCTGCGCCGGTGAACGCCGACGACCTGCTCCGACTCGTCGAGTCCGAGCCGCGCGTGACCTACGAAACCGGTGAGACACTGATCGAGATCGGTGGCCTGCACCACCCCGTGTTCGTCCTGGAGTCGGGCGCACTCCGCGTCGAACGCGACGGCCACGTGCTGGCCCGCTATGCCGACGCCGGCAGCATCGTCGGTGAGATCGCGCTGCTGCTCGGTACGCCGGCATCAGCAACGGTGATTGCGGCAGAACGATCGATCGTCCACCGCGTCGACGATGCGGAGCGGCTGTTCGATCAGAACCCCGAGTTCGCTCGTTTCATCGCCCAGGTGCTCGCCCGTCGGTTGTCGCGAGTCACCTCCTACATCGACGACGTGTACCGCCAGTTCGACCAGCACAGCGGAACCCTCGGACTGGTACCGAAGGTGCTCGACGATCTGCTCGGCTCACACCGCCCCGACGTCGACGCCGGCTCCGAACGCGAACCCGACAGCCCGTACTGAGGCGAGATCGTCAGAGGCGGATCGACCCGGCGGCCTCGATGCTCCACCAATCGACGTTGCCCAAGGCGGTGTCGATGACGATGTGCGCCGGGACCTGACCGAGCTGGCGTCCGGCGTTCAAGATGAGCGTGTCGCCGATCCGGTCGTTCCACGAGCCGTCGGTCCGGAACGGCGATTCGTGCACGTGGCCGGCGAGCACGAGATCGGGACGGTGCCTGTCGATGAACCCGTTGAGCACGTCGTCGCCGAAGTGACGCGTGCCCGACCATGACGTCGGAGAGTCGTCAGGAGGTGAGTGGTACACCCAGATCCAGACCCCGTCGGTGGGTCGGCGAGCTGCATCGGTGTCGAGCTGGCGCTCCACCTCGGCCTTGGTGATGGCGCCTTCCCACCACGCACAGACCGACACCAGGTCGGGTCCGATCATCGTCGATGCGCCGTCGGTGATCACCCGCGGGTCGATGTCGTCGAGCCAGACGGCCGCCTTCTCACCGTGGTCGCGCCGGCTCGACAGGTCGTGGTTCCCCGAGTTGGCGATCACGGTCGTGGTGTCGGCAAGATGCCCCAGGTACGCCGAGATCATCACGATCTGCGCGCCGAGTTCGACGTAGCCGCCGACATCGAGGTGGTCGCCGGCGAGCACGACCGCGTCGAATTCGGGTGCCTGCTGAGCGATCCAGTCGAGCTGCAGGAGCGAGTAGTGCAGATCGGAAGCGAGCAGATACCGCACGGCGTGACAGTAGCCAGCAACCTGCGATGCTGCAGCTCGAACCGGGTGAGAATCGCCGGGCGGCCGACCGAAAGCCGTGATTCAGGGCCGATGCAGGACGCGTTCGCGGAACACCCGGGCGGCGTACGCCGTGAGCGCGACATCGGTGTGGGCACGCGCCGACGCCGAGCGCGGGAAGCCGAGGAACGGGCCGAGTTCGCCGAAGTACTGCCCCGCAACGACCCGATTGAGGAACTCCTCGGACCCATCGGCGAGGACGCGCACGATGTCGACCTCGCCCGAGTCGACGACATAGACGACGTCGGATGCCTCACCTTGCTCGAACACCGACTCACCCGCTGCGAACTCGACGGTGCGTGTCGGATGCTCGACGTCGACAGAGTCGGGCACCATCTTCACGATCTTGTCGGCGATCGGCACGAGCCGCGCGTCGTGGGTCGACACGACGATCGTGCGGCCCTGCGAGCGGAGCTGCTGCAGCAGGCGGATGATCGCCTCGGCCTGGATGTGGTCGAGGTTCGCCGTCGGCTCGTCGGCGAGCAACAGCGGCGGATCGTTGCCGAGTCCACGCGCGACGGCGATGCGCTGTTGCTGTCCTCCCGACAGCTTCGCCGGCCGGTGGTGCGCCCGATCGGTCAGCCCGACGATCTCGAGCAGTTCGTCGGCCCGTGTGTACGACTGCTTCCGGTCGTGGCCGGTGAGCACCATCGGCACGGCGATGTTCTCCCGTGCCGACAGCGAGGGGATCAGGTTGAAGGCCTGGAACACGAAGCCGACATGGTCTCGCCGATACGACTCCAGTTTGCGAACACCGAGCCCGGTCACATCGATGTCGCCGAGTTTGATCGATCCCGATGTGGGGGTGAGGATGCCGCCGAGGCATGACAGCAGCGTGGTCTTGCCGCAGCCCGACGGGCCGAGCAGCACGACGAGTTCGCCCGGAGCGGCGTCGAACGAGAGTCCGTCCAGCGGTCGGACGGCGTACCCGTCGTGAACGAACTCGACGACGAGATCGCGAACCTGCAGCTCGGTCATCTCAGCCTCCTGCTCCGGCGAACGCGAGCGCCGGGTCCGATCGCGCGACGCGACGCATACCAGCCAACCCGGCGAGCAGCGCCATCACGACTGCGAACAGCGGGAGCTGCCAGAAGGCCCGAGACGGAACGCTGACCTTCAGTGGAAACGCCGGCGCGAGGAAGATCTGGACGAAGGCCGCGATGGCGACCGCCGCCAGCGCAACGATCACGGCCTGCAGCGCCAGGCTTGCCAGCAGGGTCCGATTCGACGTGCCGATCGCCTTCAACACGGCGAAATCTCGCTGACGTTCGAGCGCGGACAAGTACACGACCGAACCGATGATCACCGCGGCCACCACCCACAGCAGGAGACGTACGAAGTCGACCGACGCGATCGCTCCCTCGAGCGGATTCAACGTGTCCTGCGCGACGTCGTCGGACGACACGGCGACGGTGCCGGCCGGGATCGACGTCGGCTCGCCATCGACGAGTACCGCGCTGATCACATCGCGACTGCGGAACACGAGATCCTGCGCGTCCTCCAGAACCATGAACACGAGCGGCACACCGGCGAGCAGCGTCGTTCCGCTGGTTCGGCCGACGACGGTGAAGTCCATGCCACCGATGTCGACAGCGTCGCCGACATCGATGTCCATCGATTCGTCAACGGCCACCTCGCCTGGCGCCGCCGCGGCACGACCCTCGACGGTCGGCGGGGAACCGAGCCCTTCCCGTTCGTGGCCGGCGAGCACCACCTCGTCGGTGTACGAGCCTGCGGTGATGCTCGAACGTGCCGTCACCACCGCGGCGACCTCGCCACCAGAGACAGCGTCGACGGTGTCTGCCGGCATGGTCGACGACGCCGTGAACGGTCCAGACACACCCTCGGGGAGCACCCATGTCGACGCACCGAACGCGTCGACCGTTTCGTACGGCTCGATGTTGAACTGCTCGACCAGACCGGTCATGACGAACAGCAAGGCGAACACCACGGCACCCAGCAGCACGACCACGACGAAACGGACCGCTCGGAAACGCAGATCGCGCAGCGTCAGCAGGATCATGTCGCCTCGGCGATCCACGCCTGTGCGTTCGCCCACTCGCGGATCGTCGTCACCGAGTCGGTGTAGCCGACACCGGCGACTTCGCGGACACGCTCGAAGTCCAACAGGCCGACGCCCGGCAGATGCATCTGAACCAGCAGATCGACGACACCGTCGCGCAACGACCGCTGTTGGTTGTGGACTGCTCCGGTCAGCATGCTGCGCAACAACACCGACGACACGCTCGGGTACTCGGACGGTGCGCGCCGCACCGTCGACCGCAGGGCCCGAAATCCGGACACCGACGTACCGAAGTCGCTCCGGGCGCGGGGCCCTTGCTGCGGCGCCACGTCGACGGCGATCACGGTGCCGATCGTCGAGTCGAGGCGCATCGTCTCGGCCGGCATGTTGTTGAGCACGCCTCCGTCGACGAGCAGGTCACCATCCACCGGTACGGGCGGGAGCACACCGGGGATCGCCACGCTGGCCCGGATCGCCTGGGCGGCGCTGCCCCGCCGGTGTACCTCGAGCCTCGACCTGGTCAGGTTGGTCGACACGCAGTAGTACGGCAGCCACAGGTCTTCGATGTCCCACCCGCCGAAGCTCTCGTCGATGTTCTTGCTGATCCGCTCGCCCTTCAGCAGCGCCACGACGGGAACGGTGTAGTCGAGCAGCTTGCGGAACGACCGCTCTGCGAGATCGATCATGGCGTCGTCGTCGAGATCGAGCGCTACACCACCGGCGATCGGAGCGCCCATCGAGCAACCCCCGACCGAGTCGATCGGCACGCCTGATTCCCTGAGGGCACGGATTGCTCCGAGGTGGGCAAAGCCCCGGGCGCCGCCGCCGCTGAGCACCAACCCGACGCCGTGACCGCTCGCCAGTCGGGCGACGCGAGCGACGTCCGCCCTCGATCCGTCACGGAGGTGGACGACCTCATCCGCGGCGAAATCGACCATCAGCCGCGAGGTGCCCCTCGGACGCTGCGTCCCATCGGGGTGGAGCACCACCAGCATCCGCCGGACATGTGGCAGGTCCTGCAGCACCGCGAGCAACGCTGCCACGTGCGCACGTTCCGCTTTGTCCGGACGTGCCGACACCACCAGCAGCACACGGTCGGCGTGGCGCAGCGAGCGCCGCGTCCAACCGGTCACCGTGGCGTCCGCCTGCAGCACCACGTGGTCGCTGCCGACATCAGCCTCGTGCATGAACTCGGTCAGCCGCGGAACGCCGACGTTCTCCGCGTCTGCCTGGGAGATGTCCTGCCTGTTCAGGTAGCGATCGACCCTGCTACTCGACAGGTGACGCACCGAACCGAAGGTGCCAATCGCGGCAGCAATCGATGCGGACAGTTCATCCGCGTCGATCGCGGCGGTGACGGCGACGGTGATCGAAGAGGCGGTGCCGGCCCGACGCGGCTGCACCCGGAGCCGGGAGATGACCCCACGAGCCACGTGCAGCATGAGCGCCGGCGACTTCATGACGAGTTGCTCGAACGTCTCGCTGCGCAACGTCGCCAGGGTCGAGTCGCGGACCGCACGGACGGTGGCCGAGCGCGGGGCGTCATCGAGCAGCCCAAGCTCCCCGACGACGTCGCCGCGTCCCAGCTCGCCGATCCGCTCCTCGTCACCTGTCGAGGATCGGCTCGACACCATCAGCCGCCCACCCACGATGAAGTACGCGGAGTCCGACGGGTCACCAGCCTCGAAGAGCACCTCCCCCGCCTCGAGCCGTCGCCATTCGACGTTGTCGACGATGTCCTGGATCAGCGACGGGTCGTTCGCACCGAGGAGATCGGTCACCATCGAGGCAACGTGCGTCCGGTCGATCCGTTCGCGCGCTTGCGCCGACACCGAATCGGCCACCTCCGGATTGTCCGTGAGCCATCGTTCGAAGTCGGGGCGGCTGAACACGAGCGCCGCCGAGGGGCCCGCGGCTCGCAACGTCGCCGTCCGGCGTCCACCGGCGATCACCGTGACCTCACCCACGACCTCGCCCGTAGCGATCGTTCCGACCACCACATCACCGTGGACGCTCGACGTCGTGGCCACCAAACCACCGGAGACGAGCAGATAGACGTCGTCCGCTTCGTCACCCTCGTGGACGAGCACGTCGCCGTCAGCGAGCACGACCGTGCGCGACGAGTCGAGTCCGCTCAAACCCGTTGCTGCGACGTTCACCCTCGTCCCCCCGTCCGAACCCGCCGTCAGCGGGCACCCGAGGTGACAGTAGCCCGAGCGACGACGGACGGAGCGACCCGCGGCCGAGGGGACCGGAGCGGGAACGACCGGACCGTGCTCCGCCGATGATTCGAACGATTGGCTACTTCAGCAACGGGTCGCGAGGAAGACCGAGGATGCGTTCGCCGATCTGGTTGCGCTTGATCTCTGATGTGCCACCGGCGATCGACATGCCGCGGTGCATGAGTACGAGCAGGTTGCTCATGCCACCCGGACCATCCATGAACAACGAGTCGGGCCCGTTGAGTTCGGTCAGTATCGCCGCAGCTTCGTGACCGATCTCCGACAGGACCAGCTTGGTCATGGCGCCTTCGGGACCAGGTTCGCCTCCGGCAACCGCACGGTTCGCGCTCCGCAGGTTGAGCAGCCCCATCGACTGGTGTTCGGCGATGTAGCGGCCGATTCGAGGCGCTCCTCCGTCGAGGCGTTCGGGGTGCGCATCGAACGGGGCGATGAGCGCGGGCCCCGGCATCGACATGCCGCCTCCGCCACCGCCGATGCTCACACTTTCGTTACCGAGCGTTGCGCGTGCCACGGTCCAACCGCCGTCGACCGGACCGACCACGTCGTCGTCGGGCACGAACACGTCGCTGAAGAACACCTCGTTGAACTCGGAGTTGCCGGACGTCATCTTGAGCGGGCGCACCTCCACACCGGTGGCGTGCATGTCCATGGCCATCATCGTGATGCCATCGTGCTTGGGTACGTCAGGGTTGGTCCGCACGGTGGCGAAACCCATCCCCGAGACGTGAGCGCCGCTGGTCCACACCTTCTGACCGTTCACGAGCCATCCGCCGTCGACGCGCGTTGCCTTGGTCTTGACGCCGGCAGCGTCGGAGCCGGCATCGGGCTCGCTGAAGAGCTGACACCAGATGACCTCCTGGTTCAGTGCCGGACGCACCCAGCGATCGATCTGATCCTGAGTGGCGTACTGGATGATGGTGAGGATGTTCCACGCCGTGATGCCATAGCCGGGACGGACGATGCCGGCGTCGGCGAACTCCTGCTCGATCACGAGTTGTTCGACCGCACCGGCGGCCCGGCCGTAGGGCTTCGGCCAGTGGGGCATCACATAACCGGTTTCGATGAGGCGGGTGCGCTGCTCGTCGGACGGCAGGTCCTTGATGCTCTGAGCGAACGCGCGGACTTCGTCACGGATCGCTTCGGCCTCGGGCGGGAGCTCGACCGCCTTTTCGCGAGCAACCCCGCGACGCGTCAGATCGGTCAGTTCCTCGGCTGCCTCAGCGGCTGAGAGATAGTGCAGCAGTGTCGTGGCGCGGCGCATGTAGAGGTGGGCGTCGTGTTCCCACGTGATCGCGATGCCGCCGTGCACCTGGGTGTTCAGGTTGGCGCACAGATCGGCGGCGGGTGCGGCCAATGTGGCGGCAACCGCCGCTGCATACGTGAGCTGATCGCCACCCGTGGCCGACGCTCGGGCGGCGTCCCACACGGCGCTGGTGGCGAGTTCGGTGGCGACGGCCATGTTGGCGCAGTGGTGTTTCACCGCCTGGTACATGGCGATCGGACGCCCGAACTGGATGCGCACCTTCGAGTACGCAGCCCCCATTTCCGTGCACTCACGCGCCACGCCGACCGCGTCAGCCGACAGGATCACCCGCGCCAGATCGACGAGCAGTCGATTCGCGCCCGCGATCACCGTGGCCGGCGCGCCGTCGAGCGTGACCCGAGCGCTCGGCCGGGTCGGGTCGAGGGCCGGAGGCGAGTCGATCGAGACACCACCATCGGCCACCTGAACGACGACCACGTCATCGCCGGTGGGCACGAGGATCAGCGATGCGACGCCGCCACCAAGCACCACTCCCGCGTCGCCCGACGCCAAGCCGTCCGAGACGGTGACGGAACCACCCAGCGCCACCGCACCGACGGTCGAGCCGTCGGCGAGTCCCGGCAGCAGGCGTGACCGGAGGGCGTCGTCGCCGGCAGCCGCGATCGTCGCGCTGGCGATCACGGTCGGAACGAACGGCCCGGGAGCGACGGCACGGGCAAGTTCCTCGACCACGATGACCAACTCGTCGATCCCGTAGCCGGACCCGCCGACATCCTCGGGAAGGTGCAGACCGAGCCAGCCGAGTTCGGCGACTTCGGACCAGAACTCCGGCAGGGTGTCCGCCGGCGACTCGAGTCGCTCCCGGGCCGCCCCTCGCAGGTTCCGCTTCTCGGCGAAGTCGCGAACGGTCTCGGCGAGCGATCGATGGTCTTCGGTGATGGCAATCGACATGGCGGACGAACCTCGTGCTGGGAGTTTGGGTGCTGGGAGTTCGGGTGCTGGGAGTTTGGGTGCCGGGTGTACGGCTGATGACGATGGCCGGTTGGCCGTGTTGACATCGACATCTTCCCCGAACGCCCCGTCCGGCGACGACTCAGACCGCGTGCCGCGGCAAACCCGCGGCTCGTTTCATGTGGCTCGTGTGCCTCCCCAGGGGCTCGAACCCTGAACCAATGGATTAAAAGTCCACTGCTCTACCATTGAGCTAGAGAGGCAGCGCCGGTGGACCTCCGGGAAAGGCGACGCCGACAACGATCCGACATCGTATGGGGGTCGGGAGCGAGCCGCGACCGCTCGCCGTCGAAGTTCGGACCTCGGCAGGCGACGCGGAGCAACCCAAGCCAGATTGCGCGGACGGTCAGATTGCGCGGACGGTCAGATTGCGCGGACGGTCAGATTGCGCGGACGGTCAGATTGCGCGGACCTCGGTGGTACGGGTCAGGTAGCGAGGCATCAGCAACGCCGATGCCACCACGACGGCGCCGGCGATCGCGGCGATCCAGGCGTGACTCGACTCGAGCGCGAGCGACTCGAGGAACGATTCGGTCTGCACGGCACCGATGAACCCGCCGATGGCGAGCACCGCGCCGAAGAACACAGCGCCGCCGCGCCAGGCTGACGCGCCAGCGATGAGCAGGCACGCCCCGAGCACGGCCTCGATCAGGCCGAGCGTGGTGGTGTGCGTGACGCCGAGCACCTCGACGACGGGGTCGTTCATCGGCCCGTCGAACCCGCCCCGCACGATGGCGAGGAGACCCACGACGAGCAGTACCAGGCCGACGGCTGCGGCGATGATGGCGTCGGGCGCGAACCGACGCATGCTCGCGGTCCGCACCGCCTGCGCCGGCGCAACGACCTGCGCCGGCGCGACAACCTGCGGCGCGACAACCTGCTCGGTCACGACCGGCTGCACCACGGCGGCCGGGGCTGCGACTGGCGTCGCAGGATCGACATACACCTCTTGACGAATCTTCTGTGGTCCATCGATGTTCGACATGGCTTGCTCCTCGGCTCGTCGCGCCATCGGCGCGGTTGTCGACCGCCCGTGCGATCTCGCCACGGACTAGCCAGACGAAGCCATCCACAAACATCACGACATCCTGACGAAGCACCCTCGTCGAACATTCGGCGCCACTCGTGTCATCACAGCTGTCGGAGCTGGCGACCCCATGCCAGGACGGTCACGTAGTGTGACTGCGTGACAACCAACAGCGCTCGTCGCCGAGCGGGCTCCGCGCTGCGGGTTCGTATCGGTGCTGGGCTCATGGTGGCGGCCGCGTTCGCCGCGTACGTCGGGACCACCCAGCACGAGGGGCACTCCGGCAGCGTCCAGGCGTCCGCGCCGGGGTCGGCCAGACCGGGCGACGCAGATACGACCGCCGTCGCCGAACTTGGATCTCCGAGCCGCTACGCGCCGATCCGCCCGACGCGGGTGATCGACACCCGCACCGACCCGTTCCGCCGGCGCCTCCCGACCAACGGTTCGCTCTCGATGGCCCCGGTGACGCCGGCCGTGTCGAACGCCAGCGGAGTCGCAGCTGGGTCGGTGTCGGCCGTCGTGGTCAACATCACGATCGTCGACCCTGCGGCTGCCGGGTTCGTCACGGTCTGGCCCACCGGCTCGGCGCAACCGACCGTCTCGTCGCTCAACGCAGACTTCCCGGGCCAGAACGTCGCCAATCTCGTCACGGTTCCGCTCGGTGCCGACGGATTCATCTCGCTCTTCTCGTCGTCGAGCGCCGACTTCATCGTCGACGTGCAGGGCGTGTACGTGAGCGCCGCATCCTCGGCGACGGGCCGTTTCGTGCCGGTCGATCAACGACGAGCGATCGACACCCGTCGTGGCAGCACTCTGGGGGTCGGCGGGTCGCTGTCGGTCGACCTCAGGCCGTTCGGGGTGCCCGGCAGTGCCTCTGCCGCCGTGCTCAACGTGACTGCGACGAACACTGGGGCGGCGGGGTACTTCTCGATCTGGCCGGCCACGACTCCGATGCCGACGGCGTCGAACCTGAATGCGTCCGGCCCCGGCCAAACGGTCGCCAACCAGGTGATGTCGCAGGTGACTGGCGGCGTCGTGAGCGTCTTCTCCGAGTCCGGTGGCGACGTCATCGTCGACGTCGCCGGCTACTTCACCGGCTCGGCCGACGCCGAGAGCGCGTCTGGTCTCTACGTTGCCCTCCCACCGGCCCGGCTGCTCGACACACGATCGGTCGGGCCGTTCAGCTCGGGTCGGCCGATCGACTCCAACGCAACGCTGACCCTCCCGATCGCCGGCCGCAGCGGCGTGCCCGAGGCCGGTTCGGTGCTCGCCATGGCACTCAACCTCACCGCGACACGAACCCAGGATTCGGGCTACGTGACCGGATGGCCTGCCAACACACCCCTGCCTGCCACCTCGACACTCAACTTCATGGCGGCCGGTCGAACGGTGGCGAACCACGCCATCACCGCATTGAACGGGGGGGCGGCCAGTTACTTCAGCTTCGGCGGCAACGACCTGCTCGTCGACCTGCTGGGCTACTGGACCACAGGGGCGCCACCGCCCGCGCCCGGACCGGCGCCGATCACGATCAACACGGCGATCCCACCGGTGACGACGACGGCACCGCCGGCACCGCCGAGCTTCGGCCCGCACGCGTTCCTCTACGACTTCCAGGACGGAACCGGGCGCTACGGACGGTGGAACCCGTGCGCACCGATCGTGTACGTCGTCAACGCCGACCGGGCCGACCAGGCGATGGTCGACCAGATGAATCTCGCCATCGCCGAAGTCGAGAACGCAACGGGGCTGGACTTCGTCTACGGCGGACCGACATCGGCCGGTCTCGACTTCGATGTGCCCCAGGGCGCCGACGCGATCTTCGGTTTCTCGGACCAGTTCGCGACCCCGGTGCTCGCCGGCGGCACGATCGGTGTCGGAGGTGGCAGCTTCAGCACCACGAGCGGGCGTGTCGAAAGTGGCTTCGCACTCGCCGACGTGGACGGCATCGTGTCGCTCGAGAAGCTGCGCGCGACGTTCATGCACGAGATCGCCCACATGGTCGGCCTCGATCACGTGGGTGACAGCAGCCAGCTCATGTACGCGTTCGCCACGGCGGTCAACACGTTCCGCAACGGCGACCTCGAAGGCCTGTGGCGCGTCGGCGCCGCACAAGGGTGCCTCGCCGGCGACGAAGCGCCGGCCGACGGCGCTCCTTGGTCCGACGCCGGCAGCGATCCCATCCTCGTCGTGCGCACCTGAGCAGAACGGCGGGTCGATCGGCTGGGGTAGGTTCGCTCCCGATGACCGTCACCGACGCTGCTCCCGCTGCAATGCCTCGACCGGGGTCGATCCTCGGTACTCGCGTGACCCGCACCGAAGACCCCGGGTTGCTCACCGGATCGCAGAAGTATCTCGCCGACCTACCACTGGTCGACCGGCTGCATGCCGTGTTCGTCCGATCCGACGTCGCCCACGGCACCGTCAACCTGATCAACATCGACGAAGCGGCCGACATGCCGGGTGTCGTCGCGATCCTCACCGCCGACAACCTCGGCGTCGCACCGCATCACGGGTTCGTGCCCGTCCATCCCGACTTCATCCGGCCACCACTCGCCGACGGAAAGGTTCGATTCGTCGGTGAACCGATCGCGGTGGTCCTCGCCGAGACGCCCGAACAGGGCGAGGACGCAGCCGAGATGATCTGGGCCGACATCGATGCCCTGCCCGCCGTGACGGACTCCGAAGACGCGCTCGCCGCCGATGCGCCGATCCTGTTCGACGCACACGGATCGAACGTCGCGCAGGTTCATCTCGACCCCGTCGTCGACGGTTTGGCCGGTGCCGACCACGTCATGCGCGGACGCTTCGTCAACCAGCGCATCGCCGTCGTGCCGATGGAGCCCGACTGCTGTGCTGCCGAAGTCGATGCCGACGGACGGTTGACGTTCTGGGCATCCACGCAGATGCCGCACGGGCTCCACGGGCAACTGGCGTCGGCGCTCGCCATCGACAAGGCCGACATCCGGGTGATCACCGCCCAGGTCGGCGGAGGGTTCGGGGGCAAGGCCGGCATCCACGCGGAATACTCGGTCGTCGCCGCAGCGAGCCGGCTCACCGGCCGGCCGGTCCAGTGGGTGCCGCCACGCAGCGACGACATGAAAGCACTCCCCCACAGCCGTGGCCAGGTGCAGTACGTCGAACTGGGGTGCACGTCCGAGGGGAGGTTCACCGGCCTGCGGGTGCGTCTCGTCGGCGACGCAGGCGGCTACCCGACCATCGGCGCCTACCTACCCGGCGGCACGCGCCGCATGTCACAGGGCACGTACGACTTCGGCACGATCGAATTCGACCTGGTGGTCGCTGCGACCAACACCACACCGATGGGTGCGTACCGCGGAGCGGGACGACCGGAAGCGACCGCCTTGCTCGAGCGAGCCGTCGACCAGGCGGCCCTCGAACTCGGCATCGACCCGATCGAGATCCGCAAGAAGAACTTCCTCGCCGATGACGTCTTCCCGTTCACGACCATCACTGGCAACACCTACGACAACGGCATGTACTGGCTGCCGCTCGATCGTGCTGCCGAACTGGCCGGTTACGAACAACTCCGCGTCGAGCAACAACGACGGCGGGATGCCGGCGACCATGTGCTGCTCGGCATCGGCGTCGCGGCATACGTCGAGATCACCGCCGGTGGCGGCGCCGATGAGTTCGGGGCACTCGAGGTGCACGCCGACGGCTCGGCGACGATCTTCGCCGGCACCCTGAACCACGGTCAGGGCCATCAGACCGCTTATGCGATGTTGGTCTCCGATCAGACCGGCATCCCGATCGATCGGATCACACTCGTCGATGGCGACACCGACCGGGTCCGAACGGGTGGCGGCACCGGCGGTTCACGATCGCTCCAACTGGGCGGCTCGGCGGTCCACGGTGCAACCGAGGCGATGGTCAGCTCGGCCAAGGAGTTGGCCGCCCGGCTCCTCGAAGCCGACGTCGCCGACATCGTCGTCGACACGGCCACCGGCACGGTCGGCGTCGCGGGCGTGCCGGCGCAAGCCCTCACGTGGGCCGAACTGGCCGGCCGCGCTGCGGACGAGGGCACCGCACTGACGGGCGAGTTCGACTTCCACCAGGACGGCGCCACGTTCCCGTTCGGAGCGCACATCGCGGTCGTCGAGGTCGACACCGACACCGGCAAGGTGCGCCTCGTACGCCACGTCGCGGTCGACGACTGTGGCACGGTGCTCAACCCGTTGCTCGTCGAGGGGCAGCAGCACGGCGGCATCGCAGCCGGTGTCGGGCAGGCCCTCTACGAAGAGATCATCTACGACAGCGACGCCAATCCGATCACGTCGAACCTTGCGGAATACGCCATGCCGTCGGCGGCGGAGCTGCCCTCGTTCGAAGTGCACTCGACGGAGACACCGACCCCATTGAACCCACTCGGGGCGAAGGGCATCGGCGAGGCCGCCACCATCGGCTCGACTCCCGCGGTGCAGAACGCCGTGATCGATGCGCTCGCGCACCTCGGGGTCCGACACATCGATCTGCCGTGCACGCCCGAGCGGGTCTGGCGGACCATCGAGGCCGCCCGGAACGGGACGCTGCCCGATCCGTGGCGCGAACCACCGGCAGTGTTCGAGCAACTCCGCGCCGACGCGTCGGCAGCTGCCGACAACGAGGAGTCAGCCGAGGCGGCCGCCGCTGCCGACGGTGTCTGACCCGACGACGAGGTCGGTCGTGCAGGCCACCGGCGGGCTTCGACGTGGTGGGACCGCTAGGTCGGTGGCTCGCAGTCGACGCAGCGGACGTCGGCTGGCGCCTCACCTCGCAGTACCGCCGTGAACCAGTCGACGAGTCGTACGCCCTCGACTTCCATCTCGTAGAACTGATCGCCGGCGATGATCGTGTGTGTCGTACCGGGAGCGACGTACGTGGCGAGCGGGACACCCGACGACTCGGCTTGTGCTGCGGTCTGGTCGATCAGCGTGACCAACTGGTCGGCGCTGAATCCTGCGATGCCGCCGAAGAACGACTGCACGTCGTCGAACGCGAAGTCGAAGCGGGCGTACGTGATGTTCGGGTTGTGCTGCATCGCCTGGACGTAGAGCCCCGGGATGCTCCGCTGCTCGGGCGTGAGCTCCGCGTAACCGGCCCAGTCCGGACCGACGGTGTCGGTCCCCCACATCCCGGCACCGATCGATGCGTTCACCCCGGGCACGTCGGGATAGGCGCCCGCGCTGTCGCCCAGCGTCGTCACCTTCGCGTCGGGGACCTCATCGGCCGCCAACGCCGCGAACAGTGGCGTCGGCACAGCGCCGGCGCTCGCACCCGCCACCACGAGGTCGTCGACATCGGGGTACGCCTCGAGCATGTACTCGAGCCCGGCTGTTGCGTTGACGTAGCCGTTGTGGACCACGGTCAGGTCCTCCGAGTACTCCGTCGTCTTGTTCCCGATGTGCACATCACCGCTGCAGTAGGGCACGTACACCACGGAATAGTCGGCGAGTGGGTTCTCGGGGTTCGCCTGATCGAAGATCCCGCCGCGACCCGCCGGTGGACTGCCGAGATCGAGGTTGACCGTGGCCGTCGAGTCCTCGAAGTCGCAGGTCTCAGCGCTGAAGCAGGCGCCGCCGCCCTCGAAGTACAGCACGACCTTGGTCGGATCGGCCGGACGATCCCAGAGTTCGAACGGGCTGCCATCCATGCACATGCAGTCCTCTCCCGGGTCGACGGCCGTCCACTGGTCGAGCGCTACCGAGCCGGCAGCGCTGTCGGTCGGCGACGGGTCGGTCGCCTCCGGCTCGGTGGGAGGTGCGTCCGTGGGGGTCGGCTCGGTGGGCGCCGGTTCCGTGGAAGCCGGTTCGGTCACCACGGGAGCGCTGTCGTCCGGAGCGAGTTCTGTCACTGCCGGGTCCGACCTGTCCGAAGCGGCGTCGTCGGATCCGCTGCATGCCGATACGACTGCGACGATCGCGACCGCGACGAACCCCAGACGACGTACTGATCCAATCCGCATCCGCGGATCTTGTCACGCCCGTGCCCGCTCGCTCACACGGGAACGACGTCACACGGCAGCGAAGACGCTGTCGAGCCTCGGGCGCCCGCCGGAGGCGGCGACCGCTCGGCCGTCGTCGACGAGCTTGGCGAGATGGGCGAGCACACTGCGCGCCGCCGGCTGGTGCAGGCGCGGATCCACATCCGTGTACAGGCGCAACACGATCTGTGACACCGAATCACACCCGTCACGAACCGCGGCGAGCACCTGCTGTTCGCGGTCGAGACGATGAGCGATCAACCCGTCGACGAACTCGCGTGGCCGATCGATCGGCGGACCGTGCGTCGGCACGAGCACGTCATCGTCACGTCCGGCGACGAGCCGCAGAGACTCGATGTAGGCCGACATGTCGCCATCCGGTGGCGACACGACCGTGGTGCTCCAGCCCATCACGTGATCACCGGTGAACAGCGTCCGGGTCACGCCGTCGTCGAGGGCGTAGCAGACGTGGTTCGACGTGTGGCCGGGCGTGTGCACGGCCCGCATCGTCCACCCGTCGGCGTCAGCTACGTCGTCGCCGGACCGCACGACCACGTCAGGTGTGAAGGCGCGGTCGATCGACTCCTCGACCGGAGCGGGGGCAGTCGAAGCGGGCGCCGCGTCACCCGCCGATCCCGTCTGCGGGTCGGGTTCGGGAAGCTTCAATTCGACCGGGTCGTCTCCGATGTCCCACTCGTCGTCGCCGTGCGGCCCGAACCCGACGGTCGGAGCGCCGGACTCGGCAGCGAGCCAGGCGGCGAGCGGCGAATGGTCGGAGTGGCAGTGGGTGATCAGGATCGCTCGAACGGTGCGGCCGGCGAGGGCGGCGTGCAGTGCGTCCCGATGGCTGTCCACGATCGGGCCCGGATCGATCACCACGACGTCGTCGCCGCCGACGATGTAGGTGCCGGTGCCGTGATAGGTGAACTTCGACGGGTTCTCGGCGATCACGCGGCTCACGAGCGGAGCCAACCGGGCCGCCACTCCGTAGGTGAACGTCGACGGGTCGAGCGTCAGGAATTCCATGACACCCAGGGCAGCGGGTCCACGCTGCCCACCTCGTGACCGTGGCCGCGCACGATCGGCCGCGTGGCGGCGAAGGCGGCGTCGAATGCGCCTCCGGTGTCGGCACCGATGGCGCGCAACGCTCCCACCGTCGCGGCCCGACGCGCCTCGTCGGACCCACCTGCGATCTTCAGTGCGAAGGAGCGGCCGTCCGGGAGCGCTGCCGCCATCACACCCTCGGCTCCGTCCTTGGCCACGAGCCCCGGCGTCGCCCGCATCCACACTGTTGTGTCACGTCGATCACCTGCGACAAGGTCGGGGCGCGCCGTCATCGCTTCCGCCACACCGGTCGACGAGCTGGCGATCGACGCGAACGCCCGCGCCAGTTCGACGAGCCCGATCACGTGCGTCGGCGCACCGCACCCGTCGATTCCGACGTGGTGCACCGGAGCACCGTGTGCCTCGATCGACCTGGTGATGGCGAGCTGCAGTTCGTGGCCGGGTTCCAGATAGTCGGCGATCGACCATCCGTTGATCCGGCACGTGGCGAGCATGCCGGCATGCTTTCCAGAGCAGTTCTGTGCCAACGCGGTTGCCGGCTCACCAGCACGGACAGCAGCGTCGCGCGCATCGGCGTTGTACGGATGAGACGGCGTGTTGCGTAGATCGGATTCGTCGAGGTCGAACGTGGCGAGCACCCGTCGCACCGCCTCGATGTGGACGCTGCACCCGTCGTGGCTGGCGCACACGATCGCCATCAGATCGTCGGGCAGCGCCAGCCCGAGTTCGGCCATCGCCGTCGCCTGCAACGGCTTGAGCGCCGACCGTGGATACACCGGGAGGTGCGGGTCCCCGACCGATGCGACGATCGATCCGTCGGCTCCGAGCGCTACCGCCGCTCCGTGGTAAAGCGACTCCTCGCAACCACTGCGGGTCGCTACTGCAAGTGGGCCGAACGCGTCATCGAATCGAGTCATCTCGTCGATGATGCTGTCACGTCAGCCGGGGGTCGCTGGAAACGGTCGGGTCCTCGACGTCGACGGGGTCACGAGAACGTCGCGGCGGCGCAACCGTGGTCAGGTGACTGTCGACCACGTCGTAGCGCTTGCCCCATTCGCCGGCCAACGCCTGCATCATCGCCGCCGCTGGAAGGGCGAGCACCGCGCCGACAGCGCCGAGCAGCGACGCCCCCGCGAGGGCGGCGCCGAACGCGACGGCTGGGTGGAGCTCCATGGTTCGAGCCGTGATGCGCGGGGCGAAGACGTAGTTCTCGACCTGCTGGTACACGACGATGAACGCGACGACGATCGCCGCCTTGAGCGGTGAATCGAGGAACGTCAACAGCGCCGGCAGGATGCCGGCGAGGTAGGTGCCGACGACGGGCAGGAACTGGCTGACGAGACCGACCCACAGGGCGAGCGCGACGGGCGCGGGGGTGCCGATCGCCTGGAAGACGATCCAGTGGAAGAACGCCGACAGCAACGCCAGCAAGGCCCGGGAGTACAGGTAGCCACCGGTCTTGGTGATCGCCAGCTCCCATGCGTGCAGGACCCGCTCCTGGCGCGCCGGAGGCAGCCGCGAGCAGACCGTCCGTCTCAATCGCGGTCCGTCCGCCACGAGGTAGTAGGTGAACAACACCACCGACAGTGCCTGGAAGATGATCGCAAGCACGGCCAGCGAGAACTGGACGGCCTCGTCGCTCTGCGACCGGATGAACTCCTGAACGGCGCCGTCCGGGTCGTTGAACTCGTCGATGACCTCAGCCGCGTCGATGTCGGTACCGAACGTGTCGTTGATGAAATCGACGGTGTCGGTGATGTACCGGTCGGACTCCTCGAGCAGGTCGGCGACCTGGGTTCCGACGAGGGTGCCCACCGCGGCGACGAACAGTAGGAACGCGAACAGCACACCGAGCAGGATGGTGATGGTCGCTCGTCCGCGGCGCCATCCGCGTGCGGCGAGTCGGTTGACGCCGGGCTCGACGGCGAGCGCAAGGAACAACGACACGAGCAGGAGGACCAGCAGCGACGACAGCCGGTGGAACACGTGACGGAACGCAAACGTCAGGACGAACCCGGTCCAGAACACGGCGACGGAAGGGATGACCCAACGCGGCACGGTCCGATCGGTCGCTCGCCGGTCCCATGGGCGGCCGTTCGGGTCCACTGCGCCGCTGCGGAATCTCGCGTCGTCGGTAGAGGTGGCGCTGCCGGCGTCGTTCGGTCGGGGACCGACTGCGGCCGCTACCGCGGCGGCGACACGATCGGGGGAACCATCGGGCGCATCGATGGTTTCGTCGGACACGACCGGATCGTACCCGTGCGCCGTGGGAGCATGGCGCAATGGTGACGCAATGGTGACGTGCTCGTGAGGAGTTGGCTGGGCGAGCAGGTCCGCGAGCGGGTGGTGGGCCCCGATGCGGTGGAGCGCCGTGCCGAGCTGTTCGACTCCGGCGAACCCGGCTGGTTCGAGCCGGGTTCACCCATCGTGCGCGTCCACGCCGACGCATCGATGTTCATCGGCGGCCTCCGGGCGTTGCTCTTCCAGTCGATGCACCCGTTGGCGATGGCGGGGGTGGCGCAACACTCCGACTATCGCCACGATCCCTGGGGCCGTCTGCAACGCACGGCCGACTATCTCGCAGCGACGACGTTCGGGCCGGCGAGCGAGGCCCAGCGCGCGGTCGACGTCGTGCGTCACGTGCACCGCCACGTCGTCGGATCGGCATCCGACGGCAGGGCGTACTCGGCAAACGATCCGCATCTGCTCCGCTGGGTTCACCTCGCCGAACTCGACAGTTTCCTCGTGGCCCACGATCGCTACGGGGCCGAGCCGCTCGTGGGTGGCGATCGCGACCGTTACGTCGCTGACGTCGGCGTGGTTGCTCGCGCGCTCGGCGTGTCGGCGCCGCCCGTGACCGAACGAGGTCTGCGCGATCAGCTCCGTTCGTATCGATCCGAGCTGCGCGGCACCGCGGAGGCCCGCGAGGCGGCCCGATACCTGCTCCTCCAGCCACCACTGCCGTTCGCAGCCCGACCCGCGTACGGGCTGATCGCAGGGGCCGCGGTCGCGCTGATGCCGGCCTGGACCCGGATCCCGCTGCGGCTCCCATGGCTCCCGGTCGCCGAGACGATCGCGCTGCGCCCCGCCGGCGAACTCGTCACCCGCACCATCCGCTGGGCGGTCACGCCACCCACATCACCCGATGAATCGCCAGCCGGCACCGAATAGCAGTCCGAAAACACGTTTGTGACAAGAAATCGGAGGACCGGGTCTCCGATTTCTTGTCACAAACGATGAATGCGGGGCTGTGAACTGGGTCAGTCGTCGGCGACGTTGATGGTGACGCTGTTGATGACGACGTCGGTCTTCGGCTTGTCGCCGCCACCGGTCGCCACGCGCTGCATGCCGTCGACGATGTCGAGGCCCTTCACGACCTGACCGAACAGGCTGTACTGCGGCGGCAGGCCGACACCCGACGGACCCGACACGATGAAGAACTGGCTGCCGTTGGTGTGCGGTCCGGCGTTGGCCATCGCCACCGAGCCGATCTGGTATTCGCGCGGCTTGGGCAGTTCGTCGTTGAACTTGTAGCCAGGCCCGCCGCGACCGGTGCCGGTCGGGTCGCCGCCCTGGCACATGAAGCCGTTGATGATCCGGTGGAAGATCACCCCGTCGTAATAGTGGTGCAGCGCGAGGAACACGACGTTGTTGACCGTGTTGGGCGCTTTCACCGCGTCGAGTGCGATGACGATCTCGCCGAGCGTCGTGTCGAGCGTCGCCGTGTACCGCTTCGCCGGGTCGATGCCGAGTTCAGGAGCCGAGGCGAACTGTTGGGTCTTGGGTGCGGAACCGTCGAATGGTGGGAACGTCGTAGCCATGGCGCCGACCATATCGGCCGCCCACCCGCGGCCGAAACCACGCGCCGGCCTCGGACGCCGGTCAGTTGCGGTCGTTGTAACTCTGGATGAGTGCGTTCGACTGCTCGGCCGCGGCGGTGAGCGACGTCGCCACGTCGGCACCGCCGAAGATCGCTGCGACGGCGTTGGCCGTTGCGACGCGGACCTCGCGTTGCGGGCCGAGGACCGGCGACAACGCTGCCTCGCCCTCGACCGTCGTGAGCAGTTGGTCGTACGGAACCCTGAAGCGCGGGTCGGTGATGTACTTCGAGGCGAGGGGTTCGAGGTCGACGGCGTCACTGCGCACCGGGACGTAGCCGGTCTCGGATGCCCATGTCGACTGGCTCTGCGCGCTCACCAGGTAGGTGATGAAGTCCCACGCCGCAGAGGTCTGCTCGTCGCCCTTGTCCGCGACGATCCACAAGGACGCGCCACCGACCTGTGCGCCGGGGGTGTCGCTCGGGCCGGGCATCGGGCCGACACCGATGTCCTCGGGCGTGAGACCGGGGGCGATGCCACCTCCGAGTGCGGCGATGACGCTGCCGAGCGCCGCCGATGTTCCGATCGTCATCGCGCCGGGTGCGGCGGGGTCGATCATCTTCAGGAATCCGTCCTGGCCGCCCGGGTTGCCCCCGACGTTGACGGCCAGGCCGTCGTTGATCATCGACTGCACGAACGTCAGCAGGTCGACGCCGGTCTGGCTGTCGTACAGCACCTCGGTCGCGGGAGCGAGACGACCGTTGCCGTTGTCGGCGTAGAGCTCACCGGCGCGCCCGAACCACTGCTCGAGGAACCAACCACCCCCTGAGTCCGGGCCGTTGTCGACGACCCATCCGAACGAGGCGGCACCGGAGTCGACGATCGTCTGCGAGGTGGCGCGCAGCTCGTCGAGCGTGATCGGGCTGACGTCGGGATCGAGGCCGGCGGTCTCGAACATGTCGCGGTTGTAGTAGAGGACCGGGTTGCTCACGTTGAACGGCATCGACCACTGGATTCCCTCGAACGTGTAGGCGTCGACGGTGCGTTGGAGGAACGCCTCCATGTCGTAACCGCTGGCTTCGAGGCAGGCCTGGATGGGGATCAGCGTGTCCGATTCGGCGAACGACTGCAGCGTGTACTCGGGGAACTGCACCACCGTCGGCCTGCTGTCCTGGCTCGACTGGATGTACTTGTCGATCAAAGAGTCGTAGCTGGTCTGGTTCTGCAGGTCGACGCGCACCCGGTCCTGGCTGGCGTTGTACGCGTCGGTCAGTGCGATGAGCGACGTCTCCAGCTCGTTCGACAGGCCGTGCCAGAACGTGATGTCGACCGGACCACCGGCCGCGTCGAGCGCGTCGATGGGGCACTCCGGGAGGTCGGCGAGCAGAGCGATCGTCGTCGTCGAGGCCAATGTCGGCGGGGCGGTCTCGACGGTGTCGCCGGGAACGGCGGTGCCGTCGGGAGTGGAGCCGTCCGTGCCAGCCGTGCCGGGCGGCGCCATCGTCGTGACGGGGACGGCCTCGGGCGGGTCGTCCATACCGGCCTGCAGGGCCGACTTGCCGGATCCACACGACGCAGCGATCAATCCGACCAGAACGATCGCGACACAGCCGCGTCGGCGCATCATCCCTTCACCGCCCCGGCGGTCAGGCCGCGGACGAGCTGGCGCTGGAAGATGAACAGCGCGACGAAGATCGGAACGGCGGCGATGACCGTGCCCGCCATCACGAGGTTCGGTTCGTCGAGGTTCGACTTGCTGAGCAGCCGCAGTCCGCTCTGCACCGTGTTCATGTCCTGCTCGGTCACCACCAGGTTCGGCCACAGGTACTGGTTCCACGTGCCGAGGAAGCTGAACAGAGCGAGTGCACCGATGGTCGGCCGCACGAGCGGGATGGCGACGTGGCGCATGAAGCCCCAGTGGCCGACACCGTCGATCGCCGCTGCGTCCCGCAGGTCGCGCGGCAGGGTCATGAACACCTGGCGGAGCAGGAAGATCCCAAACGCCGTAGCGAGGAACGGCACCGACAGACCCATGAACGTGTTCGTCCACCCGAGCCCGTCGACCGTCTGGAAGTTGACGACAACGATCGCCTCGGCCGGCACCAGCAGCGTGGCGACGAACACGACGAACAGCAGTCGCTTGCCGGGGAACTGGAGGATCGCGAACGCGTAGGCAGCGAGCACCGATGTGACCACCTGGGCGACGGTGACGATGAGGGCGACGACGAGCGAGTTGAAGAGGTACCGCCCGAGCCGACCCGACGTCCAGGCCTCGCGCAGCACGTCGAGCGTGAAACTGGTCGGCAGGAGCGGGTTGTCGAGCACCTCGTCGCCGGGCTTCAACGCTGCGACCACGGTCGTGTAGATCGGGAAAACGACGATCGCCGTCAATATGGCCAGCAGTAGGTAGCGAGACCACTTCCGCCAACCGACCGGTTCGTCGAAGGCTCGCGTACGCGCCGTACGGCCGCGCAGGTCGACGACGTCGGGATCGATCGATTCGATGGGACCGACGACATCGGCGGCGATCTCACTCATAGTGGACCCGTCGTCCGATCCCGGCCAGCTGGAGGCCCGACAGCGCAAGCAGGAGGAGGAACAGGAGCACGGCGGTGCCGGCCTGGAGCCCGACGTCGTTGCGGATCGGTGAGTTCTGGCCGTAGATGAAGTACGGAATGGTGGTGGTGGGGTTGGAGGGCTGCGGGCCGCCGCCGGTGAGCAGGTCGATCTCGCCGTAGGCCTGGAAGGCCCGCGCCGTCGTCACGACCATCACGAACAGCAACGTCGGACCGAGCATCGGCACGGTGATCGACCAGAACCGGCGTATCCCCCCGGCACCGTCGACGGCGGCCGCTTCGTGCAGGTCGCGTGGGATCGACTGCAGCCCGGCGGTCACGAGGATGAACGTGAATCCGAGGTTGGCCCAGACGCTCGACAACGCCACTGCGACCAGGGCCGTGTCGGGGTCCTGGAGCCATCCGGGATCCTTCACAGACGGGAAGATCGAGTTGAACACGCCGATGTTGGCGAGCGCCCCGACCGACGGTTGGAGGAGGAACAGCCACATCAGGCTCGCGACGGCGACCGACGTCGCCACCGTGGAGGAGAAGACGGCGCGGAACGCCCCGATCCCCCTGAGGTACTTGTCGGCGAGCACCGCCAGGCCGACCCCGAAGATCACTCCCAACGGCAGTGTGATGAGGGCGAACTTGATGGTGACCTCGAGCGCGTTCTGGAATTCAATGCTGCGGAACAGGTCGACGTACTGATCGAGGCCGTTCGACACGCAGTTCTCGCCGAAGTTGTCGCAGCGTTGCTGGCCGAGCACCATCGCCCGCCCGAGCGGGTACATCACGAACAGCGCGAGGATCACGGCCGACGGCGCGAGCATCGCCATCGCGAGCGGGAACTCCGCCCATCGCCGCGCCGGGCGCCGATCGTCAGCCATCGCCGCTCACCCTATTCGGGTCGGATCGACGAAGTAGCGTGCGTCCGATGAACAACCTCGATCCCGGCGTCGCGCCGGTCGTCGAAACCCCCGACGAACCAGCGATCGAACCCTTCGCCGACGCCGCGCAGCCGATCGATCTCGACCTGATCGAACGCGATCTCCGCGACGTCGAGTCGTCATTGGCCCGTCTCGCCGACGGCACCTACTTCACCGATGAACCTGGTGCGTTCGTGCCAGACACGAATGCACCAGCTTCGTTCACCCCCGGAGTGAAGACCTGATGCAGAAGAAGGCGGTTGCGTCGGTCGCGTCACTCCTGGCGCTTGCCGCCGGCCTGGCGGCTGCGGCACAGAAGGCCAGGACCTCGCCACTCACGAGTCGGTTCTCACGCTCGGCGCGCATCTGGAAGCTGTCGGCACGAAATTCGACCCGGTTCGCCGTGTCGAAGGTGCGGGGCTTCGGCAGTCCGGAAGACCGGCGAGCCGAGCTCGACCAGCAGTTCGCGATCCGCACGGCGGAGGACGTCGCAAAGGAACTCGGCGAGATGAAGGGCGTGCTCATGAAAGCGGGTCAGCTCATCAGTTTCATCTTCGAAGCGCTGCCCGACGAGGCGCAGGAAGCGTTGGCGACACTGCAAGCCGATGCCGCGCCGATGGCTCCGACGCTGGCCGCCAGCGTCGTGAAGGCCGATCTCGGTCGGGCGCCCGAGCGAGTGTTCCTCGAATGGGGTGACGTGCCCGTCGCGGCCGCGTCGATCGGTCAGGTCCACAAGGCGATCACCCACGACGGGCGCGACGTCGCAGTGAAGATCCAGTACCCGGGCGTCAAGGAAGCCATCGAGAGCGACCTCGATGCCGCCGAGGTGATGTACGCGATGTTCTCGGCGATGATGCTCAAGGGCCTCGACGCGAAGGGGCTCGTCGACGAACTCCGCTCACGCATGCGCGAGGAACTCGACTACCGCCTCGAGGCCCGCAACATCAAGGTGTTCGAGGAGCGTTTCCGGGGTCACCCGTGGGTCCGGATCCCCAAGCTCGTCCCCGAGTACTCGACCGAACACCTGCTCACGACCGAGTGGATCGACGGGATGAGCTTCGACGAGTTCCGCAGGAACGAGTCGTACGAGACGAAACAGCGCACGGCCGAGGTCATCTGGCGGTTCGCCCAGAACGCCATCTTCCGGTACGGCGTGTTCAACGGCGACCCGCACCCTGGCAACTACAAGTTCCATCACGACGGCAGCGTGTCGTTCCTCGACTACGGCCTCGTCAAGCGGTGGACACCTGGTGAGTGGGAGAGCCTGCGACCGACGATGGACGCGATCATCATCGACCGCGACCCCGAGTTGCTGGTGGCGCGGATGGAGTCGTCCGGGTTCCTGCGCACCGGTCACGGCCTCGATCCCCAACTGGTCTACGACTACGTGTCGAGCCCGTACACCCCATACCTCACCGACGAGTTCACGTTCACCCGTGACTGGATGCGCGAGACGCTCGGGGTGATCTTCGACGTGCAAGGCCCTCACGGTCCCGTGATCGAACAGCTCAACATGCCGCCGAGTTTCGTGATCCTCGACCGGGTCGTGTGGGGAGTCAGCGCCATCCTCGGCAAGCTCGAAGCGCACGGTCCCTGGCGGACGATGCTGATGGAGTACACCGCCGGTGGCCCACCCGCCACCGACCTCGGCGCCGCCGAAGCCGCCTGGTCCGCGGGCCGCACCGTCCACTGACACGGTTGGCTCGGCCTCACGTCGCATCTCGCCGCAACGATCGAGGTCGACCGAGCGTCCGGGAGGTTTGCACGTGGGATCTCGATGTACCGGCGCCCGTGCCGGACATCTACATCGCTGGGAGTGCGCCCGGGATTGACACGCCGCTGCAAACTCGGTAGCGGGCCGGGGCTATGGTCTCGGCATGGCGGAGACTGCGACCGAGACGCCCACCGACACCCCGTCGACGGCGCGTGCGCCGTTCGCGCCGTGGGATCGCCGCGATCTGCCGGGCTCGTTCGACGTCGTCGAAACGGCACGCCGGGTGGGCAACTACAAGTGGACCGAGATGAAGCTGTTCGAGGCGCTCGGCGGTTGGATCGCGACGATCCCCGAGCTCGACGTGAAGATGCGCCTCGGCACACACTGTTACCACCACGCCTGGCACGCCGACCTCTGGCACAAGCGGTTGCCCGAGTTGCGCGAGATGAAGCCGGAGCGGCTCACCGTGCCGGCCAACGAGGCGATGGAACGGTTCATCGAAGCGATGACCGAGCCCGAGGCACCCGAGCTCACGATCGAGAAGTTGGTCGGCGTCTACCGGGTTCTCATCCCGCGGTTCATCGCTGCATACACGTACCACCAGAACAACACCAGCGAGATCACAGATGCGCCGACGATCCGCACGATCAAGTTCATCTTGCAGGACGAGTTCGAGGATTGGCGCGACGGCGAGATGATGCTGCAATCACTCATCACCACACCCGACCAGGTCCGCCGCGCGGCGAATCATCAAGCACGACTCGAAGCGATCATGGTCGAAGCCGGCGGGATCACCGGTCCCGGCAGCATTGGCTGACCGAACACTCGGACACCGAACACCGAACACCGAACACCGAACACCGAACACCGAACACCGAACACCAACAACTACGAACACGGGGGCACCTGATGCGTCAGTTCTTTCCAGTCGAAGACCTCGCTCGTGACGAGCGGTTCGTGCAGACGAACATGGCCGAGCGGATGAAGGACGTTCGCGCGCCGCGCGCCCGTTCGTCCGAGAACGGCAACCGCGTGTCGGCGAAGAGTCGAGCCGCGTCGGCCCGCCTCACCCCCGACCGCCACGACGCGTCCGACGCCGCCCGCTCGCTCATGCACGGCATCATGGTGGGTGAGATCCAGGCACTCGAGGGCGCCGGCCGCACCGCACACGACTTTCCCACCGGCGACGGCACGAACGACACGATCCCCTTCGAACTCAAGCTCGACATGGCCCGTCAGGCCTGGGACGAGGCCCGCCACGTGGAGATCAGCGTCAAGCTGTCCGACTGGATGGGGACCGAGCTCGGCCAGTTCGCGGAGAACACCGTGTTGTTCCAGGCGGCGTGCTCCAACGATCCCGTGCTGCGACTCGCCGGCGTCAACCGCGCGCTCGAAGGTCTCGCCATCGACGTGTTCACGCAGATGAAGGAGTTCGGCGACATCGCCGGCGATCCGTACCTCGAGTTCTGCGAGGACTGGATGCTCGCCGACGAGGTGACCCACGTGAAGATGGGTTCGGACTGGTTGCGCAAGGTCACCGAGAAGGACCCCGAGCGTCGAGCGAAGGCGCTCGAGTTCCAGCAGGTCGTCGACAAGCTGTTCAGCTTCGGCGGCTCCCGCAGCGACAGCGACGAGAGCCCGATCGGGCTCGCGCGTCGCTTCCGGGAACTCGCCGGGTTCACCGACGAAGAAGTCGACGACATCGCGCAGATGGGATACGACGCACTCGAGGAGCGGAAGGCAGCCGTGAAGCTCGCGCAGGCAGCGGCCGGCGCCGTCGCGGTCTGACGTGAGCGAGCAGACGATCGCGCCGAAGGTGTCGGTCGCTCCCGAGCAGTTCACGTTCGTCAAGTACGACGCGGCCGAGATCGTCGAGGTGGTGTCCGACCTCGCCGCCAAGATCGGCCTCGCCAACCCGATCCGAGTGGTGGTCGACGAAACCACGCCGCTCGCCGCGATGTCGTCGACGATCGACGGCAGCTCGTCGGACGCGCTGATCACGATCCACGTGGAGAGTGGCGCGCTCGAGGACACCAAGAACTTCACGAACTTCAACCGTCACCACGCGGAGATCTCGCTCGGTCGAATGCTGCTGCGTGCCCATGACCGTCTTCGGCCCGACTTCGACGCAGCACCGGACGACGATGCGTTGAGCCTCCAGGAGGAGGCGGCGTGGAACACCTACGTCAACGGTCGGCTCGAGCGGCTCGGCGTCGAGAGCAACCGCCAGCGGTGGCGATACAACTTCCGCAACCGGTTCGGCTTCAGTGACGCCGCCGACGCCCGCTTCGACGAGCTCTGGAACGCCACGGACCTCTCCTGGTCCGACCTCGCCGCCCCCTGACCACCCGCCTCACCCCTCGCGATGAGCGAAACCACCGCATGCGGGGCGTTCGCTCATCGGACTACCGCCCACACCCGCGGCGATGAGCGAAACCACCGCATGCGGGGCGTTGGCTCATCGCTCCGGTCCGATGCGGGCGGGGGGCGGCGTCTACCGTGCTCGGCGTGACAGGGCAGCAGCGGCGTGTGGCAACCAACGGGGTCGAACTGGACGTGATCGATGCGGGCGAGGCGGGCAACCCGGTCGTCGTCCTCGTTCACGGGTTCCCGGAGAGTTCGCACTCGTGGCGCCACCAGATCCAGCCGCTCGTCGACGCCGGATACCGCGTGCTCGTGCCCGACCAGCGTGGTTACGCACACTCGACCGCTCCCACCGACGTCGATGCCTACCGGGTGGACCACCTGGCGGCCGACCTGCTCGGGTTGCTCGACGACATCGGCGCGACCGATGCGGTCTTCGTCGGTCACGACTGGGGCTCGATGGTGGTCTGGGACCTGTCGCGGCTCCACCCCGATCGTGTTCGCGGCGTGATCAACGTCAGCGTGCCCTACACGCCGTGGCCGGCGCCGCCGACCGACCTGTTCAAGATGATGTCCGGCGACCGCTTCTTCTACATCCTCTATTTTCAGCAGGTCGGCCCACCGGAGGCCGAGCTCGGCGCCGACGTCCTCGAGACGATGCGCAAGACGATGTGGGGTGGGTCCGCCGCGATGTTCGGGCCGGCACCCGACCCGGCCAGCATCCCGCCGACGGAGGGCACCGGCTTCCTCGACATGATGGCCGGCCGCGAGATTCCCGACGGCCTGCCGGACTGGCTCACGCAGGACGACCTCGACGCCTACGTCGAACAGTTCGAGTCGAGCGGGTTCTTCGGGCCGGTCAGCTGGTACCGCAATCTCGATGCCGACTATCTGCTCACGAAGGACCTTGCCGTCCCGGCGATGCCCACCGCATTCATCGGTGGTCGCCAAGACGGTGTGATCGCCTACCGCCCCGAGTCCGTCGAGGCCATGGAGACGATGCTGCCCGGCTTCAAGGGCACGATCTGGATCGACGATGCCGGGCACTGGACCCAGCAGGAACGCCCCGCCGAATTCAACGCGGCGCTGTTGGAGCTCCTCCACCGCGTCGAGTCGAGCTGAACGGTCGCACGGCAGGCCGCTTCCAGCCGATGCCGGCGACCTTGCCGCCCGGCGGCCAGTGGTCGTCGCGGCTGTACGCCCACCACTCCAACGGGTTGAGGTAGTACCCGTACGTCTCGATCACCTTGCCGATCGGCTGGTCGCGGTGCCGCACGAGCCACGCCAGCGAGCCGATGGCGCCAGCCGTCACCATCCATCCGACGTACACGACGGGATAGAGCGGCCCGAGCCAACGCGCCTGCCAGACGTGGACGTCCTCGTGGTCGGTGATCAGGCGGCGGCGCCTCGGCTTCGAGCAATCGGCCGCGCCGCTGATCACGTTGCCGAGCGTGATGGCGAATCCCTTGCGGGGCATGAATCCGCGCTCGTACACGTGCCGGTTCGCGCGCCTGCTGAGGTCGTCGACGTACCCGCCCTTCGTCGCTGCGCCGACGGCGTTGGCGAACAACGCTGCGGTCGTCATCGGCAGCGCCCACGTCGAGTCGAGCACCACCGCAGCGACACCCTTCGCGGACCGCCAGCCGTAGACACGACGCCAGCCCGACACGGCCCCGTTCGCCGCCGCGATCGCCCCCAACGGGAACGACAGGCCGATCGGCAAACCCACCGCAGCGCCGAGGAGCCCCCCGAAAACTGCGGCGGCGGCAGCCTCGGTAGGGCTGCCGCCGTCAGCGGACATCGATCGAACCGGACAGCCGGTCGGTCAGTTGCGGAGATACGACAGGAGTCGCAGGATCTCCAGGTAGAGCCAGACGAGCGTGACGACGAGGCCGAGCGCGCCGACCCATTCGTAGTTCTTCGGCATACCCGAGGCGATGGCCCGCTCGATGAAGTCGAAGTCGAGCGCCAGGTTCATCGCTGCGAGCCCGCACACGAACACCGAGAACGCGATGCTGAGCGCCATGTTGTCGCCGTTGAGGAACGGCAGCGATCCGCCGAACAGGCTGAAGATGAACGAACCCAGGTAGAGGACCATCACGCCGAGCGTGGCGAAGATGACCGCACGACGGAACTTGTCGGTCACCTTGATGATGCGGGTCCGATACAGCAGCAGCATCACAGCGAACACCGAGGCCGTCGCGAGCACTGCTTGGAGCACGATGCCGTTGTAGAACGTCTCGTAGCCCTTCGAGATCGCACCGACGGCGAAGCCGTAGCCGATGGCGTACACCGGGCCCAGGAACTTCGCGAGCGCCGGCTTGCGCATCGCGACGATGACTGCGATGAACCCGACGACGATGCCGAGGAATCCGAGTGCGGGGAACTGGTAGGTCTCGACGCCGTTTTCGAGTGTGGGACCTTCGGCTGCGTTCCAGCCGAACGTCGCCGCGGCGAGGAGGATCAGGAGGAGCACGAGCGAAGCGCTGATCGTACCGTTCAGCGTCATGGCCTTCTGCCATGAAGAGACCGGCCCGTCGGTGACGGGCACCGGAGTGACGTGGGTGCCCGCTTCCGGCGCACCCCATCCGGCCTGATTCTGAGATGCCGCCTTGAACGACCCTTCGTTGAATACTGGATTAGGCATGGTCCCGGAATTCTACCCGTGACGATCGCAGTCGGTCACGCGTCGTCGTCACCTCCTTACCTCTTTTTGTCGCGGAGGTCCAATCCGGTCAGCGAAGATCGTGAGCGCTCGTGGCGTCCCAGAGGTCGATGTCGGGAGCCGCAGCGAGCAGACCGATGCACGCGGTCGCCATCTCGACCATCGAGGGTGCGTCGAAGTGGGTGCGCTGATGATCCTGCGACTCCCACTTCTCGATCACGAGATGCCGCCCCGGATTGGTGACGGACGAGACCAGGTCGACGTTTCGGCAACCCGGCTCCATTCGCGTGACGACGACGTATTTCGAGAGCACCCCCAGCAACTGCACCTCGTCGGCTGCGTCGAAACGCATGGTGACCACCACGAGTTCGACGTCCGGCATGGCTTGACCGACCGATTCGTCGTCGCCCGGGAATGCATCGCTGTTCAAGATTCCACACTCCTGAAGATCTGTCGCGGCGATATCTGCGCGTCGAGCGTGGTCCACGGGTTGGCGGGATCGACGTCGTCGGTATCGTGGCCGCTGTCGTGTGACCTCCGTCGTCGAGCTGGCGTCGGGAACCGCATGACACAGATTCGCACGCTGAATCGAATCAGAACAATCAAGCAAGAACGATCATCCGCAAACGTCATCCACGTCAGCGCCACCCGGTCAGAATGCGACCGAGCTGACGCCGACCCAATGTAGGGAGCCGCCGGTGGCCAAAGATCGCGTCGATCGAGACGACGAAGACCTCGTACGTCTCTACCTCACAGACATCGGGCAGTACACGCTGCTCACGAAAGATGACGAGGTGCGACTGGCGAAGGCGATCGAAGCCGGCAACGAGGCCCTCGCGGAACTCGATGCCGCCGGCAAGGAGTTGACGGCCGCGAAGAAGCGTGAGCTCCGCCGCACCGCCCGCCAGGGGGAAGAAGCCGAGCGCCAGTTCGTGCAGTCGAACCTCCGCTTGGTGGTGTCGATCGCGAAGAAGTACCAGGCGTCAGGTCTCCCGCTCCTCGACCTGATCCAGGAGGGCAACCTCGGCCTCATGCACGCCGTCGAGAAGTTCGACTGGCGCAAGGGCTTCAAGTTCTCCACCTACGCCACGTGGTGGATCCGCCAGGCGATCACCCGCGGCATCGCCAACACCGGCCGCACGATCCGTCTGCCCGTCCACGCCGGCGACACCCTCGCACGGCTGCAGAAGGCGCGATCGCGCCTCGAGCTCAAGTACGGCCGACCCGCCACGCTGTCCGAGCTGGCTCGCGAAGTCGAGATGCCGGAAGACAAGGTGACCGAGGCGCTGCGCTTCGCCGCCGAGCCGCTCTCGCTGTCGGAGCCGCTCCGCGAGGACGGCGATGCGGAGCTCGGCGATGTCGTCGAAGACCGCTCGGCCGAATCGCCCTTCGAGGTGGCGGCCACGGCGCTGTTGCCCGACGAGATCGCCCGCCTGTTGGCCCCGCTCGACGAGCGCGAGCGCGAGATCCTGAAGCTCCGCTTCGGCCTCGATCGCGGCGAACCGCGCACGCTCGAAGAGGTCGGCGAGCACTTCAACCTCACGCGCGAGCGCATTCGTCAGATCGAGGCTCGTGCGATGAGCAAGCTGCGTCATCCGTCGAGCGATACCGGCGCCCGCGACCTCCTCGCCGACTGACCCGACCGCCGCTCCGGCCTTCCGTTCCGCTCGAGGCGTGAACAATGTGCGCTCCCCAAGCGCACATTGATCACGACTTCGGCGTTCGGCTGACCGCAAACCCGCACCGAGCGCTCGCGCGCGGTGTGACATCGTTCGGGGATGAACGAGATCGACATCCGACCCGTCGAAGTCCATGAGCGACGGCAAGCGGCTGATGCCTTCCGTACCGCACTGATCAGCGGGGCCATCAGCGACGAGATGATGGAGTCGACGCAGGCGTCGTGGGACGGTGGCGCGTGGTTGGCCGCCTGGGACGGCGACCGGTGCGTCGGGCACGTCGGCGCATTTCATTTCGACACGACCGTGCCTGGCGGCGCACGAGTCGCAACAGCCGGCTACTCGCGTGTCGGCGTGCTCCCCACCCACACGCGACGCGGTCTGCTCACCCGGATGATGCACCGAAGCCTGCAGGAAGCCCGCGAGCGCGGACAGGTGCTCGCCAGCCTGCGAGCCAGCGAAGCGCCGATCTACGGCCGGTTCGGCTACGGGCTCGCCGGGGACTTCGTGGCGGCCCAGATCACGACCGCCAAGACCCGACCGCTGCGCGGCGCCCGAGCGACCGGCTCGATGCGCCTACTCCGACTCGACGAAGTGATGGACGTCGTCCCGGCGCTGTACGACCGCGTCGCTCGCCGTTGGGTCGGGACGATCGGCCGCCCGGAATGGATGTGGAAGCGCTATCTCAAGGGGGCGACGGAGCCGGCGTCGGCGCCGTTCGGAAAGGGCGAGTTCGTCGTGGTCCATTCCGACGCCGACGGCATCGACGACGGGTACGTCCACTACGCGACCGACCTCGTCGAGGGCTTCGCGGTCACCTTCTCCGGTGGAGGCACCATCCACGACCTGTTCGGCGCATCCGCCGAGGTCGAGCTCGCGCTGTGGCAGTACCTGTTCGACATCGACCTGATCACCACGTGGCAGGCCGAGGAGCGCCCGGTCAACGACCCCGTCCGGCGCGCCCTCCACGACGTGCGTGCCTACGAGACCCGCCAGATCGTGGACGAGCAGTGGATTCGACTGCTGGACGTCGATGCAGCGCTGACGGGCCGCTCGTACGGGCCGTGTTCGACGACCGTCACGATCGCGGTCACCGACCCGCTCTTCGACGACAACTACGATCGTTGGGCACTGTCGGGCGCGGGGGCGCGACGCACGGCAGACCCTGCCGACGTGATCGTCGACATCGCATCCTTGTCGACCGCGTACATGGGCGGCGTCGCGTGGAGCGACATGGCCGCGTCGGGCCTGCTGCCCGTCGAGGTCGACCCGTCGGTGCTGGCCACCCTCGACGCCCTGTTCGCGATCCGCCCGGTCGGCTACTGCGGATCGTTCTTCTGACCGCGATCACCGTTCGCTCATCGCACGAGGGGGACCAACCGCGTCACGGGCCGGAGAAGATGCCGTCCTTGACCGAATCGGTGCGGGCCAGGAACTCGACCTTCGGGTCGTAGGTGTTGCCGCCCTCCTCTTCCCAGCGGGCGAGCTCGGAACGTCCGACGACGAACCAGTGGACCTCGTCGGGTCCGTCGGCGAGACGTAGCGTGCGCTGCGAGGCGTACATGTCGGCGAGCGGCGTCCACTGCGACACACCGGTCGCACCGTGGATCTGGATCGCGTTGTCGATGATCTCGCAGACCTTGATCGGCACCATCGCCTTGACCGCGCTGACCCACACTCGGGCCTCGGCGTTGCCGAGCTCGTCCATGGCCTTGGCCGCCGTGAGCACCATGCGACGCATCGACTCGATCTCGATGCGGGCCTGGGCGATCATCTGCACGTTGCCGCCCAGGTTGCCGAGCCGCTTGCCGAAGGCCTCACGGGTGAGGCCGCGCTTGGCCATCAACTCGATCGCGCGTTCCGCGGCACCCACCGAACGCATGCAGTGGTGGATGCGACCGGGACCGAGACGGACCTGCGAGATCTCGAAACCCCGGCCCTCGCCGAGCAACACGTTCTCGTAGGGCACACGGACGTCGGTGAACCGGATGTGCATGTGGCCGTGCGGTGCATCGTCCTTGCCGAACACGTGCATCGGCCCGAGGATCTCGACACCTGGAGTGTCCATCGGCACGAGGATCTGCGACTGACGCTGATGCGGCGACGCATCTGGGTTGGTCTGCACCATCGTGATCATGATCTTGCAGCGCGGGTCGCCCGCGCCCGAGATGTAGTACTTCTCCCCGTTGATCAACCATTCGTCGCCATCGCGCACCGCCTGGCAGGCGACGTTCTTCGCGTCGGACGACGCGACGTCGGGCTCGGTCATCGCGTAGGCCGAGCGAATCGCACCCGACAGCAGCGGCTCGAGCCACTCCTTCTTCTGCTCCGGCGTGCCGACGCGTTCGAGCACCTCCATGTTCCCGGTGTCGGGGGCCGCGCAGTTCATCGATTCCGACGCAAGGGGGTTCTTGCCGAGCTCGATCGCGATGTACGCGTAGTCGAGGTTCGACAGTCCCTCACCGGTCTCGGCGTCAGGCAGGAAGAAGTTCCACAGGCCCTGCGCCTTCGCCTTGTCCTTCACCGTCTCGAGCAGTTCGAGCTGCCCCTCGCCGTACGACCAACGATCGGCGCGGTTCTCGCCCAGCCGGAAATACTCGGCGGTGATCGGCTCGACCTCCTCGGCGATGAACTTCTTCACCGCCTCGTAGAGCGGGCGGACGCCCTCGGACATCCGCAGGTCGAACATGTCAACAGTCGATTCGAGGCCAGCCATGAGGTACTCCAGTTCGTTGGTGGGTCTCCGACGAACTTAGTGACCGAGGTCCGAACCGGCCTCACCGAGTCAGGTCGAGTTCGGAGATCGACTGCTCGCGCATGTCGACCTTGCGCACCTTTCCGGTCACGGTCATCGGGAACTCGTCGACGATCTTCACGTAGCGCGGCACCTTGTAGTGGGCGATCCGACCGCTGCAGAACTCGCGAACCGATGCCAGATCGACCGCCGCGCCGGCGCGCGGCTTGATCCACGCCATCACCTCTTCGCCGTACTTGGCATCGGGCACACCGATCACCTGGACATCTTCGATGTCGGGATGCGTGTAGAGGAACTCCTCGATCTCGCGCGGGTAGATGTTCTCGCCGCCGCGAATCACCATGTCCTTGATCCGCCCGACGATGCTCACGTAACCGTCGTCGGCCATCACGCCGAGGTCGCCCGTGTGTATCCACCCGTCGGCGTCGATGGCCGCAGCGGTGCGCTCCGGATCGTTCCAGTACCCGGTCATCACCGAGTAGCCGCGGGTGCAGAACTCGCCCGTGTCGCCGCGGACGATGGTGTCGCCGGTCGCCGGGTCGGCGATGCGGATCTCGACGTGCGGGTGCGCTCGCCCGACGGTGGCCGTCTGGTGATCGAGTGTGTCGCCGCGCAGCGTCTGGGTCGACACCGGCGACGTCTCGGTCATGCCGTAACAGATGGTCACGTCGACCATGTGCATGCGAGCGATGCACTCCTTCATCACCTCGACCGGGCACGGGGAGCCGGCCATCACGCCGGTTCGCAGGCTCGACAGGTCGAAGTCGGCGAAGCGCTCGTGTCCGAGCTCCGCGATGAACATCGTCGGCACGCCGTAGAGCGCCGTGCAGCGCTCGTTCTGCACGGCTTCCAGCACGGTCAGCGGATCGAAGGCATCGTTCGGGATCACCATCGTGGCGCCGTGTGTGGTGCACCCGAGGTTGCCCATCACCATGCCGAAGCAGTGGTAGAAGGGCACGGGGATGCAGACCCGATCGGCGCTGGTGAAGCCCTGGAGCGCGGCGACGAAACGTCCGTTGTTCAGGATGTTGCGGTGCGAGAGCGTGGCGCCCTTCGGGTATCCGGTCGTGCCGGACGTGTACTGGATGTTGATCGGATCGTCGGCCCGCAGGGTTGACCGTCGCTCATCCAGCTCTGCGGTGGTCGTCGCCCCGCCGCCGGCGAGTTCGTCCCATTCCGGATCCCAGAGGAACACCGACGTTTCGAGGTCCGGGCAATCGGCGCGCACCTCGTCGACCATTGCTCGATAGTCGGACGTCTTGAAGCCCGGCGCGGCGATCAGCATCCGACACCCCGAATGCCGGAGTGCATAGGCCAGCTCGTGGGTCCGGTACGCCGGGTTGATGTTGACGAGGATGACGCCGATCTCGGCCGTGGCGTATTGGACGAGGGTCCACTCGGCGTAGTTCGGGCTCCAGATACCGACTCGATCACCCGTCTGGAGGCCGACCGACATCAGCCCGCGAGCGAGCCCTTCCACACGGTCAGCGAATTCCTGGTACGTCCAGCGGATGCCCTGATGGCACGACACCAGCGCATCGACGTCGCCATGAAGGGCCACCGTCCTGGCCAGGTTCTGCCCGATCGTCTCCTCGAGCAGCGCGTCGGTCGTCGGCCCACTTTCGATCGCGAGTTCCCCCATTGCATGTCCCCTCTCGGTCTCTCCCCCTCGCCAGTGTTGCACGGCGACCGAGCGCGGGTTGGCGGCCGGCTCGTGTTTGGTCCCTCGCCCTCGCCCCGACACGACCCGCAATTCGACCCGACCCGACCCCGCATTCGGGACCTTTGCCGGTTCCGGCCCTCCGCGCCCAGGCGTAGCGTTGCACTCGACAGACAGGAGAGCGGACGGCGAGCCAACCGCCGCACACACCGATGACGCGCACTCAACCGGACGTGGCCCCGGCCGAGCGACACCTCGGCGGACGCGCCGCATGGCTGCGAGCCGGTGTGCTGGGCGCCAACGACGGCTTGATCTCCACCGCGAGCCTCATGGTGGCGGTGGCCGCGGCGTCGAGTTCCCGCTCGGCGGTCCTCGTCGCAGGCATCGCAGGCCTGACGGCGGGTGCGCTGTCGATGGCGGCGGGCGAGTACGTCTCGGTGAGCTCGCAGCGTGACACCGAGCGAGCCGACCTGGAGGTCGAACGCCGTGAACTCGCGACGACGCCGGAAGCCGAACGAGAAGAACTCGCCCGCATCTATCGCGAGCGCGGATTGAGCGCCGGGCTCGCCGAACAGGTCGCTGCGGAACTGTCCCAACTCGATCAACTCACGGTGCACGCGCGCGACGAACTCGGCATCGACATCGCCGCGCTCGCCAACCCGATCCAAGCTGCCGCGGTGTCGGCGTCGAGCTTCGTCATCGGCGCAGTGATTCCCATCCTGGTCGTCGTGATCGCATCGCCGGCGTTGCGGGTGCCACTGACCATCGCGATCACACTCGTCGGACTCATCCTGCTCGGCGTCGCCGGCGCCCGCCTCGGCGGGGCACCGCCTGCCCGTGCGGCGCTCCGGGTCCTCATCGGAGGCACGCTGGCTCTCGCGATCTCGATGGCCATCGGCAGCCTGACCGGGAACGCCGTCTGATCGCCGTGCATCGGCGCGGCAGCCACGTCGAGACGGCATGACCAACGAGCCGGGATTCGGGTTGCGTTCGGCGCATCTCGAAGTGGCGCTGCTGGTCGCCGCGTTGATCGGCTTGGTCACGGGTGCCGCCGCCTGGTCGATTGGTGCCGAGGATGCCGCGACTGCGGCGTGGTTCGCGACGACCGTGCTCGGGATCGTTCCGGCAGTCGGATCGGTGATCTCGGCGGCACGCCACCGCCGTCTCGGCGCCGACGTCATCGCCCTCGCCGCCCTCGTCGGGGCGCTCGCGGTCGGTGAGGTGCTCGCCGGAGCGATCATCACCTTGATGCTCGCCAGCGGCAGGGCCATCGAGGCGCGCGCTGCGGCACGCGCGCAACGTGACCTCGGCGCGCTCGTCGGACGCGCTCCGCGGACGGTGCAACGGATCGAAGGCGACACCCTTCGCGACGTGGCCGCCGAAACGATCACGCCGGGCGAGTTGCTGATGGTACGGCCGGGGGAGGTGCTCGCTGTCGACGGGCGTGTCGAGGGTGGGGCGGCGGTGCTCGACGAGGCGGAGGACACCGAGCTGTACCCGGCATTGGCGCGCGTGTTCGGCGGCGACGACACGACCGGCACCATGAGCCGGGGCCATGCCGAGATCGCCCACCTCACACACCGACTCGGCCGGGTGCTCGACGACGTCGACGACGACCGCCTCGAGGGCGAGGACGCCACCGACGTCCTGCGCCTGCTCTACGGCCTCCACGCCGTGCTGACCCTGCACTTCTCGCAGGAGGACGAGAGCTACCTGTCGCTCGCCGAGACCTGAGGACGCCGTTGTTTGGCGGAGGTGGACGGGAATCGAACCCGCCGTGCGAGGATCGCTCGCACCAACCGCTTTGAAGGCGGCGGAGCCCACCAGGTGCCCGGACACCTCCGTCCCCGAAGCTATCGCGCGCTCCCCCGGGCAACACGAGTGAACAATACGAGCGACGAACACCAGCCGGCGACGTTGGGAGGCATGCGCGACGTCGGTACTCTCACCTGACCGACTTCCCCCATGCATCCACCTCCGCCTTCGGGCCACTGGAGGAACGTCATGGTCACACTCTGTTGGGCTGCCAAAGGCGGCAGCGGAACCACGGTCGTCGCTGCGGCGCTCGCCCTCACGTCCACGCGACATGCACTCCTGGTCGATCTCGACGGCGAGATCCCTGCAGCGCTCGGCCTGCCCGAGCCTGACCGACCGGGTGTCCTCGATTGGCTGTCGAGCGACGCGCCACCCGATCACCTCCACGACCTCGAGCTCGACATCGACACCGACGTCACGCTGCTGCCGCAATCGCAGTTCACTCGCACGCGAGCGGGTCGGGCGAGCCTGTCCGACGTCGAGCGATGGCGTGATCTCACCCTGTGGTTGGCCGAACAGTCGACACACAGCGACGTCGTCGTCGACGCCGGTACCGGTGAGCCGCATCCCGCCCTGGTCGCAGCCGCCGACCACAACCTGCTCGTCACTCGAGCGTGCTACCTCTCGCTGCGCCGGGCGGTGCAAGCTTCGACTCGGCCGACCGGGGTCATCGTCGTGGAGGAGCCGGGTCGCGCCCTGACATCGCGCGACATCGAACGCTCCATCGGCGCGCCAGTCGTTGCGACGGTGAGCCTCGACCCGGCGATAGCGCGTGCCGTCGACGCCGGCCTGCTCGCCATGCGACTGCCGCGTTTCGTCGGCCGTGAACTCCGTCGGATCGCCGCATGACTCCCACGCTGGGCGAAGCCGCCTCGCGCGAACGCGAGCCGAACGGTTCGACCGCCGACGATCAGACGGTGATCGAACTCTGTCGTCGCGCAGTCGATCGAGACGGCGACGTGCGCCTGATCGTCGAAGACGAGGTCCGCCGGATCGCGCCACTCCGGATCCCGCGCGACCAACGCGATCTGGCCGAACGAGCGATCGCTCGACTCAATGGGCTCGGCGAACTGGAAGTGCTGCTCGCGGACCGATCGATCGACGAGATCATGGTGAACGCGGCGTCGGACATCTGGATCGATCGCGCCGGGGTGGTGACGCGTGCCGGAAAACTGTCCGACCAACCCGTGGAGCACCTCATCGAACGGATCCTGGCGCCCATCGGTCGGCGCGTCGACCGCACCTCGCCGATCGTCGATGCCCGCCTCCCGGACGGCTCTCGCGTCTGCGCCGTGCTGCCCCCGGTCGCAGTGCACGGCGCAGTGCTCTCGATTCGTCGCTTCTCCTCCGACGTCCGCCCACTCACACACTTCGCCGATGGTCCCGCGGTCGAGCTCTGCAGGGAGATCGTCCGGGCACGCTGCAACGTGATCGTGTCGGGCGCCACGTCGTCGGGCAAGACTTCACTGCTCTCGGCCTTGTTGACGGAGATGGGCACCGCCGAGCGCCTGGTCGTAGTCGAGGACACGGCCGAACTGGCGGTCGCCACAGACAACGTGGTGCGCCTCGAAGCTCGGCCGGCGCTCGCCGACGGTCCACCTCCCGTCGACCTGGACGAACTCGTCCGGGCGGCGCTGCGCCTCCGCCCCGACCGGATCATCGTCGGCGAGGTCCGCGGCGCCGAAGTGCTGGCGCTGGTGCAGGCGTTGAACACCGGCCACGACGGCTCGATCTCCACGTGCCACGCAAACGGCCCTGTCGACACGCTCCTGCGCCTGGAATCACTCGTCCTGCAAGCCGCGCCCGCGTGGCCGTTGGGCGCGATCCGGCATCAGATCCAACGATCGCTCGACGTGATCGTCCATGTGGCCCGTCAGGTCGACGGCAGACGCGCGATCACCTCGATCGCCGAGGTGGTCCAGACGCCGGAGATCGGCGAGCCGCAACCGACGATCCGAACGCTGGCCGACGACCGCAGCGGTCGTCTCCTGCACGTCGGCGAACTGCGGCGCCGCCGGGTGCCGTGATGATCGAACGGATCGGCCTACTCGCAGCCACCACGGCCATGGCGCTGTCCGGCGCAGCCGGACTTCGACGTCACCTCTGGCCGACGCGGTCGGCGACGATCGCTCGCTGCTCCGTCGCTCGATCGACCCAAGGTCCCGGGCATCTCGCACATCGGTCGATCGCTTCCGGCGTGCGACGCCTGCACGGATGGTGGCCGATGCGGCGCACACCCGTCCGGCCCGACGATGTCGCGCGATGGTGCGACGACCTTGCCCGGCGCGTTCGAGCCGGCTCGTCGTTGGGCGCCGCGCTCCTCGACACCACGAACGACGACCGCGCCCTGCATGCCGCGACCGCACCCATCCGCCACTCCCTCGAGCGCGGTGCCACCGTGGCCGAGTCGATGGCGATGCTGCCCGTCGCCGAGCCTCGGGCCGCCCGCAGGCGACGGTACCGATCAGCGAGGGCGGCCCCACCCGGGCACGAGCATCTGGCGCTCGCCTGCTCCGTCATCGGAGCCGTCGCGACGGTCGGGGGCTCGCCGGCTGCCGCGCTCGATCGTGCCGCGCACGCACTTCGACTGCGCGCCATCGATCGTGACGATCGAGCGACGCATGCAGCGCAGGCTCGACTTTCGGCCCACGTTCTCACGGTGATGCCACTGTTGGTGCTGTCGTTGTCGGTCCTCGCCGACGCTGACGTTCGCGGCGTGGTCACGGGACGCGTCGGCGCCACGTGCGTGCTGACCGGTGCGGCGTTCAACGTGCTGGGCTGGTTTTGGATGCGACGCGTGGTCGGGAACCCACGATGACCGTGCCATGGATGACCGGCCCGGGTGCGGCGGCGCTCGTCACGGCCATCGTCAGCAGTGCTGCGATCAGCCGCGCCGGGCGTTCACGCTCCATCCGTCGACGAATCGACGGGCTGCGACCGGACAATGCGGACGTCGGCCGTCCCGTTGCGCGCCGCCGGGCAACCGACCTCCGCCGTTGCGATCGGAGCCGACGTTTCGTCGCAGCCACGACGACGGCCGCAATCGCGATCGTCATCGTCGGACCATTTGCGACGATCGTCGGACTCGCTCTGCTCGTGGCCGCGAAGCGCGCCTCCGGGCTCGTGGCTCACCGGCGGACGCAGGCGCACATCGAGCTATCGATCCCCGATGCCGTGGAGATGTTCGTCCTGCTGGCCCACGCGGGGTTGACGCCGGTACAAGCGGTGCGCCAACTGTCGGCCACCGCCCCAGAATCCACACGACCAGGATTTGCGGGCGTGACACACCGGCTCGAGCGGGGCGAGACCTTCGCCGATGCACTCAGGGCTCTGCCGGAGCGACTGGGTCCGAGCATGATCGGTCTCGCTGACCTCGTTGCGAGCGCTGATCGAAACGGATCGCCGCTGGCACCGACGCTCGAATCGCTGGCGTTCGAAGCGCGAGCAGCCAGGCGGCGGCGCAACGAGGCCGACGCCAGGCGACTACCGATCCGGCTGTCGTTCCCGCTCGTCGTGTGCACCTTGCCATCGTTCATCCTCCTGGCGATCGCACCAGCGGTGATCGCCGCCTTGACATCCATCAGCGTTCCGATCTGAACCTGCTGCCGTCCCTCCGACACCGGGAACCGCTCCCAGACCCACCCCACCAAGGCACCCACCAATCATCGATCCCAGATCGATCGCTCGGCCCACACGGCTCAGGAAACCGCCCACGTCCCCGGGAGCCCACATGCCACCCATCCTCTTCCACCTCATCGTCAGACTCCAGACCGCCCTTTGCGAGGTTCTCGCCGCGACCGCGCGGCTGCTCGTGCCGGCGCCCGCGGCGGGCTCCGGCACGCTGCGCGGCGATCGGGGGCAGGCCACCACCGAGTACGCGCTCGTTCTGCTCGCTGCGGCACTCGTCGGCCTGCTCGTCGTCGCGTGGGCCACCGCCGGTGGTGGTGCCGAGCGCGTCGGCCGGTTGTTCAACCGCGTGCTCGACAGCGCCATCGAGCGAGTGTGAGAGCGCAGGGTGATACCGGCCAAGCCGCCGTCGAGTTCGCGATCGTGCTGCCGGTCGCACTGGTCGCCGTGCTCGGCATCGTGCAGGTCGGTGTCGCCCTGCGCAACGAACTCGCGGTCAACGTGGCGGCTCGGGAAGGCGCCCGAGCCGCCGCGGTCACCACCGACATGTCGGCGGCTGCGACCAGTGCTACGCTCGCTGCGGTCCACCTCTCGATCGAGGTCAGCACGGTGGCGAACGATCGAGACGTCACCGTCACCGCCACGTATGTGGACGACACCGACGTCGCGATCATCGGCGCGTTCATCGGGCCCGTCACCCACACCGCTTCCGTCACGATGGCGCTCGAACCTCCGTGACATCCGGGCATGATTGGTCGATGACCGATGGGCCGATCCACCACCTCGCGCTCCCCGACGACTGGGCGGATGCGTTCACGACGGGTGAGTATCGGATGTCGACACGGGGTGTGACCCTGGAGGAGGAGGGCTTCATCCACTGCTCGACGAGGGGCCAGGTCGAGGCGACTGCCAACCGCTTCTACGGCGACGTCGAGCAGCTGGTCGTGCTCACCATCGATCCACGCGCGGTGCCGTCACCCATCCGGTTCGAGCCGCCGGCGCCCGGCAGCAGTGACCTGTTCCCCCACATCTACGGTCCGCTGCCGATCGCCGCCGTTCGCGACGCGACGTTCTGGATTCGCGGCGACGGCGGCTGGTCGCTCGACTGACGGTCCCGCTCAGTCGTCCGGTTCGTCGAACTCGTCGAACTCGCTCTGCTCCGGAGGCTTGGTCCGTCCACCGACCCGCTTGTCGGCGATCTTCTCGCGAGCGCGCTGCTCCTCTTCGAGCGCCGCTTCCTCCTCGACGAGCCGTTCGAGGCTGCGAAGGCGCACGGGGTCCAGTCGTCCGTCCGCGATGGCTGCCGAGACGGCGCAGCCGGGCTCCTGGTCGTGTTTGCAGTCACGGAAACGACAGCTGTCCATCAGTTCGAACACGTCTGCGAACGCACGCTCGATCCCGTTGCCCGACAACCACAGCGACAGTGCGCGCACGCCGGGCGTATCGATCAGCCAGCCCTCACCGGGCAGCGGCACGAGGAGCGCCGCCACGGTCGTGTGCCGACCACGCTGGTCGCCCTCGCGCACTGCGGACGTGGCCTGATCCTCATTGCCGACCAGCGCATTGACGAGGGTCGACTTGCCGACCCCGCTCGCGCCGAGGAACGTGAGCGTCCGGTTACCGGTCGCGTACGACCGGATCTCGTCGATGCCGTCGCCCGACATTCCGCTGGCGAGCAGCACCGGCACACCGAGCGACACGTCGAGAAGGGCACGCCGGGTCGGCTCGGGATCGCCCACGAGGTCGGTCTTCGTCAACACCACCACCGGTTCGGCACCCGAGTCGAACGCCAACACGAGTTCGCGTTCCAGGCGCCGAGGGCTCGGCGGTGACCCGAGGGCGTGGACGAGGAAGACGACATCGATGTTGGCAGCCAACGTGTGCGACACCGCACGCATCCCGTCGAACGAGGCACGTCGCGTGAACGCCGAACGTCGCTCGATCACATGCTCGACGCGCTCGTCGTCACCCGACGGCACGACCCAGTCACCCACGGCGACTTCCGCCCCGATGTTGCGGACACGCAGCGCCGGTGCGATGCCTCGACCCTCGTCCATCGTGCGGATGACCGAACTCCAGCCCCGGTCGAGCCGGGAGACCCGGCCCGGGACGCCCGGTGCGCCGAGCTCCCGCCACGCGTCGTCGAAATCGGTCGACCAACCGAGTGGGACGAGCGACGACGTCGAAACCATTGCCGTCAACGTATCGACTGGCCCCGCTGACGGCGGACGGTTGGTGCCCGGGGTCAGGCACCGCGCACCATCTCACGCACGATCTCGGCCACGGCACTCCTCCCGGTGCAGCGACCTTCGAGAGGGAAATGTGTTGGTGATCCGGCACACTGCGCTTGACAAACGCAGCCTGGATCATCTAGCGAAAGGCACCGATGCCCAAGCCACTCGTCGTCGTGGAGTCACCTGCGAAGGCCAAGACGCTGTCGAAGTTCCTCGGCAATGACTACGACGTGCGCGCCTCGGTGGGCCATGTGGCCGATCTTCCGTCGAAGGGTCTGAACATCGACGTCGACAACGGCTTCAAGCCGACGTACGAGCTGACCGAGCGCGGCAAGACGGTCATCAAGGAGCTGCGGGCGGCACTCAAGGATGCCTCCGAGCTCTACCTTGCGACGGACGAAGACCGTGAGGGCGAAGCCATTTCCTGGCACCTCCTCGAGTACCTGAAGCCCAAGGTGCCCGTGAAGCGAATGGTGTTCCACGAGATCACCAAGGCGGCGATCGACCACGCGGTCAACAACCCCCGCAGCCTCGACTACGGCCTCGTCGACGCGGCCGAGACCCGTCGCATCCTCGACCGTCTCTACGGCTACGAGGTGTCGCCCGTCCTTTGGCGCCGAGTCAATCGCGGCCTCTCGGCGGGCCGCGTGCAGAGCCCGTCGGTTCGCCTGATCGTGCAACGCGAGCGCGAGCGCATCGCCTTCGTGTCGGCCGGCTACTGGGACATCGACGCCCTCACCGCCACCGCACCCAGCTTCAACGCCAAGCTCGTCAGCGTCAACGGCACGAAGGTCGCCACCGGCAAGGACTTCGACGATCTCGGCGTCGTATCAGCCAAGGCGGTCGCCCTCGACGAGGCACGCGCCCGTGGAATCGCCGACGGTCTCGCCGACGTGCCCTTCACGGTTCGGTCGGTCGAGGAGAAGCCGTACCGCTCGTCGCCGAAGGCGCCCTTCATGACCTCGACCCTCCAGCAAGAGGGTGGTCGCAAACTCCGCATGTCGTCGTCGCAGGTGATGCGCGTCGCCCAAGGCCTCTACGAGCGTGGCTACATCACCTACATGCGTACCGACAACGTCGTGTTGTCCGACGAAGCCATGCAGGCGACCCGCGCCGCGGTGACCAGCCAGTACGGCCAGCAGTACCTCACTCCGGCGCCGAAGCAGTACTCGTCGAAGGTGAAGAACGCGCAGGAGGCCCACGAGGCGATCCGCCCGACCACGCCGTATCGCACCCCACCGCAGGTGAGCGGCGAGCTGAACAGCCAGGACCTTGCGCTGTACCGGATGATCTGGCAGCGGACCCTCGCGTCGCAGATGGCCGACGCGACCGGGGTCACCGTCAGCGTGCGTCTCGGGGCCAACGCCGTCGACCGGTCCACCGGCGAACTGGCTGATTGCGAGTTCGCCGCGTCCGGCACGACGATCACGTTCCCCGGGTACCGGGCGGTCTACGCGGCGCGTGGGGAGTCGAGCGATCAGGAGGGCGACGGCGACGCGGAGAAGGAAGCGTTGCTGCCCCCACTGGCCGAAGGCGATGTCGTGCCGATCGAGTCGATCACCCCCGAGGGGCACACCACCTCGCCACCCGCTCGGTACACCGAGGCGTCGTTGGTCAAGCGTCTCGAAGAACTCGGCATCGGACGGCCGTCGACGTGGGCGTCGATCATCCAGACGATCCAGGACCGAGGGTACGTCTGGAAAAAGGGTCAGGCCCTCGTTCCCACCTGGACCGCGTTCGCCGTCATCCGCCTGTTGGAAGAGCACTTCGACGCGCTCGTCGACTACGACTTCACTGCGTCGATCGACGAAGACCTCGACGAGATCGCTCGAGGTGATCGCGCCAAGGATCAGTGGCTGAAGCGCTTCTATTTCGGCGACACCGGCGACGGCGACACGCCGCCGATCGCCGCCGAGGCGGGCGCCGGCGAGGACGCGCTGCGCGGCCTCAAGCGGCTCGTCGAGGAGAACCTCGACGAGATCGACGCCGCCGAGATCAACACGTTCCCGCTCGGGCTCGATGACGACGGTGTCCTGATCGTCGTCAAGCCGGGCAAGTACGGGCCGTACGTGAAGCGCGGCGACGACACCGCCAGCGTCCCCGAAGACCTCACCCCTGACGAGCTGACCGTCGCCAAGGCGATCGAGCTGCTCGCCGCGCCGAAGACCGACGAGCCCATCGGCGAACTCGACGGCTACCCGGTGTACGCGAAGAACGGACGCTACGGGCCGTACGTGCAGTGGGGCGACCACGACGATCCTCCGCCCGGCTTCGAGAAGCCGAAGATGTCGAGCCTGTTCAAGACGATGGTCCTCGAGCGGATGACGATGGACGAGGCCGAGGCCCTGCTTCAGCTGCCTCGTGAGCTCGGCGTCGATCCTGCGGACGGCGTCACGATCCTGGCGAACAACGGTCGATACGGGCCGTACGTCCAGAAGGAGAAGGACTATCGGAACATCGACTCCGAGGACCAGCTGCTCCAGATCACGCTCGACGACGCTCTGAAGATCTTCAGCCAGCCGAAGGTCTACAAGCGCGGCGGCGGCAACATGGGGGCCAAGGGCCCACTGCGCGAGTTCGGGACCGACCCCGTCAGCGAACGAGCGGTCGTGGCCAAGGACGGCAAGTTCGGCGTGTACGTCACCGATGGGGAGACCAACGCGTCGCTCGGCAAGGGCGACCGCCTCGAGGAGATGGCTCCCGAGCGGGCGTTCGAGCTGCTGGCGATCCGGCGCGACACGATCGCCGCCACCGGTGGGCCCAAGAAGAAGGCTGCGAAGAAATCCGCTCCGAAGAAGGCGGCAGCGAAGAAATCGGCGGCGAAGAAGCCGGCCGCCAAGCGCCCGGTGGCGAAGAAGGCGGCGGCCAGGAAGACGGCGGCGGCGTCCGACTGACACGAAGTGTGAGCCCACGGGTCGATTTCGACCCCGACCGCTCACACTTCCGTGCCCGCAAGCCTGAACGAGTCCGAAGTGTGAGCCCACGGGTCGATTTCGACCCGACCACTCACACTTCGGGAGTTCGCGGGAGTCGGTACGATCGGGGCGGTGGATGCGCAGGGGCCGGAATCGATCGGCACGCCGCGATACATCGCGTTCGAAGGGGCTGAGGGGTGCGGGAAGTCCACGCAGGCTGCTCACCTGGCGCAAGGGCTCGACGCCGTCCTCACCCGCGAAACGGGTGGCACCGAGATCGGCGCGGCAATCCGAGCGATCCTGCACGACACCACGAACGGCCACCTCGACGACCGGGCAGAATCGCTGCTCGCGGCAGCTGATCGGGCCCAGCACCTCGCCGAGATCGTCAGACCAGCGCTCGACGCCGGCCGGCACGTCGTCTCGGATCGCTCGGCGTTCTCGTCGCTCGCATACCAGGGATACGGGCGTCAACTCGACATCGAACACATCCGCATGCTCAACGAGTGGGCGACCGGCGGTCGATGGCCGGACGTCGTCATCTTCCTCGACACGCCCGACGACGTGATCGCCGAGCGAATGAGTCGGCGGGCGCTCGACCGTTTCGAAGCCGAGAGCGACGCGTTCCACGACCGGGTCCTCGATGGCTTCCGCACCATGGCGGCCGCCGATCCCGATCGGTGGGTCACGGTGAAGGCCGTCGGCTCCATCGACCAGGTTGCCGAACAGATCCGGTCGGCCCTCGCAGCACGCGGGATGGACTTCCATGATTGACGGGGCGACGTCGATCTGGCACGACGTGGTCGGACAGGACATCGCCATCGGACAGCTCCGCGCGGCAGCCGAGCACGGACCCGTCCATGCCTATCTCTTCGCCGGACCGGCTGGGTCGACGAAGCTGCAGGCCGCCCGTGCGTTCGCCGCCCGGGTGATGTCGGGCGGCGAGGATCGGGACCAGCGAGACGCCCGGCTCGTGCTGGCCGGCATCCACCCGGACGTACGCGAAGTTCGTCGAACTGGCGCGTCGATCTCGGCCGAGCAGGCCCGTGAGATCGTGCGGCTGTCGTCGCTGGCTCCGACCGAGGGCGAACGCAAGGTACTCATCCTCGACGAGTTCCACCTGCTCCGACCCGAGGGCGCGGCGCTCATGCTCAAGACGATCGAAGAACCTCCGCCGTCGTCGATGTTCATCATCCTGTGCGATTTTGTGCCGAACGATCTGATCACCATCTCGTCGAGATGTGTCCGCATCGACTTCCGCTCGATCGGCACCGACGCCATCGTCGAGCGCCTCGTCGACGAGGGAGCAACACCCGACGCTGCGGCCACCGCCGCCACCGCCTCGCTCGGCGATCTCGACCGGGCCCGCGTGCTCGCCAACGACCCCGAGCTGGCTGCCCGCCGCAACGCATTCGCCCACGCTCCCCATCAGCTGAACGGAACGGGCTCCGTCGCCGTGCGCACTGCGGCGTCGTTGCTCGAGATGATCGACGCGTCCGCGGCACCGCTGGTCGAACGCCAGGACCGTGAGGTGGCAGCACTCGACGAACAGATCGCACAGCACGGCGAGCGTGGCAGCGGTCGCAAGCAGCTCGAGGAGCGCCACAAGCGTGAGCTTCGTCGGCACCGGACCGACGAGCTGCGGGCGGGGCTGGCGACGCTGGCTGCCACCTACCGCGACAGCCTCACCGCCGCCGGGGCGATCGCCGACGTCGACGAATGCGCCGGTGCAGTGCACCGGATCCACGAAGCACTCGAAGCGCTCGAGCGCAACCCGAACGAGCGGTTGCTCATGGAGTCCTTGCTCTGGTCACTCCCCGACGCTCAGGGAGTGCGCTGACTCGTCGGCGAGTTCGGCTGGTGTCTGTTCCTGGATCTCGCGCTCGAGGCCCGCAACCGAACGGTGGCGGGCAACGAGCCGGCGCACGATCGTGTCGATAGCGAGTGCGACGCCGAGCAGGGCGATCGCAACGATGCCGTCGAGCCACCAGTGGTTCCCGGTCGCCGACACGGCGAGCATCGTCAGGATCACCTGCAGCGCGAAGACCCACCGCCATTTGCTCGGGCTGGCGGCGATGATCCCGAACGAGACGACCGCCGCCCACGCCACGTGGATCGACGGCATCGCCGCGAACTGGTCCGACACCCCCGTGCCGACCGGCCCGTACACCGACATGCCGTACTTCGTCGCCAAGTCGATGTAGCCCAGGTCGGGCAGGAACCGGGGCGGCGCGACACGCACGAATCGAATGACGAGACAGAAGGCGGTGACGATCGCGATCCCGTTGCGCCAATGCGGGTAGTGGTCACGATGGCGTACGAACAACCAGACGAGGAACGCGATCGTCGCAGGGACGTGCACGGTCGCGTAGAACGTGTTCGTGGCTCTCGCCAACCAATCGTGTTCGAGCACGAACTGTTGGAGGCTCAGCTCCGACGGGAAGCCGAGCGAGCGCTGCAGGTCGTCGATCTGGCGCGCCCGATCGATGGCGCCCTCCGCTGTCGCCAGCGGGAGCTTGCGCGCGATCCGCCAGATGGCGTAGAGCGACGCGACGACCGCCAATTCCTGTGCTGCGGGACGCATCGCCGACGTCACTCGGTTCGGACGGAGACGCCCGAGCACCCACCAGACGATCACGCAGAGCGCGGCCAGGATCGCTCCGTGGTACCAGGTCGGCCATTTCATGGGGAACCGATTCCCTCTATCCTGAGCCCATGTCTGTCATCGCACCGACCACGCTGCCCGCAGCGAACGAGGCCTGTTGGTGCGGGAGTGGGCGCAAGTACAAGCGATGCCACAAGAAGTCGGAGGGCCGGATCCTGCCCGGATTCGTGAGCCCGATGCGGTCGGTCCCGGCGTCCATCGATCGTCCACCCTACGCCGACAGTGGCACGCCCGAACCGTGGAGCGAACCTCGGATCAAGTCACCCGAAACCATCGAGAAGATGCGGGTGGCGGGCAGCGTCGCCGCCGAGGTGCTCGCGTTGGCGGGCAAGATGGTCGAGCCAGGCATCACTACCGAGGCGATCGACATCTTCGTCCACAACGCGTTCATCGAGCGCGGCGCGTACCCCTCGACCATCAACTACAACTTCTTCCCGAAGGCGTGCTGCACCTCGGTCAACGAGGTCATCTGCCACGGCATCCCCGACTCTCGTGAACTGCAGGACGGCGACATCTGCAACATCGACGTCACCGGCTACATCGGTGGCGTCCATGGTGACACCAATGCGACGTTCCTCGTCGGCGACGTCGACGAGGAGAGCCGCCAACTCGTGCGGGTCACCGAAGAGTGCACCTGGTACGGCATCGAAGCCGTCAAGGACGGCCGACCGCTCAGCGACATCGGACGTGCGATCGAGGAGCACGCCAAGAAGTACCGCTACGGCGTCGTTCGCGCCTTCGTCGGTCATGGGATCGGCGAGCAGTTCCACACCGACATCCAGGCGCTGCACTACTACGACTCGCGCAACAACGTGATCATGCGGCCAGGAATGACCTTCACGATCGAGCCGATGATCACCCTCGGCACGATCAACTACAAGATCTGGGACGACGACTGGACAGCGGTGACCGCCGACGGCAAGCGCACGGCCCAGTTCGAGCACACGATCCTCGTCACCGACGACGGCTACGAAGTGCTCACCGGTGGGCCGGGCGCGGCGAGTCCGTCACCGCCGTGGACTCGCTGACGTCATCCGGTTCCGCCGCCGCTCCGGGGCCACCACCGTCACCAGCACCACGCACGGGGGCGGCTCGTAGCTGAGCGGGCAGGAACAGGAGCCACAGTGCGAGGGCGACGAATCCGACGCCTGTCGCGAGAGCGACCCCGACCGCGAACCGGTCGAGCCAGCCGGGTGCGTCGGTCGGAATCAACGACGCCGACAGACCGTCGCGCTTCACCCATCCCCACACGACGAGTTCGACACCCACGACGAGCACCGCCGCGTCTGGCCAGAATCGTGCGCGTGCGAATTCGGCCATCATCCCGCCGATCGCGCACGTCACGGCGATCGCGGGCAGCATCCACCAGATGGACCTCGGTCCGGTCGCCGCAGGAAGCGAAAGGTATTGCCACAGGCCCACCACGAGCGCCAGCACGGCGGGAGGCAACAGCCAGGGGGTGATCGGCCAACGCCGACGACTCGACCACGCGGCCGCGCCGACCCAGGCAAGGCCGACGACGCCACCGATCATCGCAGGGATCGGCGACGCACCGGGTTGCCACCGGGTCACCACGGTGACATCCACGTCCTCACCGTCGACGACCAGCGGGATGACCCCTTCGAGCACCTCGTCCCCCGGTGACGCTCCGACAGGGTCGGTCGACTGCATCCAGTGCGCCCGATGGTCGTGCCAGGCCCATCGATGTCCCGACGCGATCTGCTCCCAGTCCGGCGCAGCGTCCGGGTCGAGGCCGGCGGGCGGGGCGCTCATGTCGCTCGTGGTCCGGTTCTCGTTGAGATACGTCGCGGGCGAGTTCTGGTTCTCGAGGACCACACCGTCGGGCCGGAACCAGAGGTACGGCTCGTTGTTGTAGCCGCCGACGATCACGTCGGTGCCGGGCTGCACGGTCAGCTCCACGAAGGAGTCCCCACCGATGATCTGGACGTCGATCTCAGGCGTCGTCGGCTCGATCGACACGACTTCGCTCTTGAAGTCGGTGGGGCCAGCGGCGTCTGCGAGCGCGACACCGGGCGCTACTGCGAGCCATCCGCCGGCGACGATCGCTCCTGCAGCAATGATCTTCAACACGTCACGGCACGGTGGTTGCGGTGGTCGACAGATCGCGGATGTATGCGACCACGTCGGCGACCTCGTCATCGGAAAGTCCGTTGTTCGGCATGATCAGCGTGGAGTCCTTGACGATGTCGGCTCCCGGATCGGTGATGGCTCTCGTCAGGTACTCGTCATCGGCCGTGACGGTCGTGCCGTCCTCCAGCTCCACCTGAGAGCCGTACAACCCGACCCAGGATGGGCCGACGCCTCCCTGGCCGTTCGAACCGTGGCAGGCGGCGCATCCCTCCGACCTGGCAATGTCCTGGCCCCGCGCGCCGGCGTCGGACAACGAAACGTCGGCATCGCCCGAACTTCCGCACGCTCCTACCGCGATCGCCAACGCCGCGACAACGCCTGCGTTCACCACGTGCCCGAAACGACGGGAGGCTCTGTCTCGACGACTCATCGCGATCCGGTCGCTCGGCGGCGCTCGATCGTTCCCGAGACGTCCACCGTGTCCGTGATCCGGACGTCGTGAGACATTCGCTCGTGTGTTCGCGGGTCGCCGTGCGGGGCGGCCATCCGGAGCCGGGTCAGGTGGTCCATCAGCGATCAGTGTCGCAGCTCGGCCGCCAAATCCGAACGCACGGCGAGCGTTGCAGGTGTGAACGTTGACCGTCGCAACGTCGGTTGCCCGGGCCGGCTGCCCCGGATCCGCGACTCGATCGGCGACCTGGTCGGCGACTCGATCGTCAGGACTGGTCCGGGCCGCGAGACGCGATCCGTTCGAGCCCGCTGGACCACCATCTGACCAGTTGCTCACGAGCGATCGTGTCGTCGATCCCGTAGGCGTCGAGCATCGCCTCCCCACAGCCGAGAAGGTCACGGTCCCGCAACGCGGCGACCGCCGGCCCGAGATCACCTCGCGGCCATGGGACAGCGCCCAACGCGCTGGGGCCGAGCCGGATCGTCGTGGCCGAGAGACCCGTCCCGGCGGCGTGGTGCCACACCCACGTCGATGCGACCGGCGAGGTGAGGACAGCGGCGATCTCCCAAGCGAGCGCCGTCGCTTCCGAATGGGCCCGTCCGTCGACGCTCGGATACACACCGATCACCGGTACGGCCGGCAAGTAGTCGCCGTCCGGGTCGCACACGGCCTCGATGATCGAGGTCTGGTTCGCAACCAGCACCTTCGGGACGAGTCGCTTGCTCGCCCAGCGCTGCATCTTCGGATCGAGCGCGGCGAGATCGATCCGAGGTGCTCGCAGCCGTTGCTTGGCGAACGTCACCGGCCGACGGCCCCATAGCGTGACGCCCGGATCGATCAGACCGCTGGTGATGAGCGGCGGCCCGGCGTCGTGGTCGCCGACGGCGGGGATCATCCCGTAGTACTCGTCGCGGAAGTTGGCGTTCAAGAGGGCTCGGTCGTCGACCCGTCCCGAGGTCTCCAGGCCCGGCAGGTCCGGAATCCCCTGCCGCGACGTCACCACGAATGACCAGTTCCCCCGCTGTCGTTCGCCACCCGCCTCGCCCGCCGCGGCACTCATTCCCTCGTTTGTGACAAGAAGTCGGAGACGCGGTCCTCCGACTTCTTGTCGCAAACGTGGAGTGTCGGGGGAGAAATGGAAGGCGAGGGCGCAGGTGTGGACCTGGGCGTCGAAGACTCGCTCACCGGTCCACCATGACCAGAACAGCTCGGCCCGGTCATCGAACGAGGCCCGCACCTTGCTCGCGTCGCGAGCGGCCAACAGCGACTGCGGGACAACGAGTGCGACACGACCGCCATCGGGTTCCACCAGCTCACCTGCCAGAGCGAGGAATTCGACCGCAGCGTCGGCGTACGGACCACCACTCCGGGCACTCGCTCCACCTCGAGTCGTCGCGGCCGCCATCTGTGACAGGAACGGTGGGTTGCCGATCACGAGGTCGAACCTTCGCCCCCCGAAGTCGTGCCAGAGCGCGTCTGCTTCGACGATGTGCGCCGTCGGATTCGAGGCCCGTGCCGACTGCACCGCCAACGGATCGATGTCGATGCCGACGAGCTCACTCGAGAACCCGCCGGCGCCGACCCGCTCGGCGACCGCGGCCAGGAACCGACCATCGCCGCAGGCGGGATCGAGGACCCGCAGCGGGCGGCTCCCACCGTGGCGGGCGCCGAGAAAGCGGACGGTCACGACGTTCTCGACGACGGTGCGGACGAGCTCGTCCGGCGTGTACCACGCGCCGAGCTGTTTCCTCTGATCCGATGCATCCCGTCGCGAGCGACCACGAGACGATGAATCGGTCACGGCCGCACGCTAGGCCGAGCATCATGTCGCCTGGGGAACCACCGGCGAGGGCGTCTACAGTCGCCGCCGTGGATGACGCCCCCGTGTCGCGCTCGCCGGGTGTGCTCTCGACCCGCACCGCCGGTCGATATCTCGGCTTCGATCGCGACGAATGGGCCGAGCTGCGCGCGGCGACGCCGATGACGTTGCGACCACCCGACCTCGCCCGGCTGCAGGGCATCAACGACCACATCGACATCGACGAGGTCGCCGCGGTCTACCTGCCGCTCAGCCGCCTGCTCAACCTGTACATCAGCGCCACGCAGGACCTGCACAAGGTGACGGCGACGTTCCTCGGCACGATCGCCCCGAAGGTTCCGTACATCATCGGGGTCGCCGGCAGCGTGGCCGTCGGCAAGAGCACGTTCGCCCGCATCCTCCAGGCCCTGCTCGCCCAATGGCCCGACCACCCGAAGGTCGACCTCATCACGACCGATGGGTTCCTCCACCCCAACCGGGTGCTCGACGCCCGCGGCTTGATGAACCGCAAGGGCTTCCCCGAGTCGTACGACACCAGGAAGTTGCTCGAAGTGCTCCGCCAGATCAAGAGCGGTGAGGAGACGGTCGAGGCACCCGTGTACAGCCATGTGGTCTACGACATCGTCGACGGCGAGCGCGTCATCGTGAACCGCCCCGACATCGTGATCCTCGAGGGACTCAACGTGCTGCAGACGGGCGACAACTCCACCGAGTTCGTCAGCGACTACTTCGACTTCTCGATCTACCTCGACGCCGAGGAGAGTGACATCGAGCAGTGGTACATCGAGCGGTTCCTGGCGTTCCGCGAGTCGGTGTTCAAGAATCCGGACTCGTACTTCAGCCGCTTCGCAGCGTTGAGCGACGCAGACGCCGTCGACACCGCCCGCAACATCTGGCAGGAGATCAACGGCATGAACCTGCGCGACAACATCGCCCCGACCCGTGAGCGGGCGTCGTTGATCGTGCACAAACAACGCGACCATCGCGTCGACGGCGTCCGCCTCCGCCGGTTGTAGCTGAGCGTTCAGCCGAGCCCGAGCCAGGCCGGGAGCTCGGCGATCGACGCCAACTCGACGACATCCTCGTCGTGGTCGTCGACCCGCTCGAGTTCCCAGGTGAGGTGGTACGGGATGTGCACCGCATGTCCGCCGATCGCCATGACGGGCAGAATGTCGCTGCGCACCGAGTTGCCGACCATGCAGAACCGTTCGGCCGCGACACCGAATCGGGCGAGGAGCTTGGTGTAGATCTCGGCGTCCTTCTCGAGCACGATCTCGACGTCGGAGAAGTGATGCTCGATCCCCGAGGTGGTGACCTTGCGCGTCTGGTGCACGAGGTCACCCTTCGTGATGAGCACCACCCGGCACTCGGCGGCCACGGCGGTCAACACTTCGGGCACGTGCGCCAGCAGATGTACCGGCTCGGTCAGCATCGAGCGGCCGAGGTCGCCGAGTTCTGCGATCACCTCGATCGGCACGGCGCCGTCGGTGACGGTGATCGCGGCCCGGATCATCGACAGTGTGAACGCCTTGACGCCGTAGCCGGTGACGGACAAGTCCGCCTTCTCGGTCGCCCGCAGCGCCGCATCGACGTCGACACCCGCCGGGACGTACGGGGACACCAACTCGGCAAACCGGCGCTCGGCGTGGTCGAACGAGTCCTCACTCCGCCACAAGGTGTCGTCGGCGTCGAACGCGACGACATCGAACTGGTCGATTCGGCGGGGGGTGGGAACGGGACGAGGGCTCGACATGTCGCTCTCAGGATGCCGCAGAAATCAGCGATGGATCGCGTTGAGGTAGTTGTACACCGTGATGCGGCTCACGCCCATTGCGTCCGCGACGTCCTCAACGGCTCGACGCAGAATGAATGCGCCCCGCTCGTCGAGCAGCCGCACCGCTCGCTGTTTGTCCTCTCGCGACAGCATGGGTAGACGCCCGCCGAGCTCCGCCTCGACTGCATCGATCAACCGGTCGAGCGCACCGTGCAGTGGCGGAAGTCGCACGGCGGCGATGGTCCGACCGTCCCAGACGATCGGAACGTCGCTCGCCTCTGCGTCACCCGGCGCGACGAATGTCGCTCCCACGGCATCGACGACGGGACGCATCGCCCGGATCAGCGGGTTGGGGTCGATCACGGCTCTTGCTCCACATGGATCGACACGTGCGTCGCCCCGAGCCCGATCGCAGCGTCGGCCACGGCGGCGACGAGGCCACCGACTTCGTGCTGCTCGACATCGCACGAGGATCCGAACGGTCCCATGTCGACGGTCACGCCGAGCGTCCGTGCCGCCTCGACCGCGGCAAGAACGTGGGGTCCGGGGTGGCCCTCGACGAACGGTTCGATCGTGAACTCGATGTGGACCACCTCGCCAGCGTAGGTGCTCCGGCGGACCCTCGTACTCAGCCGGTACCCATGACGCGGCGGAGCTCGTCCGCACGCACCACACAGTCCTTCCCCGCGAGCCCGAACGCCTCGTTGAGCTTGCCGAGCGCCTGTTTGAAGCTGCCGTTCCACTCGGAGGCGAACCGCTCGCGAGCCGGTCCCTGCCACGTCGTGCCGTTCAGGGCCGAGTCGACCAGACCCATCACCTGCGTGATCGAATCGATCTGTCGGCTCAGGGTGTTTCCCAGGCTCGCCAACTGGTCGGGGTTCGCTCCATACATCGACATCTTCGTCTCCCGTCGTCGTGCGGCGACTCGTATCGCCGTCATTGGGAAGGTGGGCGGCCACCGCGCCGAAAGGGAAGACCTACGATGATCCGATGGGAGCAACCACAATGGGAGCAACAGCGTGAGCACCGACGGGCGCGCTGGCGAGACCGACCCGCAGATCTCATCGGTCCGAGAACAGGCAGGAGACCTCCTCGACGATGCGATCAGGCTGCGACGGCGACTCCACGAGTGGCCCGAACTCGGCAACGACCTCCCCGTCACGCGCGAGCACGTGCTCTCCTCGCTCGAAGGTCTCCCGCTCGACATCACGACGCACGAGTCAACGAGCGGCATCGTCGCCCTGCTCGAGGGTTCACGGCCCGGACCGACGATCATCCTGCGCGGCGACATGGACGCGCTGCCGATGCCGGAGGACACGGGACTCGACTTCGCGTCGCGCGTCGACGGCTGCATGCACGCCTGCGGCCACGACACGCACACCGCAATGTTGTCCGGCGCCGCCCATCTCCTCAGCGAGCGCCGCGACGAGTTGGCCGGGCGCGTGCTGTTCATGTTCCAGCCAGGCGAGGAGGGTCACCACGGGGCCAGGTTCATGCTCGACGAAGGCCTCCTCGACGTTCCCAAGCTGTCGGACGGCTCGACATCGGCGGTCGATGCCGCGTTCGCGCTGCACATCACCTCGGCCATCCCGACCGGTTGGGTGAGTACACGCGGTGGGGCGATCATGGCGTCGGCCGACACGATGCTCATCAAGGTGATCGGCAAGGGCGGCCACGCCAGCGAACCGCATCGGGCGCTCGACCCGATTCCCGTCGCATGCGAGATCGTGCAGGCGCTGCAGCTGATGATCACCCGGTCGATCGACGTGTTCGACCCGTCGGTCGTCACCGTGGGGCGGATCACCGCCGGCACGACCGACAACGTGATCCCGGAGACGGCCGAGATCGAAGGAACGATCCGTGCGGTGAGCGAGCACACGCGAGCGAAGGTTCACGACGGCATTCGACGCGTGGCCGACGGGATCGCGGCGGCCCACGGATGTGGCTGTGAGGTGATCATCGACATCGGCTATCCGGTGACGACGAACGACGACCGCTTCGCGCAGTTCGCAGCCGGAATGGCCCGCGACGTCGTCGGGGCGAACCATGTCGTCGAACTCCCGCACCCGGTGATGGGCGCCGAGGACTTCAGCTATCTGTTGCAGAACGTGCCTGGCGCGATGATGTTCCTCGGTGGCACCCCGCTCGATCGCAACCCCGGCACCGCAGCGCCGAACCACTCGAACCGGGTGTACTTCGACGAGGGTGCGATGACGTCGGGCATCTCCCTCTACGCCACCGCCGCCCTCCAACACCTCCGCCCGTCCTGAACACGGTCGCGTTCGCGCCCGGCACGGACGCACAGCTTCGTCAGGTGATGGTGCGGCCGTCGAAGTGGTCAGCGGCGAGGCGGAGGCGCAGGGTGACGAGTTGGAACGGACGAAGGGTGAACGAGGCAATGCCGTCACCCACCTCCTCGCCCCGACCGGGCTCCTCGAGAAGGTTGCAGAACCAGGCCTCGGCGATGCGGCGGTGGGTCTGCACCACGACCGCCGCTCGGTTGCCGCACGCTTCGTGCAGCCGAACGATCAGGTCACCGGAACCGTCGTCGGCAACCTTGACGGCATCGATCTCGACCCCGTCGGTGCTGCTCGACACTCGGATGACAGGCGTCGGCGCGACTTCCGGTGCGCCCCCCGACACGACCCGGAGCGGCCCGTTCAACCTCGCCGCCGAGTCGCGGACTCCTGACAGCCCACCGTCGTGGGGGTGGATCACCAGCGTCACCTGGTGCCGTCCCTGGTCGGCGCCGGGGTCGGGATACTTTGCGGCCCTGGCCAGGCTGACCCGGATCGCACCATCGAACACGCTGTGGCCGTAACGCCCACTGTTCAGCACGGCAACACCGAAGTCCGGCTCCGACAGGTCGACGAAGCGATGTGCGCACACCTCGAACTTGGCGGCGTCCCATGGGTTCGACGGATGGGTCGGCCGCGAGACGACACCGAACTGGACGTCGCACACCGCCGAGTCGGTGCGGACGTCGATCGGGAACGCCATCGAGAGCAGGTGCTCGTCGTGGCGCCAATCGAGGTCGACGTGCACGAGCAACTCACGACTGCCGGCGCGCAGTTCGTAGGTGACGGTGCTGGTCGACCGTCCGAACGCTCGACGGACCGCGACCCGACCCACCAAGGGACCGGCGTCGAGGATCTCGACCGCACCTGCCGGGTCCGCATGACTGGTGAGCGCTGTCGCATGCTGTCGGGTCCACGCCTCCAGATCCCACGCGTCGTACTCGACCGGGTGATCGGGTGCCAGTTCCAACACCGCAGCGTGGGCGCCGGTGGGTACGAGCTCGCGGGCAGCGACGAGGTCGATGATCGAGGTGATGTTCCCGGCGCGATCCCAGCGGACCGCCAAGCGGGAGTTGGTCATCGAAGTGTCGGACATGACGACTCGGTCGTCGACGTCCTGCGAAGTGAGCACTGCCATTCCCAGCGCTGGAACCCGGACGCCCACCGCGACCCGACCGTCGGACAAGACCTGACTGCCGCCGAGTTCGGCGTCCGACCGATCGAGGACGACGACGCCGTCGATCGACGCATCGGCAGGGTTGGCCAGCCAGGTCGTGGTCGAGCCGGTCTGCCCGCCCGAAGCGAGCTCGCGCAACAACAAAGCGATCCGAGTCTCGAGTTCCGCACCGACGCGCTCGAACACGGCCTCGGCATCAGCGTGCACCCAGGCGATCGACGAGCCGGGCAGGATGTCGTGGAACTGTTGGGTGAGCACCTCGCGCCAGAGGTCGTCGACGTCGGCTGACCGGCCGAGTGTCGCGGCCCACAGCTCGGCCTCCACGAGGAGGCGCTCGCAGCGCCGGTTCCCGAGCTTCGTACGCAATTGGCTGGTCAGGGTTCCACGGTGGGTCTCGAAGTAGAGCTCTCCACGCCAGACCGGTGCAGGTGCTCCCGCGTCGATCTCGGCCTCGACGCGATCGAAGAACGCGTCGGGCGTGGCGACTTCGAGCGACAGGTTCGGATCGATGGTCGCCAGGCGACGTGCCCGCTCGAGCATCTCTCGCGTCGGGCCGCCACCACCGTCACCGTGCCCGAACGGCATGAGCGACTGGGAGCTCCAGCCGTGGTCGCGGAAGTTGCGGACCGAGAACGCCACCTCGTTCGGGGTGATCTCGGCGTTGTACGTGTCGACCGGAGGGAAGTGCGTGAGCACGCGCGTCCCGTCCAGCCCCTCCCACCAGAACGTGCTGTGCGGGAACTTGTTCTGCTTGTTCCACGAGAGCTTCTGCGTGACGAACCTCGTCATCCCGCCGGCGGCGAACACCTGGGGGAGCCCGGCCGGGTAGCCGAACACGTCGGGGATCCAGACCTCCTCACACCGCTCACCGAACTTCTCCTCGAAGTAGCGCTGTCCGAACACGATCTGGCGGACCAGGCTCTCACCCGACGGCAGGTTCATGTCGGCCTCGACCCACATGCCACCGACGGGCACCCACTGCCCGCGCTCGACTCGCTCGACGATCTTGCCGAACAGCTCCGGCTGCAGCTCCTCGATCCAGGCGTAGTGCTGGGCGCTCGACACGGCGAAGTGGTACTCGGGGTAGTCGTCCATCAGTGCCACGGCCGAGGCGAACGTACGAACGCACTTCCGGCGCGTCTCGCGGATGGGCCACAGCCAAGCGGTGTCGATGTGGGCGTGGCCGATGGCGACCGCGCGATGCCGGCCCGTCACGTCGACGTCCGGGTCGGCCAGTCCCAGAAGTGGGCGAACCACCCGCGAGGCGGCGGCGACATCGGGCAGCTTGTCAAGTGCCGCTTCGATCGCTCGCAGCAGCTTCACCCGGCGCGGGTCGTCGAGTCGGATCGTGCGCATCACGCCGTCGAGGACTTCGAGGTCGTAGGCCAACGCTTCTGCGTCGGCGTCGACCACCACGAGTTCGGCACGACGGAACCGGTAGATCGGTGTCTCACCGGCGGTGTCGAGCGAGCCGAGCGAGGAGGGTCGGAACTGCGGGAACGCCGGGTTGGACGCAGCCTCGAGGAGCAAGGTGACGTCGCCGGTCGAGTCGTCGAGCGCGTAGTTCGTGCGCCGTGGATGGATGCCCTGCAGGGCCCGGATCGCACCGTCTGCCGCTCGGTCGACGAGGAGGCCCTCGCACTGGAACCCGGCAGCGTTGGGGTGGAACCCGAGATCGATCACCGCCTCGACCCGCTTGCGGGCCCACTCGTCGGGTCGCGTCCCGGTCAGCTCGAACCAGGTCGTGCCCCACGGCGGGCCCCAAGGACTGCCGATGGTGAACGGCTCGAGATGATCGAGATCGGGTCCGGCGGTGACTGTCAGCGGACGGCGATCGGGATGCACGAGCGGAAGGACATGCTCCCACAGCTCACGCTGGATGCGCTTCTCGATCAGGTCCCGGTCGTCGTACACGCCTCGACACTATTCAACGTTTGCGACAAAGAATCTGAGGGACGGTTCTCAGAAATCTTGTCGTAAACGAGGAATGTGGTCGGCTGGGTGGAGCGTCAGCCGACGACGCGGACGTCGAATGCTTCTTGGCCGTTGCGGCCGTCGCGCACCTGGTACGAGACGCGTGCCCCGTTGTCGAGGGTCTTGAAGCCTTCTTCGACGATCACGGAGAAGTGGACGAACAGGTCCTTGTCACCGGCGTCGGGCGTGATGAACCCGTAGCCGCGTCCGGAGTTGAAGAACTTGACCGAACCGTCGCCGTCGGTCGTGCGAGGGCCGCGAGCTGCAGCGACGACCGTGGTGCGTGCTTCGCGCTTGTCGTCACGCTTGTCGTCACGGCGGGCCGGACGATCGTCGCGGTCGGCGCGCTCTGCCTTGGCTGGGGCGACCCGGGCGATCTTCTCCGGTGCGACAAGGGAACCGAAGCGAGGCTCGGTGATCGGCTCGGAGATGCCGATGCCGCGCTGCATCTTCATGGCGTCCTTCTTCTGGCTGCCTTCGAGCAGCGAGACGACGGTCCCGGTGGCGCCGGCGCGGGCGGTACGTCCCGAGCGGTGCAGGTACGTGGAATCCTCCGCCGGCGGGTCGAAGTGGACGACGGCCGACACGCCGTTGACGTGGATGCCGCGAGCGGCGACGTCGGTGGCGATCAGCGCTGATGCCGAGCCCTTCTTGAACGAGGCGAGGGCACGATCACGTTGGCCCTGGCTGCGACCGCCGTGGATCGGCTCGGCGTCGACGCCGATCTTGCCGAGCTGCTTGGCGAGGCGATCCGCGCCGTGACGGGTGCGGGTGAACACGATGGTCGAGCCGAGGCGGTTGATCACTTCGGCGGTCGTGTTGACGCGCTCTTCACGGCTGACGGTCCAGAACAGGTGCGTCGCGGCGTGCACGTCGGGACCCTTCGCACCGACCTCGTGGCGGGCCGGGTTGCGCTGGAAATCGGCGACGAGCTTGGCGACCGGGCCGTCGAGCGTCGCGGAGAACAGCAGGACCTGGCGGTCGCTGCGGGTCTGCTCGACGATGCGGCGGACGGCGGGCAGGAAGCCCATGTCGGCCATCTGGTCGGCTTCGTCGATGACGACGGTGGCGATGTCACGCAGGTCGAGGGCTCGCATCTGGAGGAGATCTTCCAGGCGGCCCGGGCAGGCGACGACGACTTCGACGCCTTGGTCGAGCGCACGCTTCTGCGGCCCGTAACCGACGCCGCCGTAGATGGCGACGGCCGCGTGGCCTTCCGCCTTGGCGAACGGGGCGATCTCGCCCATGATCTGCTCGGCGAGTTCACGGGTCGGTGCGAGCACGAGCGCAACGGGACGCTTCGGCTTGGCGTCGGTCAAGCGGGCCACCAGCGGCAGGCCGAACCCGAGGGTCTTGCCCGATCCGGTCGGGGCGCGGCCGGCGACGTCACGCCCGGCGAGAGCGTCGGGGATCACCGCAGCCTGGATCGGGAACGAGTTGCTCATCCCCTGGCTCTGCAGGCGCTTCAGGATTCGTTCGGGCAGGCCGAGGTCTGCAAAGGGAACCGCTGCTTCACCAACTACGTCGGTCACGGCATCGGTGGCATGGACGCGCGGGGCGTCATCGATCATGGTCATTTCTCGTACTCCAATTCAAAGCTCGACAGCGCAACGACCGGAGCAGAGAATTTCCGAGATGCGCTCACCGGTCGGGGGGTCGACCAGCGCGACAACGACACTACCGGCGATTCCGGCGAAGCGGTCGGGGCGCTCGAGGTTGGTGCGCGGTGCCTGACCCCGCGCACCAACTAGCGGAGGCTGGCGGCGATGGAGCCGGAGTTCCAGTGATCGGCCTCGCGGCTGACCCTGCCGTCGACGATCGTGAGCGAGCTCATGCCCGGCGCACTCCACGTGCGACCGCGCTTGTCCTCGCCGAACCGATCGTCGGGAACGACTGCGGACATCGTCCAGCTGCAGGCCACGCCGGTGTCGTTCGTCCAGAACTCGTGGAGCTCGAAGCGCATGTCCTGCCAGTAGCCGAGACCCTTGGCGAAGAACGCTTCCATGGCAGGCCAACCGTCGTGCGTGCCGGCCACGATGTCGACCAGCACCGCATCCGGGTGGAACAGCGGCTCGTTGTCCTGGGGGCGGCCCGACCAGTTCGCGAAGACCTGTCGACAGATCTCGATGTTCGTCATCGGGCCAGCTTCGCATGAACGATCTCGACCGCACGCCTCAGGTGGTCGTGGTACATCGCCGTCCCGACGGTGAGCATGTCTGGCGTCGACGTGATCCCGTGTTCGAAGATCGGCAGGGCGGTCACGTTGGCGCACACACCCTTGAAGAGGTTGAGCGCGTCCCAGTAGGCCCACTCGTCGTCGGTGACCGACCAACCCGTGAGCTCACCGATCCGTCGCCTCCATGCCTCGGGCGACATCTCGCCGGCGCCCTTCTCCTTCGAGATGTACACCCAGTCCTCTGCCGGATCTCCGAGGTGTGCGAACTCCCAGTCGGTCAGCAGGAGCACCCGTTCGCCGTCGTGGACGAAGTTGCCGGGTCCGGCGTCGCCGTGGATCGGCGCCGTCGCGATCGCATTCGACGGTCGGTTCGCACGCAGCCAGGACGCCACCTCGATCAGCAGCGGTGAGGGTTCGACGACGCTCGCTCGCTCGAGCCACACATCCACCTCGTCGCGCGCCGACAGGCCGAGTCGGTCACTCCCGGGCAGGTGGTGCATGCGGTCGATCTGCACGATGAAGTCGTCGAGCACCGCCGGCGGCGTCGGGACGGAATCGATCCCGTCGACGAACTCCATCACGAACATCGGCCGACCCAACACATGCCCGGCCTCGTCGACAGCCACGACCTCGGCCACCGGGACCCCCGCGGCCCGGAGGCCACGTGTTCCCGCCACCTCGTCGGCCGTGCGGGTGCCGAAGAGCCCTCCCTGTTCGACGCGAGCGACGAGCCGCAGACCATGGGTCGTCGTCAGGCGGTACATCGCGCGGCTCCGACCGGTTCCGAGTCGGGTCACGTCCGACAGCTCGATCGCGAGCCCGAGCTCGTCGGACAAGAATCCGGCGAGCCGGAACTGCTGCTCGGGCGTCATCGCCGTGGCCGTTCGGGCGTGTGTTCGGACGCCGGATGGAAGTGCTCGAGCAGCACCGCTTCGTCGGCGATGTCGGCGTCGAGGTGTTGCACGAGCAGGGACCGCAGCGCCGGCGCGCGTGGGTCGGACGGATCGAGGAGCACCGCTGCCACGTCAGCCTCGCCGATCAGTTCGGCGATTTCCGCCTGACGCGCGTCGGTCGGGTCGGCGCGACGGTCGCGCGCATACATCGCGAGGCCGATCAGACGCTCGGCCTGCAACGCGGCGAAGGGCTCGTCGACGTGCGGGAGCACCGTGGTCCGAAGCGTCTCGATCATTGCGGTCCACAGCGCACGGTCGGTCGGACGATCCACCCGACGAACCTATCCAAGCCGGAACGGTCGAGCGGCGTGTTCGAGCAGCGGTGGCATTGTCGGCGGCCGATCGGTCACGATGGGACCGTGACCTCCTCCCGACCGCTCGACGGTATCCGCGTGCTCGACCTCAGCCGAGTGCTCTCGGGCCCCCACTGCACCCGGATGCTCGCCGACCTCGGCGCCGACGTGATCAAGATCGAGCCGCCGGCCGGCGATCTCACCCGCTTCGCATCGCCGCGCCGGAACGGCTTGTCGAGTTACTTCGTGCAGCAGAACGCCGGCAAGCGCAACATCAGTCTCGACCTGTCGTCGGACGCCGGCGCGCAGGTCCTCCTGGAGTTGGCCGAGCACGCGGACGTGCTGGTCCAGAACTATCGACCCGGCGTGATGGATCGGCTGGGACTCGGCGTCGACGCCATGCTCGCTCGCAACCCTCGCCTCGTCTACGCATCGATCTCCGGCTACGGCCAGACCGGCCCATGGGTTCGCAGACGGGCGTACGCCCCCGTGGTCGAAGCGGAGGCCGGGATCATCGCCTCGCAGGGCGCGTCCCACGGCGGACCATTGAGCAAGGATCCGCACAGCCACGCCGACGTGTACACGGCGGTCGAGACCGCCTCGGCGATCCTCGCCGCGCTCTACCAGCGTGAGCGAACCGGGCGCGGGCAGGCGATCGACGTGTCGATGGCCGAGACGATGCTCTACGTGAACGAGCACCTGCACGACTCGCTCTGGGACGGCGACGACGACCCGAACTGGATCCGCAGCTTTCGGCCCGGTGACTACCTCGTTCTCACGGTGGCGAACGGTGACTCGCTCGTCGTGAGCGGCCATCCGGCCGAGCGGGGCACGTTCGAGTTCTTCCTCGCCGCGATGGGCAAGTCGGAGCTGGCGAGCGATCCCCGTTTCGTCGACGTTGCGAGCCGCATGGCGAACTTCGACGCGCTGTCCGACATCATCCGGGACTTCGCCGCCGGCGTGGCCGACGCGGACACGTTCGAGGAAATCTTCTCGCACCACCAACTTGCCGTCGGACGGATACGTCAACCGGGCGAGCTCACGACGACCGAGTGGGCCGAGGAACGTGGTGCCGTGGTCGATATCGACGATCGGGCCGGCGGAACCATCCGTGTGCCGAACGTGCCATGGCGTTTCAGCGGCGCACCGGACGTCGGCGTGTCGGGGATCCCGAAGTACCGCGGCGAGGACAATCGGTCGTTGCTCACGGAGATACTCGGGTACGACGACGGCCGCCTCGATCGGCTCGAGGCCGACGGCGTGCTCTCGAGCCGGATCCCGACGGGCTGACCGGGCCCACCAGGACTGCCGGCACGTCGTGGCACTGCACTTCCCCGTCCTGCCGATGAAGGCGTCGATGGGTTCTCTGCCCGCCGGTGACGACTGGGCCTTCGAGATCAAGTGGGACGGCTATCGCACGATCGTGCACGTCGTCGAGGGTGAGGTCCACCTGCAGAGCTCCGCCGGCCACGACGTGACCGCGCGGTGGCCCGAGTTCGCTCGCCTTGCAGAATCGGTCAACGCCACCGACGCGATTCTCGACGGCGAGCTGGTCGTGTTCGACGACGAGGGTCGGCTCAGCTTCGAGCTCGTCCAGAACAGTGGTGTCGGCAGCCGACATCAGGCCGTGCTCCAGCTGTTCGACGTGTTGTCGGTCGGCGACACCGACACGGTCGACCTGCGGTACGAAGACCGCAGGCGTCTCCTCGAACAGCTCGTCGAGCCCGGGCCGAACTGGATGATCCCTGCCCATCGCATCGGCGACGGCGAGGCACTGTTGGAGGCCACGCGAGTGCAGGGCCTGGAGGGCGTGATCGCCAAGAGGCTCGGGTCGACGTATCGCCCCGGCAAGCGGGCGAAGGACTGGATCAAGATCAAGAACCGCCAGCGCGTCGAGCTGACGATCGGTGGGTTCACTGCCGGCGACGGCAACCGGTCGGGAACGTTCGGCGCCCTCCTCGTCGGCCGGTCGACCGACGACGGCCGTGGAGGGCTCGCGTTCGCCGGTGGCGTGGGAACCGGTTTCAACCACGCCACGTTGACCACCCTGTCGGAGCAGATGCAGGCGTTGGCCACCGAGCAGTGCCCGTTCGATCCGCCACCGCCGGCCGCATACCGTCGGGGTGCCACCTGGATCGAGCCGCGGCTGACGGCCAAGGTCGAGATCGCCGAGTTCACCAACGAAGGCCTCGTCCGCCACGCCAGCTTCATCGAGCTCACCTGATCCCGCCAGCGAGATTCATTTCGTGGTGAGTTGCGGTTTCCGCAACCCACGGCGGAGAGAATCGCCTCCGCGTCGATCTGACAGAGTGGCCGACGCATGATCGATCGCAGCGTGGCCGAACGACTCGACGCCGATGACCCCGCTCGCGCGCTGGCGCGACGAGTTCGTCATCGCCGATCCCGAACTGATCTACCTCGACGGCAATTCGCTCGGCCGGACGCCTCGGCGGACGGTCGAGGCTTTGCGGCGCGTCGTCGAGGAGCAGTGGGCGGGCGACCTCATCGCGTCATGGCACGGCCACGACTGGCTGAACCTGGCGTTGGCCGTCGGCGACGAGCTCGCTCCCCTGCTCGGCGCGTCACCGGGCGAAGTCGCGGTCCACGAGTCGACCACGGTGAGCATCTTCCAACAGGTCAACGTCGCACTCGACCTGGTTCCGGGCCGGCGTGTGATCGCCGTCGACAGTGGCGACTTCCCGACCGATCGGTACGTCGCGGAGGGCATCGCCCGGCTACGCGACGTCGAGGTGCGGTACGGGCTCGACGATCTCGACGGTGTCGACGTCGTGCTGCGCTCGCTCGTCGACTACCGGACCGCCGAGGTGGCCGACCTGGTCGGCGAGACCGCACGCGCGGTGGCCGCCGGTGCCACGACCGTGTGGGACCTGTCGCACGCGGCCGGCGTGCTCGCACTCGACCTCCCGTCGGCCGGAGTCGAGTTGGCGGTCGGGTGCACCTACAAGTTCCTCAACGGCGGCCCGGGCGCGCCGGCCTTCGTCTTCGTCGCTCATTCGGTGCAGGACCGGATCGTCCAGCCCATCTGGGGCTGGTTCGCTCAGAACGACCAGTTCGCGATGGAGCGCCCGTTCGACCCACGACCCGGCATCGGCCGGATGCTCAACGGCACGCCGCCGGTGCTCGGTCTGACTGCCGCCCGAGCCGGCATCTCGATCACGAGGGAGGCGGGGATCGAGGCCGTCGCGGCGAAGGGCCGCACCCTCACCGGCTTTGCGTTGGAACTCGCCGACCAGTTCGGCCTCGCCACCGACACACCGCGCGACCCGGAGCGTCGCGGCGGTCACGTCGGCGTCCATCACCCCGATGCCCGGTCGCTGCACGCACAGCTCGTCGAGCGCAAGATCGTCGTCGACTACCGGGACCCGGATGTGCTGAGATTCGGACTGTCACCGCTGACGACCCGCTTCACCGACGTGTTCGACGCGATGACCGCCCTCGCCGAACTCGTGTCGGTTCCACCAGGTTCGGGCACGGCGTGAACAATCTGCGCACCTGCGCCGCACATTGATCCCGCCTTCGGCCGGCGGAGGGATCGGGTGGGTTGCTGGGGTGGGACGGGGCATGCTGGGGGCATGAGCGTCGTCAAGATCAATGCCATCCAGATCCCCGAGGGCATGGGCCCGCAACTCGAAGCACGCTTCGCCGGCCGGGCGAAGATGGTCGAGCAGTTCGAGGGTTTCGAGGACTTCCAGCTCCTGCGTCCCGTCGAGGGCGAGGACCGCTACTTCGTCTACACGCGCTGGGCATCCGAAGAGGCGTTCCAGGTGTGGCTGAAGAGCCAGGAGTTCGGCCAAGGTCATGGCGGCGGTGCTCCGGCGGGCGGCGGACACCCAGGTGGGGCGCCGGCCGGCGCCCACGGTGACGGCGAGGCGCAGAAGCCGGTCGCCCAGGGCGCGTCGTTGCTGAGCTTCGAGGTCGTCGAACACGTCGTCAAGGGCGCCTGATCCGAACCACAGCCCGTCAATCCACGTTTGTGACAAGAAGTTGGAGACCCGGGTCTCCGATTTCTTGTCGCAAACGTGGATGAGGTGCGGTGAAGTGGGCCGGTAGGGTTTTGTTCCCGTGGCACTGATCGTCCAGAAGTACGGCGGCACGTCCGTCGCCGACCCCGAGCGCATCAACGCCGTGGCCGACAACGTCGCGATCACCAAACGTCGCAGCAATGATGTCGTGGTCGTGGTCTCGGCCATGGGCAAGGCGACCGACAATCTGATCGCCCTCGCTCAATCGGTGTCGAAGACGCAGCCGGGCCGCGAGATGGACATGCTGCTCACCACTGGCGAGCGCCAGACGGCGGCACTGATGACCATGGCGTTGGCCGATCGCGGCATCGACGCCATCAGCTTCACCGGCAGCCAGGTCGGCATCATCACCGACACCACGCACCGCAAGGCCAAGATCCTCGAGGTGAAGGGCGACCGGGTCCGCGAAGCACTCGCCGCCGGCAAGGTCGCCGTCGTCGCCGGTTTCCAGGGCGTGAGCACCGACAAGGAGATCACGACGATGGGTCGTGGCGCCTCCGACCTCACCGCGTCGGCGCTCGCCCAGGTGTTGAAGGCCGACGCGTGCGAGATCTACACCGACGTCACCGGCGTGTTCACCGCCGACCCGCGCATCGTCCCCCAGGCCCGGAAGCTGCAACGGGTCCACTTCGACGAGATGCTCGAAATGGCGGGGGCCGGATCGAAGGTCCTCGCCCTGCGCTCGGTCGAGTTCGCCCGCACACACGACGTCCCGCTCCACGTTCGCTCCTCGTTCACATGGGAACCGGGCACGTGGGTCACCAATGAGGAGCCCTCGATGGAAGATCCGATCATCTCCGGTGTCGTCACCGACATGACCGAAGCCAAGGTGACCGTGCTCGGCGTGCCCGACCGGCCCGGCGTCTCGGCTGCGCTCTTCGAGCCCCTCGCGGCGGCCAATGTGAACGTCGACATGATCGTGCAGAACACCTCCACGGACGGCACGACCGACATCAGCTTCACGATGCCGATGGCCGACATGACCGACGCGGAAGACATCGTCTCGCGTGTTGCGCAGGAGGTCGGAGCAGCCGGGGTGTCGCACGACAACGACATCGCCAAGGTGTCGATCGTGGGTGCCGGCATGAAATCGTCACCCGGCATCGCGGCGAAGATGTTCCGTGTCCTCGCGGACGAGGACGTGAACATCCACATGATCTCCACGTCGACCATCCGCATCTCCGTGGTCACGTCGGCCGGCGACATGGAACGCGCCGCACGCGCCCTCCACACCGCGTTCGGCCTGGACTCGGGGATGGATTACTCCGCCCCACTCCCGGAGAGAAAATAGCCCCGGTTCTTCCCGGGTGGTCGGGATCCGTTCGCTCGCAAGGCGCGTGACGAGGACGCTGCCTTGAGCAGCGACGAGTTCACGGAACGCCGCGAGCGGGCGAACCGGACCGACTACCGGACGGTGGCGACGACCCAGTAGTGGGAGGGATTGATGCCGTCGAAGGTCTTGATCTCGGCGCCGTATCCCGACATCTTGCTCTTCGAGTGGCGCCACACCTGGATGTCGGTGAGGTGACGTTCGAGCGGGCCGATCACCTGATCGGGGTTGAGACGGTTCGCCTGCCAACCGAGGCGGGCCGCTGACCGCCGCTGGGCGAGCCAGTTCCCCATCCCGGGAATGCGGAACGCTGCTCGCATCAGTGAGCCGAGCGGAAGCAGGAACACGTCCGACCCGGTGCGGCCGCGATAGTTCAGTGCGATCTTGCCACCTGGCTTGGTGACCCGCACCGCCTCGGACGTGAGATCCAACGCATCGTCGGCATCACAGTGCTGCAAGGTGATGTAGCTGAACGCAACGTCGGCGGATGCATCGGGCAGGTCGAGTGTCTGGCCGTCGGCGACATGGCTGGTACGGAGACGCTCGACCTTGCCGAAGCGACCGACCGTCTCATGGGTCCGCTCGAGGAAACCCGCATCGAGATCACAACCGATCACGGTGCCGTACTCCTGGGTGAACGCACAGGTCATACGGCCGATTCCACACCCGATCTCGACGAGCGTCTGCCGTTCGTTCTCCGGGCCACGCAACCCGAACTCGGTGAGGTACGCAGGGACCTCCTCGTCGCCCGTCGCCACGAACTGCTCGAGCGTCAGGTCTGAACCCGTCTCGTTGTTGAACACCCACCCCGTGGCGCGCACGACATCGTCACCGCTCGCCTGTCGTTCACTCAACTGCCCGGCCGAACGCCAGGGGATCAACTGCGCACGCCGAACCATCCGCGTGATTGTGCCAGCTCCGGACCCGCGACCGGCAACGCGGGTCGTGAGCGACATGTCACGTGACCCGATACGAGGCCTTGAGGCCGACGGCCGGCGGGCCGTCAAACCTCGCGGCGTCCGAGCCGGCCATACCGTTAGTCTTTTCGCCATGCACAGCGCAGGAAACGGTGTACGGGTCGGAATCGTCGGTGCCACTGGCCAGGTGGGCACCGTCATGCGGCGACTCCTCGCCGAGCGCAACTTCCCTGTGTCCGAGATGCGGTACTTCGCCTCGGCCCGATCGGCTGGCACGACGCTGCCGTGGAACGGTACCGACATCGTCGTGGAGGACGCGGCGACGGCCGACCCGGGCGGGCTCGACATCGCGCTGTTCTCGGCCGGCGCGTCGTCGTCGCGCGAGTTTGCCGCCAAGTTCGCAGCAGCCGGCGCGATCGTGATCGACAACTCCTCCGCATTCCGCATGGACCCCGACGTGCCCCTCATCGTTGCCGAGGTCAACGGCGAACTGGCCCAGAATCCGCCGAAGGGCATCATCGCCAACCCGAACTGCACCACCATGGCAGCGATGCCGGTGCTCAAGCCGCTGCACGACGAAGCCGGCCTCGTACGCATGATCGCCTCGACCTACCAGGCGGTGTCCGGTGGCGGGCTCGCCGGCGTCGACGAACTCGACAAGCAGGCTCGGGAAGTGGTGGACCGGGCCGCCGAACTCACGCACGACGGCGGCGCGGTCACCTTCCCCGCACCGATCAAGTTCGCACGGCCGATCGCATTCAACGTGTTGCCGCTCGCAGGTTCGCTCGTCGATGACGGCTCGTTCGAGACCGACGAGGAACAGAAACTGCGCAACGAGAGTCGCAAGATCCTCGACATCCCCGCCCTTGCGGTGTCGGGCACCTGCGTACGCGTGCCGGTGTTCACTGGCCATTCCCTGTCGTTGAACGTCGAGTTCGAACGTCCGATCAGCGTCGAGCGGGCGCTCGAACTGTTGGCCGACGCTCCGGGCGTCGTGGTCAGCGAGATCCCGAACCCACTCGAGGCCGCAGGTCAGGACCCGAGCTACGTCGGTCGCATCCGTCAGGACGACGGCGTACCCGGAGGACGTGGGCTCGCGCTCTTCGTCAGCAACGACAACCTCCGCAAGGGCGCTGCCCTCAACGCCATCCAAATCGCCGAGTTGGTCCAGTCTCGGCGACGCTGATCCCAACTCGGGACGATGAACCGGTTCGATTGCCGGAGCCGCAGCACGATCACGGGCAGGCACAGGGAATGGCGCCGCACTTGGGGCAGCCGTGCGCGAAGCGCTCGACGGCTTCGTTGAGGTCGACACCCTGCTGATTGGCCAGCGTGGCCACCCAGGCGACCACGTCGCCGAACTCGTGGACCTGCTGTTCGTGGGTCCCCTTGCGGACGGCCTGCGCGAGCTCGCCGATCTCCTCGGCCAGCCACGCCACGGTCGCCGAGACCCCTCGAGCGCCATCACGCTCGGCGTACGTGCGGTCGATGACGTCCTGCAGGTCGGCCAGATCCATGCGCACGGACCGTAGCGACTCGAATCGGGGCCGGGACGCGAAACGGGCCGCTCCTCGTGTGAGGAACGGCCCATGGTCGGGGCGGGCCTGCGTCCCTGCGGATCAAGTCGGGGGTCCGGCCGCGCTCAGACGGTCTGTTGCAGTCGGTACTCGCGAACGTGTCGACTCAACCGAACCCGTCATTTCGCGAGTAGCGACACCGCGCTCGGAGAAACCCTGCGTGATCGACGTCAGATCTCGACGTGGCTGCCGACCCCGAACACGTGCTCTGGTTGACGGTGTGTCTGGTGGACGCCGTTCAGGACTCTCCGTCCTCGCCTGCACTTGTCGCAGGTGCCGTCAGTACAACAACTTTTTCCTGGAATTGTCATGCAGATCGCGTGTGCTCGAATCTCGATCGGGCCGATCGGTGCCGTCGTGACGTTCATTGTGCATCCTCGAGGCACACGCGAGCACGACGTCAAAACCGGTCGGGTGCCCAATGAGCTAGGTTCTGAGCAGGACAAGGCAAGCCTCGTGGCTTTGCAGCCGCGCCGAAGTCATCACTGGCACGGACATGGTCATGCTGAAGCAAAAGACACTGCCGATCAGTTAGCCGCTCCGAGGGGTCAGACAGAATGCAACTACGTCACCGTCAGTCGATAGGCGCACACGGCGGGACGCTCTCGCTCACCCGCATCCCGCAAGACGCCCGCGATGCTCGCCGGCGAGCATCCGCACCGTTTCGAACGCCTCGGCGGGAACCCTCGATGGTCCGAGGCGCTGCGCTGTTCTCGATCTTCATCCTCACGGTCGCTGGTTGTGGCAGCAGTGCCAGCGACTCCGCCCCGGCGGCGAACTCCACGGTGAACTCCGCGGCGGCGGCCACCGAAGCGGGCTCGGCCACCGCAACGACGCCCGCGGCGACTGCCACCACGGACACTGTCGATGGCGCCTCGCCGACGTCGAATACGCCCGCAGCCGTCGACGCCTGCACGTTGCTGTCCAACGACGAAGCCGGCCAGTTCCTCGGTGGCCCGGTTGCGAGCTCCGGACCCACGTCGGGTGTCGGCGAAAGCGTGTGTCAGTGGGCGGACGACCAGGGCGGTTCGATCGACGTGTCGGTCGGCTCCAGCGGGACCGCACCAGGAAACTCATTCGTCCCCGAGAACCTCTTCGGTGTGGAGCCGAAGCCCGTCCCCGAACTGGACGGCGGCGGGTGGGACCTCGGACTCGGAACGGTCGACTTCGCTGCCGGTGAGCGTCACAACTCCGTGCTGGTGGTGTCGTTCGAGTCGAACGACATCAACGCGAAAACAGCGGTTGCCGTCGCAGTGCTCGTTCGCGACCGCATCGAAGCCGCCTCCTGAGCGTCGCCGAACTCGCTGGCGATGCGGCTCACATAGGTGTTACCCACCGGCCGGCCCCCGCCCACACCCCGGCCCCCACCGTGGTTCACAGGAAGTAACCGACGACGTCAATGATGAAGTGCGTGGCCGCGCCCGGCACACCGCTGCAGTACACGCTCACCTGACGGTTGCTGTCGAGACCGACCTGCAACCCGTTGGCGATCGTGGCACTCACCTTGTCCCAGTTCACCGACGACGGACCGCCTGTCGGCGCGCCGCCCGGCACCACCGTGAGGTATCCGAACCCGGTCACGGTGTCAGTGATCGTGATGTTGTACGCGATCGCACGAGCACCAGGTGGAATCACGTTCGGCGACCCGTCGGTCCCCGTGGCGACACTGATCACGCGGGTCTCATCCAGCGCGATCCGAGCGCCGGCCCGGCTGTCGTACACCCGCTTGGGCGTGATCGGCACCAACCCCGCCGTCGGTGGCAAATAGTGCACCGTGGCGGAGATGAATGCGCGCGTGGTGTCGAGGAACGAAAGGACGGAAAGGGCCTCGCCGATGGCGAGCACCCGAGGCGTCGTGGGGGTGAGCGTCCGGTCGAAAAGGCCCGGTCCGCCAGCGCCGGTGAACGAACCGAAAATCTGGGAAGGCCCCCCAGCTTGCGATATGTACGCCGTCGAGTCCAGTGAGGAGGCCGACAACGCCACGGACGAGTGCATTGTCAATTCGATCTTGTGGATCTGGCTGCCGGCAGGGAGATCGAAGCCGACTCCGCCCCCTCCGGTCGCAGCGTTCGTCGTCGTCGCACCGATCGCACCCATGTAGCTCGCTGATGACACGATCTTGCTGCCACCGTATGGGATGAAACTCGCGTAGTCCTTCGTGATGCTCGTCAGACCGGTAGGGACCGTCAGCAACGCGCTGACGGGCACATCTTGAATGGCAGCCGCCTGGCCGACGTCGGCGTCGGCGTCGGCGTCGGCGACGTGAGCGCCCCCGATCGCGAATGCTCCGGCTGCGACACCGATCCCGAGTAGAGAACGGCGCCCGATCGTGGGCGACACCGCTTCGGGCTCGACGTCGCCGGGTTCGCTCGCACCCGTCCCACCGATGACTGATCGTTCTCGCAACAGCTCGTGAGATTGCCCGACAGGTTCCATGACGACCCTTCCAACACTGCGTCCTTCGCGGACATTACCGTCGCAGGCGTCGGGCGCGTCGCAAAGGCGGGGCGGCGGCAGGCGATCGGCTCGACGGTGGCCAGATCGGATCCGGCGACGGCTGCCGTGGCAGCACCGATCTGTTCGTGGTCGTGACGGGCCGAGAATCGCGAGCCCCACGGGCCGATCACGGTGGCTGCGACTCGGCCGAACGTGCCAAGCCCGCACTTGATCTTGCTGAGCTCTCGCCCGTTCGTC